>NZ_BAABIG010000026.1:0-225983 GCF_039542605.1 Streptomyces ziwulingensis
ACGAGACACCGTTCGAGGCTGGAAGAAAAAGAACAAGCTGAGGGCGCGTTCCTCAACCCTCCCTGCCGTACCGCCTGAACTCTCCCGTCTCCACCGTCCACACCCCGAACGGCACCGCGTCCCCGAAGATGTACGGCTCCTTCTGCGCGTAGCGCCCCTTGCAAGGGTCCGAGTGCACCTCGATCGTGCCGGTGCGCGGGTCGACGATCAGGCAGAGCGGGATGCCCATGGCCGGATAGTCGGCCGGCTTCGCGTCGTAGTCGTTGCTCGGGTTGGACGGCGAGACGATCTCGATGGCGGCCAGCGCCTGCGTCGCGTCGACGGCGAGGCCGTCCTCGTCCAGGACGGCCTCGGGGATGACGACGGCGTCGGGGCGACGCATACGTCCGATGGCGGGATGTTCGATCTCCGGGCCACTCGCACAGATGTAACCGGGGTGCGAGGTGACAAGCTGTGCGTCCAACTGCTTGCAGATGCGCCGGATCGTGCCTTAGTGACGCTTCGAGGGGCACATCATGGCCAGTATCGGGCCGGAGGGCCCGATCTCCACGGTCCAGGCACCTTCGAGCTGTTCCGCGTATGCCCCGAGGTCCTGGGCGATGGCGCGCATCCTCGCGTAGTCCATGTCCCAAGACTACTGAGAGTCCCGGCTCCCGAACCCCGTAGGGAATTGTCACCCCCCACCGATACCGTCACCCCATGCCCAACCAGTCCGAAACCGCCGCCGGCGAACGACGGCTCGCCGTCCTCGATGGTGTGCTGGAGCGCATCACGTACGCCAATGAGGAGAACGGCTACACCGTCGCCCGGGTCGACACCGGCAGAGGCGCCGGCGACCTTCTCACCGTCGTCGGCGCGCTGCTCGGCGCCCAGGCCGGCGAGTCGCTGCGGATGGAGGGCCGGTGGGGCTCGCATCCGCAGTACGGCAAGCAGTTCCACGTCGAGAACTACACGACCGTGCTGCCGGCCACCGTCCAGGGCATCCGGCGCTACCTCGGTTCCGGCCTGGTCAAGGGCATCGGACCGGTCTTCGCCGACCGGATCACCCAGCACTTCGGGGTGGACACGCTGACCGTCATCGAGGAACAGCCGAAGCGGCTCATCGAGGTCCCCGGCCTCGGCCCCAAGCGGACCAAGAAGATCGCCGACGCCTGGGAGGAGCAGAAGGCGATCAAGGAGGTGATGCTGTTCCTCCAGACCGTCGAGGTGTCCACGTCCATCGCGGTCCGCATCTACAAGAAGTACGGCGACGCCTCGATCTCGGTCGTGAAGAACCAGCCGTACCGGCTCGCCGCCGACGTCTGGGGCATCGGCTTCCTCACCGCCGACAAGATCGCCCAGTCCGTCGGCATCCCGCACGACAGCCCGGACCGGGTGAAGGCGGGACTGCAGTACGCGCTCTCCCAGGCCACCGACCAGGGGCACTGCTACCTCCCCGAGGAGAAGCTGATCGCCGACGCGGTCAAGCTGCTCCAGGTGGACACCGGACTTGTCATCGAGTGCCTCGGTGAGCTGGCCGCCGAACCCGAGGAGGGCGAGGACCCCGGCGTGGTGCGGGAGAAGGTCCCCGACCCCGAGGGCGGCGACCCCGTCACCGCCGTCTACCTCGTCCCCTTCCACCGCGCCGAACTGTCCCTCGCCGCGACGGTGCGGCGGCTGCTGCGCACCGACGAGGACCGGATGCCCGCCTTCCGGCAGGTCGCCTGGGACAAGGCGCTCGGCTGGCTGAAGGGCCGTACCGGCGTCGACCTCGCCCCCGAGCAGGAGGCGGCCGTGAAGCTCGCGCTCACCGAGAAGGTCGCGGTGCTCACCGGCGGCCCCGGCTGCGGCAAGTCCTTCACCGTCCGCTCCATCGTGGAGCTGGCCCGCGCGCGCAAGGCGAAGGTGGTGCTGGCCGCCCCGACCGGCCGCGCCGCCAAACGCCTGGCCGAGCTGACCGGCGCCGAGGCGTCCACCGTCCACCGCCTGCTGGAACTGAGGCCCGGCGGCGACGCCGCCTACGACCGCGACCGGCCGCTCGACGCCGACCTGGTGGTGGTCGACGAGGCGTCCATGCTGGACCTGCTGCTCGCCAACAAGCTGGTCAAGGCGGTCGCCCCGGGAGCCCATCTGCTGTTCGTGGGGGACGTCGACCAACTGCCGAGCGTCGGCGCGGGGGAGGTGCTGCGGGATCTGCTCGCGGGGGGCAGCCCGATCCCCGCCGTCCGGCTCACCCGGGTCTTCCGCCAGGCCCAGCAGTCGGGCGTGGTGACCAACGCCCACCGGATCAACGCCGGGCAGCACCCCGTCACCGACGGCATGAAGGACTTCTTCCTCTTCGTCGAGGACGACACGGAGGAGGTGGGCCGGCTGACGGTGGACGTCGTCGCCCGCCGTATCCCGGCCCGTTTCGGCCTCGACCCGCGCCGGGACGTCCAGGTGCTCGCCCCCATGCACCGCGGCCCGGCCGGCGCCGGCACCCTCAACGGCCTGCTCCAGCAGGCCGTCACCCCCGGCCGGCCCGACCTCCCCGAGAAGCGGTTCGGCGGCCGGGTCTTCCGCGTCGGCGACAAGGTCACCCAGATCCGCAACAACTACGAGAAGGGCGAGAACGGTGTCTTCAACGGCACCGTGGGCGTGGTCACCTCGCTCGATCCGGTCGAACAGCGCCTGACCGTACTGACCGACGAGGACGAGGAGGTGCCGTACGAATTCGACGAACTGGACGAACTGGCCCACGCCTACGCGGTGACCATCCACCGCTCCCAGGGCAGCGAGTACCCGGCCGTGGTCATCCCGGTGACCACCAGCGCGTGGATGATGCTCCAGCGCAACCTGCTCTACACGGCGGTCACCCGGGCGAAGAAGCTGGTCGTCCTCGTCGGTTCGCGCAAGGCGATCGGGCAGGCGGTACGCACGGTCTCGGCCGGACGGCGCTGCACCGCCCTCGACTTCCGGCTCTCCGGAGGCTCCGGAGCCGTCCCCGGTCCCCGGACGGCCCCCTGACCGGCACCTGTACGGCATCCGGCCGTAACGCAGGCGGAAAATGATCGATCAAATGAGTCGCGAAGGTCACAGAGGACTTCCCGAAGCGGAACCGAGCGGGCAGGATGGACAAGTTGGCGGCACTCAGTGCCGCCAATAGGCCCGATGGTCGACCCCGAGTGCACTCTCCTGAGCCAAGTGGGGGATGGTAGAGACAGTCAGGGCACCTCGAAGATGAGGCACTACGTCGGTGAGGGAAAGACGTGAGCGACAACTCTGTAGTACTGCGGTTCGGTGACGACGAGTACACCTACCCGGTGATCGACAGCACCGTCGGTGACAAGGGCTTCGACATCGGGAAGCTCCGCGCCCAGACCGGTCTGGTCACGCTGGACAGCGGTTACGGCAACACCGCCGCCTATAAATCCGCCATTACGTATCTGGACGGCGAGGCGGGGATCCTCCGTTACCGCGGCTACCCGATCGAACAGCTCGCCGAGCGCTCCACGTTCCTGGAGGTCGCCTACCTGCTGATCAACGGCGAGCTGCCGACCGTCGACGAGCTGGCCTCGTTCAAGGGCGAGATCACGCAGCACACCCTGCTGCACGAGGACGTCAAGAACTTCTACCGGGGCTTCCCGCGCGACGCCCACCCGATGGCCATGCTGTCCTCGGTGGTGTCCGCGCTGTCCACGTTCTACCAGGACAGCCACAACCCGTTCGACGAGCGCCAGCGCAACCTCTCCACCATCCGGCTGCTCGCCAAGCTCCCGACGATCGCGGCCTACGCGTACAAGAAGTCGATCGGCCACCCGTTCGTCTACCCGCGCAACGACCTCGGCTACGTCGAGAACTTCCTGCGCATGACGTTCTCGGTGCCGGCCCAGGAGTACGACCTCGACCCCACGGTCGTCGCCGCCCTGGACAAGCTGCTGATCCTGCACGCGGACCACGAGCAGAACTGTTCGACCTCCACGGTCCGCCTGGTCGGCTCCTCGCAGGCGAACATGTTCGCGTCGATCTCCGCCGGCATCAACGCGCTGTGGGGCCCGCTGCACGGCGGCGCCAACCAGTCGGTGCTGGAGATGCTGGAAGGCATCCGCGACAACGGCGGCGACGTCGACACCTTCATCCGCAAGGTGAAGAACAAGGAGGACGGCGTCCGCCTGATGGGCTTCGGCCACCGGGTGTACAAGAACTTCGACCCGCGCGCCAAGATCATCAAGGCCGCCGCGCACGATGTGCTCTCCGCCCTCGGCAAGTCCGACGAACTGCTGGACATCGCCCTGAAGCTGGAGGAGCACGCGCTCTCCGACGACTACTTCGTCTCGCGCAGCCTCTACCCGAACGTCGACTTCTACACCGGTCTGATCTACCGGGCCATGGGCTTCCCGACCGAGATGTTCACGGTCCTGTTCGCCCTCGGCCGGCTGCCGGGCTGGATCGCCCAGTGGCACGAGATGATCAAGGAGCCGGGGTCGCGTATCGGCCGCCCGCGCCAGATCTACACCGGCGTCGTCGAGCGCGACTTCGTGCCCGTCGAACAGCGCTGAGCCCCCTGTACCGAGGTCCCGTACCGCCAGAGGTCCCGTACCGCTTCGAGCGGTGCGGGACTTTGTCGTACGTACGGGGGAGGTTTCGCACGAGGTGAGCGTGAACGGCAGAAGGCGCCCCGGCGCCGGTCCCCCCACGGGCCGACGACCAGGGCGCCTTCCCAGTCCCGGTGCGGATTCCCCCCACGGGATCCGGCCGGGCGTCTGTGAGGACAGCGCCTGAATCGCTGTACTGCGGTCTGCCGGGACAACGCACCTCCGGGAGGGCCGCTCAAAGCTCCCCGGTGTACGTGTCCCGGCAACGCGTCTCCGGAGAAGTCCCCCAAGACATCTTCAGATGCCAGTTCGCGCCCCCCAAGACGCTCCCTGACATCGCCAACTTAGACCTTCGCACCCCTTCGATGGTTACGTTCGGTCCACTGTGACCTGCGTCTCTTGCATATGTCCGTTAGGTGCGCAAGAGACCGGTAGGCCGAACGAGACCCAGCGTAGGGAAGATGCGCGAGCCTTGTGAAGAGCTTATGTGAGGCGAGTGCCGGACTCCAGTGGCAGTTGCATTTCGGCCCCGGTCGATCCGCGGCTCAGCGGAACGTGCGCAGCCGCAGGCTGTTGCTGACCACGAAGACCGAGGAGAACGCCATCGCCGCTCCCGCGATCATCGGGTTGAGCAGCCCGGCGGCGGCCAGCGGCAGCGCGGCCACGTTGTAGCCGAAGGCCCACACGAGGTTGCCCTTGATCGTGGCGAGGGTGCGCCGGGAGAGCCGGATCGCGTCCGCGGCCACCCGCAGGTCCCCGCCGACCAGCGTCAGGTCGCCCGCCTCGATCGCCGCGTCCGTCCCCGTGCCCAGGGCGAGCCCGAGGTCGGCGGTGGCGAGCGCGGCGGCGTCGTTGACCCCGTCACCGACCATGGCGACCGTACGGCCCTCGGCGCGCAGGCGCCGCACGACCTCGACCTTGCCCTCGGGCAGCACCTCGGCGATCACGTCCTCGGCGGCGATCCCGACGCTCCGGGCGACCGATTCGGCCACCCGCCGGTTGTCGCCGGTCAGCAGCACCGGGCGCAGGCCCAGCCGGCGCAGGGCGGCGACCGCCTCGGCGCTGGTGTCCTTGACGGCGTCGGCGACCGCGAGCACCCCGCGCGCCCGGCCGTCCCAGCCGACCACGACGGCCGTACGGCCCTGCTCCTCGGCCTGCCGGACCGCGCGCGCCACCGGGGGCGGGAGGTCGGGGTACAGGCGCCCCACGGCCACCTCGCGGCCCGCGACGCGGGCCCGCACGCCCCGGCCGGGCACGTTCTCGAAGTCCTGCGCGTCGGGCAGCGTCCCGAGCCGGTCGCGCGCCCCGGCGGCGACGGCGCGGGCGACCGGGTGCTCGGAGGCGTGCTCGACGGCGCCCGCCAGGCGCAGTACTTCCTGCTCGTCGGTGCCCTCGGCGGCGTACACCGTGTGGAGGGTCATGCGGCCGGTGGTGACGGTGCCGGTCTTGTCGAGGACGACGGTGTCGACGCGGCGGGTGGACTCCAGGACCTCGGGGCCCTTGATGAGGATGCCGAGCTGGGCGCCGCGGCCGGTGCCGACCAGCAGGGCGGTGGGCGTGGCCAGTCCCAGGGCGCAGGGGCAGGCGATGATCAGGACCGCGATGGCCGCGGTGAACGCGGCGGCGGCGTCGCCGGTGACGCCCAGCCAGCCGCCCAGGGTGCCCGCCGCGATCAGCAGGACGACGGGGACGAAGACGCCGGCGACGCGGTCGGCGAGCCGCTGCACCTCGGCCTTGCCGTTCTGCGCGTCCTCCACCAGCTTCGCCATCCGGGCCAGTTGCGTGTCGGCGCCGACCCGGACCGCCTCGACCACGAGCCGGCCGCCGACGTTGACGGTGGCGCCGGTGACCGTGTCCCCGGCGGTGACGTCCACCGGCACCGACTCGCCGGTGAGCATCGAGACGTCCACCGCGGACGCGCCGTCGACCACCGTGCCGTCGGTGGCGATCTTCTCGCCGGGCCGGACCACGAACCGGTCGCCGACGGCCAGCCGGCCGGCCGGGACCCGCTCCTCGCGGCCGTCGCGCAGGACGGTGACGTCCTTGGCGCCCAGTTCCAGCAGGGCCCTGAGGGCCGCGCCCGCGCGGCGCTTGGAGCGGGCCTCCAGGAAGCGGCCGAGCAGCAGGAAGGCGGTGACGCCGGCGGCGACCTCCAGATAGAGGGTGGAGGAGCTTTCGGCGCGCGAGACGGTCAGTTCGAAGGGGTGGCGCATGCCCGGCATCCCCGCGTCGCCGAGGAAGAGCGCCCACAGCGACCAGCCGAACGCCGCGAGCGTGCCCAGCGAGACGAGGGTGTCCATGGTGGCCGCGCCGTGCCGGAGGCTGGTCCAGGCGGCGCGGTGGAAGGGCAGGCCGCCCCAGACGACGACGGGCGCGGCGAGGGTGAGCGAGAGCCACTGCCAGTGGTCGAACTGCGCCACCGGGACCATGGCGAGCAGCACGACGGGGGCGGCGAGGAGCGCGGAGACGGTGAGCCGCTGCCGCAGCGCGGACAGCTCCGGGTCGTGAGGCGCCGAGGCCGCCTCGGGCCCGGCCGGGCCGGCGGCGGGCTCCGGCGGCGGGGGTTCCTCGGCGGTGTACCCGGTCCGTACGACGGTGGCGATGAGGTCGGCGACGTCCGTCCCGGCCGGGTAGGAGACCCGGGCCTTCTCGGTCGCGTAGTTCACCGTGGCGGTGACGCCGTCCATGCGGTTGAGCTTCTTCTCGACCCGGGCCGCGCAGGACGCGCAGGTCATCCCGCCGATGCGCAGCTCGACCGCCGAGCCGCCGGGGGCGGCGTCGACGGGTGCGGGTATGGACGGGGAGTTCGCGGTGGTGGTCATGTTCCGGCTCCGGAAGGCCGACCGGGCCGGCCTCGTGCCGCTGCCCGGTCGGAGAGGGGAAGGGCGTGCTCGCCCTCGGGTGGTGGGCGGATCAGGCCCGGCCGGCCAGCTCGAAGCCGGCCTCGTCGACGGCGGCGCGCACGGTCTCCTCGTCCAGCGGGGCGGCCGAGACGACGGTGACCTCGCCGGTGGAGGCGACGGCCTTCACCGAGCTGACGCCGGGGATCTCGCCGATCTCGGCGGAGACGGCGCCCTCGCAGTGTCCGCAGCTCATTCCGCTCACCTGGTAGACGGCGGTGACGGAACCCTGGGTGTCGCTCTGGGCGGTCATGTGCACTCCTCGTAGGGGCCTGCGGCCGGGGTACCCGTGACCCGCGGCGGGTCACCTGACTCCCAGCATACCCCTAGGGGGTACTCATACGGCACCTTCGGGGCGACCCGGTGTCGCCCGGCCGCCCGGAGCGGACGCCCGCCACTCGTGCTCCAGCACCCCCATCACCACCTCGTCCACCCACCGGCCCTCCCGCAGCGCCGCTTCCCGCCGCACCCCCTCCACCACGAATCCCGCCTTCTCGTAGGCGCGCAGCGCCCGGTGGTTGTGGCCGTAGACCTCCAGTTCGATCCGGTGCAGGCCGCCCTGCTCGAAGCCGTGGCCGACGATCAGCCGGGTGGCCTCGGTGCCGAGCCCCCGGCCCCGCCCGCCAGGGCCGATCAGGGTGCGGAAGACGCAGCTCCGGGCGTGCGGATCGACGTCGTACAGCACCACCTCGCCGACGAGTTCGCCGGTGAGCCGGTCGGTGACCGCGAGATCGAGCCGGTCCCGGGCCGTGCTCCGGGAGCCGTACCAGGAGTGCAGTCGCTCGCGGGTCAGCGCGGTGTCCGGCTCGAAGGTGAAGCGGACCACCTCGGGGTCGCGCACGATCTCCCACATCAGGTCCGCGTCCTCGGCGGTGAAGGGGCGCAGCACGACCTTCGCACCGGTCAGGACGGGTTTCACGGCGAAATCCATGCCCCGCACTGTGCCCCACACACCGCCCCGGCCGCAGCGGCGTTCTGCCGGCCCGGCGGGCTCACTCCCGGGCTCGCCCCCGGTTGCGGGGCCGGGACGCCACCCAGGTGCGGATGGTGTCGGCGTACCAGTAGGGCTTGCCGGCCTCCACATGGTCCGGGGCGGGCAGCAGGCCGTGCTTCCGGTACGAGCGCACGGTGTCGGGCTGGACGCGGATGTGGGCCGCGATGTCCTTGTAGGACCAGAGCATTCGGTCGGTCATGCCGTACCTCCCCGCGCGCGCCCCGGTGGCGGCCGGGAAGCCGTCCGGGGGAGCCGGGCGCAGCGCTGGTGATCATCAAGTCTGTGCGCGGCCGGCGACGGAGCGTGAGGACGCGTCCGGGGCCGTGCGCGGATGTGACGGAAGGCGTGCGGGGACGGGACAGTCGTGACACGGCGGTGGCGTTTGTGACACGACCGCCACACGGGGCGATCGCCGTACGGGACTTGGGGGCGGTGCGTGGTCCGGATGTCCGGACAATGCGTTGACAGCCTCGGTGGGCGCGGCTAGAAAGCCGGGAGGGCAGTGCCGACACGAAGGGGCCGCGCATGGCGTACGACGTGATCACCATGGGCCGGATCGGCGTGGACCTGTATCCGCTGCAGACCGGCGTCCCGCTGAAGGACGTCACGTCGTTCGGCAAGTTCCTCGGCGGCTCGGCGACCAACGTCGCCGTCGCCGCGGCCCGCCTCGGACGCCGTACGGCGGTGATCACGCGCACGGGCGACGACCCGTTCGGCGCCTATCTGCACGAGGCCCTGCGCGGCTTCGGCGTCGACGACCGCTGGGTCACCCCGGTCGCCGGACTGCCCACGCCCGTCACCTTCTGCGAGGTCTTCCCGCCGGACGACTTCCCGCTCTACTTCTACCGGCAGCCCAAGGCTCCCGACCTGGAGATCGACGCCCGCGACCTCGACCTGGGCGCCGTCGCCGGGGCCCGGCTCTTCTGGGTGACCGGGACCGGCCTGTGCGACGAACCCAGCCGGACGGCGACGCTCGCCGCCCTCGCCCACCGGGCCGGGGCGGGCCCCGCCGGCCCCACGGTGTTCGACCTCGACTGGCGCCCCGTGTTCTGGGCCGACCCCGAGGCGGCCCGCCCCTTCTACCGCGAGGCCCTGCGCCACGCCACCGTCGCCGTCGGCAACCTCGACGAGGTGGAGATCGCCACCGGCGTCCGCGAACCGCACGCCGCCGCCCGCGCCCTGCTGGACACCGGCGTGGCACTCGCCGTCGTCAAACAGGGACCGAAGGGGGTGCTGGCCCTCGACGCGCACGGCGGGAGTGCCGAGGTCCCGCCGCTCCCGGTCGACGTCCTCAACGGACTCGGCGCCGGCGACGCCTTCGGCGGCTCGCTCTGCCACGGCCTGCTGGCCGGCTGGGACCTGGAGCGCACCATGCGGTACGCCAACGCCGCCGGCGCCCTGGTCGCCTCCCGCCTGGAGTGCTCCTCCGCCATGCCGACCGCCGAGGAGGTCGAGGCGGCACTCAGCGCGGGTGCCGTGCGGTGAGGGCCGCGGTGAATGCCCTGCGGTGAATGCCCTGCGGTGAATGCCGCGCCACATGTGTCTACGGCGGGACCCGAACCCCCGACACTGTGTCGGGCGCGTCCCGGACCCGCGCCTGATGGGATGGCCCCGAGCGGTACGGACGGGACGTCTCCCGCCGACACCGCCCTCTGCGAAGGAGTTCTCGGTCATGACGCACCTCGTCAACCACTGGATCGGCGGCCGGACCGCCGAAGGCGCCTCGGGCACCTACGGACCGGTGACGGACCCGGCGACCGGGGCGGTCACCACGAAGGTCGCCTTCGCCTCGGCCGAGGAGGTGGACACCGCCGTCGCCGCCGCCAAGGAGGCGTACCTGAGCTGGGGCCGGTCCTCGCTGGCCCAGCGCACCGCGATCCTGTTCCGGTTCCGCGCGCTGCTGGACGCCCACCGCGACGAGATCGCCGCCCTGATCACCGCCGAGCACGGCAAGGTGCACTCCGACGCCCTCGGCGAGGTCGCCCGCGGCCTGGAGATCGTCGACCTGGCCTGCGGCATCACCGTGCAGCTCAAGGGCGAGCTGTCCACCGAGGTCGCCACCCGCGTGGACGTGGCCGCCATCCGGCAGCCGCTGGGCGTCGTCGCGGGCATCACGCCGTTCAACTTCCCGGCCATGGTGCCGATGTGGATGTTCCCGATCGCCATCGCCTGCGGCAACACCTTCGTCCTGAAGCCGAGCGAGAAGGACCCGTCGGCCCCGACGCGGATCGCCGAACTCCTCACCGAGGCCGGTCTGCCCGACGGTGTCCTCAACGTCGTGCACGGCGACCGCACGGCCGTCGACCGGCTGCTGGAGCACCCCGACGTCAAGGCGGTCTCCTTCGTCGGCTCCACCCCCGTCGCCCGCCACATCCACACCACCGCCGCCGCCCGCGGCAAACGCGTCCAGGCCCTCGGCGGCGCCAAGAACCACATGCTGGTCCTGCCCGACGCCGACCTCGACGCGGCGGCCGACGCGGCCGTCTCCGCCGCCTACGGCTCCGCCGGCGAGCGCTGCATGGCCATCTCCGCGGTCGTCGCCGTCGGCGCGATCGGCGACGAACTGGTGGCCCGGATCCGCGAACGCGCCGAGAAGATCAAGATCGGCCCCGGTGCCGACCCGGCCTCCGAGATGGGTCCGCTGATCACCCGGGCCCACCGCGACAAGGTCGCCTCCTACGTGGCGGGCGCGGCGGCCGAGGGCTGCGAGGTCGTCCTCGACGGCACCGGGTACACCGTCGACGGCCACGAGGACGGCCACTGGATCGGCATCTCCCTGCTCGACCAGGTCCCCACGACGGCGAAGGCGTACCAGGAGGAGATCTTCGGCCCGGTGCTGTGCGTGCTGCGCGCCGGGACGTACGAGGAGGGGCTCGCCCTCGTCAACGCCTCCCCGTTCGGCAACGGCACCGCGATCTTCACCCGGGACGGCGGCGCCGCCCGCCGCTTCCAACTGGAGGCCGAGGCGGGCATGGTCGGCGTCAACGTGCCCATCCCGGTGCCCGTCGGCTACCACTCCTTCGGCGGCTGGAAGGACTCCCTCTTCGGCGACCACCACGTCTACGGCAACGACGGCACGCACTTCTACACCCGCGGCAAGGTCGTCACCACCCGCTGGCCCGACCCGTCCGAGGCCCCGGCCGGCGTCGACCTCGGCTTCCCGCGCAACCACTGACGTCCACCGGCCGGCGCCCCCCGGCCCCCGTACCACGAACGCGGTACGGGGGGCCGGGTCCGTACTCCCGTGGGTGGGGTCCGGATCGGTCGCCGGTCGACAACTCTCCGACAGTTTCACCCCGTACGGTTGAAGCATGGATCTTCGACTGTCCGGCCCGCGCGGGTTCCTCAGGCGCCGGTCGCGGCGGCTGGTGGCCGCCGCGGGCGCCGTCGCCGTGCTGGCCGGAGCCGGTACCTGGGCGGCCGTCGCCTCGGCCGGCGGCCCGGCCGCCGTGCACCGCGCCGACCGGCTCATGACCACGGCCGACGGAGTACGCGTCGACACCTCGTACTTCACCTCCGGGGACGCCGGCCGCCGGCCGGCCGTGCTGCTCGGGCACGGGTTCGGCGGCAGCAAGAACGACGTCCGCGCGCAGGCCGAGCGGCTCGCCCGGGACGGTTACGCGGTACTGACCTGGTCGGCGCGCGGCTTCGGCCGGTCGACGGGGAAGATCGGACTGAACGCCCCGGACGGCGAGGTCGCCGACGTCTCCCGGCTGATCGACTGGCTGGCGAAGCAGCCCCAGGTCGAACTGGACGAGGCGGGCGACCCGCGGGTGGGCATGGCCGGCGGCTCCTACGGCGGCGCGATCGCGCTGCTGACCGCCGGTCACGACGACCGGGTGGACGCCATCGCCCCGGCCGTCACGTACTGGAACCTGGCCGACGCCCTCTTCCCCGACGGCGTCTTCAAGAAGCTGTGGGCGGGCATCTTCGTCAACAGCGGCGGCGGCTGCGCCCGGTTCGAGGACGCGCTGTGCTCGATGTACGAGCGGGTCGCCGAGTCCGGTACGCCGGACGCGGCGGCGGTGCGGCTCCTTCGGGAGCGCAGCCCGCAGGCGGTCGGCGACCGCATCGACGTGCCCACGCTGCTGATGCAGGGGCAGACCGACTCCCTGTTCCCGCTCGGCCAGGCCGACGCCGCCGCGAAGGCGATCCGCGCCAACGGCGCCCCCGTGGACGTCGACTGGCTCTCCGGCGGCCACGACGGCGGCGACCTGGAGTCCGACCGCGTCCAGGCCCGCGCCGAGGCGTGGTTCGACCGCTACCTGAAGGGCGAGAAGTCCGCCGGCACCGGCCCGGCCTTCCGCGTCACCCGGACCCTCGGCGCCGGCAGCGGGGACGGCGAGCCGCGCCTCGAAGGCGTCGGCGCGGACCGCTACCCCGGCCTGTCCGGCGACCCGCGCGCGATCGCACTGCGCGGCCGCGAGCAGCGCTTCGAGAACCCGGCCGGGGCCAGTCCGCCCGCCGTCTCCGGCCTGCCCGGCATCGGCGGCTCCGGCGGCCTCGCCCAGCTCTCCTCCCTCGGCATCGGCATCTCCCTGGACTTCCCCGGCCAGTTCGCGGCGTTCGAGTCCGCGCCGGTGCGCGGCGACCTCCAGATCACCGGCTCGCCCACCGCGACGGTCCACGTCACCTCCACGACCGACGACGCCGTGCTCTTCGCCAAGGTCTACGACGTCGCCCCCGGCGGCGCCCAGAAGGTCCTGCCGAACCAACTGGTCGCGCCGGTCCGGGTGCCGGACGCGAAGGCCGGCCGGGACGTGACGCTCACCCTCCCGGCGATCGACCACGAGGTGGCCGACGGCCACCGCCTGCGCCTGGTCCTCGCCTCCACCGACCTCGGCTACGCCTCACCGGCGGCTCCGGCGACGTACACCGTCTCCCTGGAGAGCGACCTGACGGTGCCGACGGCCCTCGGCGCCACCGGGCAGACCGCCGGGCTGCCCGCCTGGGTCTGGTGGGCGCCGCTCGCGGGCGCGCTCGTCGCCGCGGCGCTGCTGCTGACCGCCCGCCGCCGCACCGCCGTCCCGCCGCCCGACCCGGCCCTCGCCGAGGTCCCGCTGCGGATCACCGGGCTCACCAAGAAGTACGCGAGGTCCGTCGACCGGTACGCGGTCCGGGAGGTGTCCTTCCGCGTGGACAAGGGCCAGGTGCTCGGGCTGCTCGGCCCGAACGGCGCCGGCAAGACGACCACCCTGCGGATGCTGATGGGCCTGATCACCCCCGACGGCGGCGAGATCCGGGTCTTCGGCCACGCCGTCGCGCCCGGCGCCCCGGTCCTCTCCCGCGTCGGCGCCTTCGTCGAGGGCGCGGGTTTCCTGCCGCACCTGACCGGCCGGGAGAACCTGGAGCTGTACTGGCGGGCCACCGGCCGCCCCGCCGAGGACGCCCACCTGGAGGAGGCCCTGGAGATCGCCGGGCTCGGCGAGGCGCTCGCCCGCGCGGTGCGCACCTACTCCCAGGGCATGCGCCAGCGCCTGGCCATCGCCCAGGCCATGCTCGGCCTGCCGGACCTGCTCATCCTGGACGAGCCGACCAACGGCCTGGACCCGCCGCAGATCCGCGAGATGCGCGAGGTGATGATCCGTTACGCGGCCGACGGCCGCACGGTGATCGTCTCCAGCCATCTGCTGGCCGAGGTCGAACAGAGCTGCACGCATCTGGTCGTGATGGACCACGGCAGGCTGGTCCAGGCCGGGCCGGTCGGCGAGATCATCGGCTCCGGGGACACGCTGCTGGTGGGCACCGCCGAACCGCTGGACGCGCCGGTCGTCGAGAAGGTCGCCGCCCTCCCGGACGTGGCCTCGGCCGTGCCCACCGCCGACGGCCTGCTGGTCCGCCTGGACGCCGGCGGCACCGTCCGCCGCCTCGTCGCCGAACTCGTCCGGCTGGACGTGCCGGTGGAGTCGGTCGGCCCGCACCGCCGCCTCGAAGACGCCTTCCTCACCCTGATCGGAGACTGACACCCATGAGCACGCTCGCCGGGCGCGCCGGGCCCCACGAGGTCGCCGACGGCTACCGCGCGGGCCGCACCCTGCCCGTACGGGTCGAACTGGTCCGGCAGCTCAAGCGCCGCCGCACCCTGGTGATGGGCGGCATCCTGTTCGCCCTGCCCTTCGTCCTGCTGATCGCCTTCGCGGTCGGCGGCGAACCGGAGGGCCGGGCCGGCCAGGTCTCCCTGATGGACTCCGCCACTGCCTCCGGCGCCAACTTCGCGGCGGTGACCCTGTTCGCCTCGGCGGGCTTCCTGCTCGTCGTCCCCGTGGCCCTGTTCTGCGGCGACACCGTCGCCTCCGAGGCGAGCTGGTCCTCCCTGCGCTATCTGCTCGCGGCGCCGGTCCCGCGCGCCCGCCTGCTGCTGTCCAAGCTCACCGTCGGCCTCGGTCTCAGCCTGGCCGCGATCGTGCTGCTGCCGCTGGTCGCGCTCGCCGTCGGCGCGGTCGCCTACGGCTGGGGCCCGCTCCAGCTCCCCACCGGCGGCACCCTGTCCACCGGCACCGCCACCGGACGCCTCGCGCTGACCGCGGCGTACGTCTTCGTCTCCCAACTGGTCACCGCCGCGCTGGCGTTCTGGCTCTCCACCAAGACCGACGCCCCGCTCGGCGCGGTCGGCGGCGCGGTCGGCCTGACCATCATCGGCAACGTCCTGGACGAGGTCACGGCGCTGGGCGACTGGCGCTCCTTCCTCCCCGCGCACTGGCAGTACGCCTGGCTCGACGCGGTCCGGCCCCAGCTCGACCTCACCCGCATGATCCAGGGCACCTCGCTCTCGGTGACGTACGCGCTGGTCCTGTTCGCCCTGGCGTTCCGGGGTTTCGCCCGCAAGGACGTCGTCTCCTAGCCGGTGACGTCGGTGACGTCGGTGGCGTCCGTGGCGCCGCTGCGGAGGTTCGAGGCGACGGTGAGGAACGCGAGGAGGTTCGGCACGGTCCTGGACTGGACGCTGGCCCAGGTCCCGGGGTGGCCGCGGCGCCGGACGACGACGACGCCCTGGTGGACGTCGATCGCCTCGACCTCCGGCCAGGGCAGCACCCCGCCGCGGCCGGCCGCGACACCGGTGACGTCCAGCACGAACGGGCCGTGGGCCGCCCGGCGCCCCTCCCGGACCGACTGCCACACCCGAGGCGCCTGGGCCCGCGCGACGGCCTCGGAGATCAGGGGCGCCCAGGTCCCGTGGCCGGCGAAGAAGTCCGAGATCTGGATCCTCGCTCCGCCGGGCGCCACCAGGGTGGACGCGTGGGTGCTGCCCCAGGGGGCCTCGGTGTCCTTGTAGCGGATCACGTGCCGCACCGTCTCCTGGTAGAGGACCGCCTGGTCCCAGCGGACCGCGAACAGCCGGCCGCGGCCCATGTCCACCACCAGCCCCGCCTCGAAGAGGTACAGCCGCCGGCCGCCGAGCCCCTTGCGGACGTTCGGGCTGTTGACCAGGGCACCGGCGCCCAGCACGGCGACGGCCAGCGGGTACAGCCCGAACGCCCAGGACACGTGGACCCCGAGCAGTACCCCTCCGGTCGCCAGGCAGGCGACGCCGAGCAGCGATCCGGCGAGGAACAACCCCCGCAGCCCCTCCCGCACGTCCAGCTCCTTCGCCGGTGCGAAGGTGTGGTCGAGCCGGCCGAGGCGGTGCCGGACGGCCAGGCGGGCGGCTTCGGGGGACGGGGAGTCCGGCACGCTCATGCGGGTCCTCGGTTTCCTGCCGGAGCGCCCTCGGCGAGGCCGTTCCGGCCGGTCGGGTCGGTCGGGTCGGTCGGGTCGGGCCTGTCGGTCGGGCCGGTGGTGCCGGCCGGGCCGGTCGTGGTCGTGTGCGCGACGAGCCGGGCGAGGAGGCGGGCGCGCGGGACCATCCAGGCGACCTCGACGTACTCGGTGTCCGCGTGCGCTCCGGCGCCCACGCCGCCCAGGCCGTCCAGCGTCGGACAGCCCACCGCGGCGGTGTGGTTGCCGTCCGAGGCGCCGCCCACGGCGGTGCCGCGCAGCGGTCCCTGGCCCAGTTCCGCGGCGAGCCGGGCGGCGAGGGCGAACAGCGCGGCACTGGACTCCGGTTCCAGCGGCGGCCGTCGCCCGCCGCCCCGCACCTCCAGCCGGGCCCCGGGGGTGCGGGCGGTGAGCGCGCGCATCGCCGCGTCGACCCGGTCCTGCGCCGCCGCCGACGGCACCCGCACGTCCACCGACAGCCGCGCCAGCGCGGGCACGGTGTTGCGGGCGCTGCCGGCCGACAGCAAGGTGGGCGTGACGGTCGTGGCACCGGGGCCGGACGGGGTGGCCGCCGGACCGGCCGTGCCCGGCGCGTCCCCGAGACCGGCCACGGCCAGTACCTGATGCGCGGCCTCGACCGCCGCGTTGACCCCCTTGTGCGGTTCCTGACCGGCGTGGGCGGCCCGGCCGCGCACGACGACCTCGTACCGGGAGGTGCCCTTGCGGGCGGTCTTGAGCGTGCCCCGCTCGTCCGCGGCGGCCTCCAGCACGAAGGCGGCCGCGCAGCCCCGCGCCGACTCCTCGATCAGCTCCCGGGAGGTCGCGGAGCTGACCTCCTCGTCCCCGTTGACCACGACGCACACCCCGTCCGGGGAGGGCAGCGAGGCCAGCGCGTGCAACATCTGCACCAGGCCCGCCTTCATGTCCAGGACCCCGGGGCCGCGAGCGGTCCCGTCCGCCACCGACCAGGGGTGGTCCCGCAGCGAACCGGGCGGCCACACCGTGTCGTGGTGCCCCACCAGCAGCACGCGCGGGGTGCCGAAGCGCCACCGCAGGTGGGTGACGCCGCCGAGCACGAGCACCTCGGGCGCGGCCCCCAGCAGCCGCGTGCCCAGGGCGCCGACCACCTCCGCGCTGCGCGCCACCGCCGCGTGGTCCGCCGAGAAGGACTCGCAGCGCACCAGCTCCTCCAGATCGGCCAGCATCACCGGTAATGAGAGCCCGGACATGACACCCCCTCCTACGTCATGGGCCATGGGTGCGGCGGGGTCGGCCCCCTCCGGATCCCCGCCGCGTGAACGACGTTAGGACGATCCAAGGCATTCCACCAGCGACTGAATTACATGGGATCTATGCGCTGAAGGAATGTCTCATGGGAGGATGAGGCGGACGGGAGACAGCCGGACCGGCGCGAGGAGCGGCATGTTCGAGACCGACGACCTGCGGCTGCTGGTGGTGGTGGCCGAGACGGGATCGTTCACGAAGGCGGCGGTCCGGCTCAGCTACACGCAGTCCGCGGTCTCCCGGCGGATCGCCGCGCTGGAACAGCGGGCGGGCGGCCCGCTCCTCGAACGGCTCCCGCGAGGCGTCCGGCTCACCCCGGCCGGCCGCGCCCTGCACCGGCACGCCGTGGAGGTGCTCGACCGGCTGGCGCGGGCGCGCCGGGAGCTGGCCGTGCTGCACGCCGGGCACGGCGGACTGCTGCAGGTGGGGGCCTTCGCCACCGCCAACATCTCCCTGGTGCCCACCGCCCTGCGCGCGCTCCAGCACACCCGGCCCGACGTCGAGGTGGTCGCGGTCGAGGGCTGGACCGACACGCTGATGGAACGCCTCGCGGACGGCGCGCTGGACCTGGCCGTCGTCAGCGACTACCCCTCCGGCCTGCCCTCGGCCGACGGCGTCACCACGACCGTGCTGTGCGAGGACGAACTGTTCGTGACCCTCCCGCGCGCGCACCGCCTGGCCGGTGCGGCCACGGTCGACCTGCGGGAACTGCGCGAGGAGGCATGGCTGCACAGCGCGTACGGCGACCGCCCCACGATGCTCGCCGACGCCTGCGCCCGTGCGGGCTTCACCCCGCGGAAGGTCATCCGGATCGCGGAGTGGACCGCGAAGTTCGGTTACGCGGCCGCCGGTCTCGGCGTGGCGCTGGTGCCGTCGCTCGCCGCCCGCGCGGTCCCCGGCACACTCGTCCTGTGCCGCCTCACCGACCCGGCCCTGCGCCGGACCGTCCATGTGGCGCTGCCCGCCCGCCCGTTGCCGGCCGCACTGGCCCTGCGGGATCTGCTGGCCGACGCCGCCGGCCGGCTGACCCGGGCGGACCCGCGGAGCTGAGCCGCTCGCTTGACTTTCCTACGCACGGGTAAGTTGACTCGGGAGTAAGTAAGCGAGCCGCCACCCCAGCCACCGCCGCGACCGGGAGCCGTCATGGGCGCACACAAGGACCTGCAACGAGCCGTACACCGCACCGACCTGGCCGCCCGCGCCCGGGTCGAACTGGTCCGGGACGGCTCCGGCGTGGTGCGCGAGGCCCGTACCGCGCCCCTGGCCCCGCCCCTCACGTCCGGCAGCATCGCCGACATCCCGTTCACCAACGCCGCCGAGGCGCCCGACGCGGTGGTCCTGCGCCGAGAGGTGGACGGCGTCTGGCGGCCCGTCACGGCGGCGGAGTTCGCCCGGGAGGTGACCGCCGTCGCCAAGGGCCTGATCGCGGCCGGACTCGCACCCGGCGACCGGGTCGCCGTGATGTCCCGCACCCGCTACGAGTGGACCGTCCTGGACTTCGCGATCTGGTCGGCCGGCGGCCGGTCCGTGCCGGTCTACGCCACCTCCTCCGCCGACCAGGTCGAGTGGATCCTGCGCGACTCCGGCGCCCGGCACGTCGTCACCGAGACCGCCGGGAACACCGCCACCGTCCTGGCCGCCACCGCCGCCCACCCCGAACGGCCCCGCGTCTGGGAACTGGACGCCGGCGCCCTCGCCGACCTCACCGCGCTCGGCGCCGCCCGGCCCGACGCGGAGGTCACCGAGCGGCGCACCGCCCTGACCCCCGACACCGTCGCCACCCTCTGCTACACCTCCGGCACCACCGGACCGCCCAAGGGCTGCGTCCTCACCCACGCCCACCTGCACGCCGAGGCCGCGAACACCGTCGAACTGCTCCACCCGATCTTCAAGGAGGTCACCGACCAGACCGCCGCCACCCTGCTCTTCCTCCCCCTCGCCCACATCCTCGGCCGCACCCTCCAGATCGCCTGCCTGCGGGCCCGGATAGAGGTCGGCCACTGCCCGAGCATCAAGCCGGCCGAACTCCGCCCCAAGCTCAAGGCGTTCCGCCCGACCTTCCTGGTCGGCGTGCCCTACCTGTTCGAGAAGATCCACGACACCGGCCGTGCCACCGCCGAGAAACTCGGCCGCGGCGCCTCCTTCGACCGCGCCCACCGCACGGCCGTCCGCTACGGCCGGGCCCACCTGGACCGCTTCCTCGGCCGCGGCAAGGGCCCGGGTCCCGGCCTGCGCGCCGCCTGGGCCCTGTACGACCTGCTCGTCTACCGCCGGGTCCGGGGCGAACTGGGCGGCCGGGTCCGCTACGCCATCAGCGGCGGCTCCCCGCTGGAACACGAGCTGAACCTGTTCTTCTACGCCGCCGGGATCGTCGTCTACGAGGGCTACGGCCTCACCGAGACCACCGCCGCCGCCACCCTCGTCCCGCCCCTCGGCCCCCGCCCCGGCACCGTCGGCCTGCCCGTCCCCGGCACCTCGGTGCGCATCGCCGACGACGGCGAGGTGCACGTCTCGGGCGGCATCGTCTTCGGCGCCTACTGGAACAACCCCGGGGCCACCGCCGAAGCCCTCGCCGACGGCTGGTTCGCCACCGGTGACCTCGGCGCCCTGGACGACGACGGCTACCTCACCATCACCGGACGCAAGAAGGACCTGCTGGTCACCTCCGGCGGCAAGAACGTCTCCCCGGCCGTCCTGGAGGACCGCCTGCGCAGCCGCCCGCCGGTCGGCCAGTGCCTGGTCGTCGGTGACAACCGGCCCTACGTCGCCGCACTGGTCACCCTCGACCCCGACGCGGTCGCCCACTGGCTGTCGGTCCGCAAGCTGCCCGCCGACACCCCGCTCGCCGAACTGGTCGCCGACCCGCGGCTGCGCGCCGAGGTCCAGCGGGCGGTGGACCACGCCAACGAGGCCGTCTCGCGCGCCGAGTCCATCCGCGCCTTCCGCCTGATCGAGGGCGAGTTCACCGAGGAGAACGGGCTGCTCACCCCGTCGCTGAAGGTGAAGCGGCAGGCGGCGGTGAAGGCGTACGCCGACGAGATCGAGGCGCTGTACGCGCAGCGCCGCTGAACCGGCGCCGGGCACGGCGAAGGGGCGGGCCGCCGGCATGTCCGGCGGCCCGCCCCTTCGCGCTGCTGCGGCTCAGCTCTCGCCGTTGGCGGAGAGGATCGACACGTCCTCCAGCAGGTGGGCCAGCGCGCCGTCGCGCTTGGCCTGCGTGGAGTTCTCCGTGCACTGCTGGTTCAGGTCGTCCGACAGGACCGGCAGGTTCTGGATCGGGATCAGGTTGACGACGCTGACCGGGACGTCGGACACGGCGATGCAGGGCTTGTTGAAGGAGCCCTGGATGAGCGCCATCTGCGGGCTCATGTTCCCGTGGGTCGTCGAGTTGCCGTAGTACTGCGAGGCGGCGTTGCCGTTGGCGGAGACCGGCCCGCTGTCGTCGCCGATCGCCATCGCCTGCGGAGCCGAGGCGGCGGTGGCCCCCATGGCGGAAGCGGCGATCGCTGCGGAGGCGAGAACCTTCTTGATCATTGGCCAGTCCTTTCTGAAGGAAACCCCGTCCACCGGAGCCCCCTGGTCAACTCTTGGCCTACGACAGAGTTTCTCCCGTTCACTCCACCGGCCGATGCCGGGGAATTTGTGCGAATGCCCGACCGGGCGTCTTTTTCCCGGGATTCCGGGCCGCTCTGCGGGCCAACCGGGTGAACGCCCGCAACCATTCATCCCGCATCGGGTTGATGAGGCCGTAGGACAGTGCGTCGCTACGAGGAAAGGAACGCGAAGTGCTCAAGAAGGCAATGTTCGCCGCGGCGGCCGCCGCTTCTGTCATCAGCATGTCGGTGGCGGCTGCGCCCGCCGCGCTTGCCATCGGGGACGACAACGGGCCGTCGATCGCCAACGGCAACGGCGCCGAGTCGGCCTTCGGCAACTCGGCGACCAAGGGCGACATGAGCCCGCAGTTGTCGCTCGTCGACGGCTCGCTGAACAAGCCGTGCCTCGGCCTCGAGGACATCAACGTGGCCGTGATCAACCTCGTCCCGATCCAGGACGTCAACGTCCTGTCGGACGAGCTGAACCAGCAGTGCTCGGACAACTCCACGCAGGCCAAGCGGGACGGCGCCCTGTCGCACGTCCTGGAGGACCTGTCGGTCCTGTCGGCCAACGGCCAGAGCTGACCCTGGTTTTCGCCGGGTGAGCGGACACGTCCGGCGTCGCTCTCCTGGACGTACGGCCGGTGTGTTTTCCGGGGCGTTCGAGTGAATTCCCCGGGGCCACACGTTCCGTACCTCGGGCGGCCGTCAATTCCTAGTTCGCAGGCTGCAGGTCATGGTGCGAGCCGTCAAGGCTGTGCTCGCACGGCTTCCGGGCCGTCAATCAGTCATGACCGCAGAGAAGGGAAAGTTCATGAAGAAGAGCGCTGCTGTTGTCGCAGGCGCGATCCTGGCTCTGGGCATGGCCACTCCGGCCTTCGCCGACGCGGGTGCCCAAGGTGCCGCCGTCGGTTCCCCGGGTGTCCTGTCCGGCAACGTCATCCAGGTTCCCGTGCACGTTCCCGTCAACGTGTGCGGCAACAGCATCAACGTCATCGGGTTGCTGAACCCGTCGTTCGGCAACAAGTGCGTGAACGACTGACCTCGGTCCCGCACCAGCCATCCGGCTGTGTCAAGGCCGGCCCCGGCCGACTCGTTCGGTTCCGGGGCCGGCTTTTCCCACTTCTCCGAGCAGGAAGACAACGAGAGTGCGACAGACCCTGAGCAGGGGAATGGTCGCGGCAGCAGCCGCGACGAGTGTTCTGTCCCTGTGCGGCAGCCCCGCCCTTGCCGACTCGCAGGCGGACGGGGCCGCCGCACATTCGCCGGGCGTCGCGTCCGGCAACGCCGTGCAGGTCCCGGTCGA
This sequence comes from Streptomyces ziwulingensis, assembly GCF_039542605.1. Lineage (NCBI taxonomy): Bacteria > Bacillati > Actinomycetota > Actinomycetes > Kitasatosporales > Streptomycetaceae > Streptomyces > Streptomyces ziwulingensis. The sequence continues at coordinate 22,326 of NZ_BAABIG010000026.1, forward strand.
GGTACCGGTGAACGCCTGCGGCAACACCGTGAACGTCGTCGCGGCGCTCAACCCGGCGTTCGGCAACACCTGTGAGAACGAGAGCGGCGACGCGTCGCACGGCGGTGGCGGATACGGCCACGACGCGCAGGGGGGCGGCGGCGGATACGGCCACGAGGAGACCCAGGCCCCCACCGGTGCCTCCGCGCAGGGCGTCACCGCGAACTCACCCGGTGTCGGCAGCGGCAACGCCGCGCAGGTCCCGGTCGAGGTGCCGGTGAACGCCTGCGGCAACACCGTCGACGTGATCGCGCTGCTCAACCCGGCTTTCGGCAACGCCTGCGCCAACGAGCACACCCCGCCCGGCTACGGCGACGACACGCCCGAGCCGCCGGCGCCGCCCGAGCACAAGCCCCCGACGCCGCCCGAGGAGGAGGAGCCCCCGCCGCCCGCCGAGGAGGAGAAGCCCCCGCCGCCCGGTCACCATGAGGAGCACACCCCGCCGCCCGCCGAGAGCCACGAGCACCCCCCGGCGCTCGCGGACACCGGCAGCGACGGCACGACCGCCCTCGGCGCCACGGCCGCCTCCGCCGCGCTGATCCTCGGCGGTGCCGTCCTGTACCGCCGCAACCGGACCGCCGCCCAGCGGTAGCGGCACCCGGCGGGTGCCGGACGACGCCCCGTCCGGCACCCGCCCCCTCGCCCCCTTCCCGACTCCGCCCCTCGTCCGCCCCGCCGCGCTCGTGCGCGCATCGCCCTCCCGGGTCACCGGTGTGGGCGATCGGCGCACCCGAAAGCCGTAGCGGCGGTGGCGTGACGGCCGTTCATATGACTGAGTGTCAATCACGCGCACACAGCGCGTCACAGTCATCGTGCGGAACAGTGCAGAGGAGTCGGCATGGGCCCACAGCAGCGACGGTTCCGGTCCCGGCGGCCGGCGTGCGTCGCGGCGGCGGTCGTGTCCTGCGCCATCCTGGCCGCGGGACCGGCACCCGCCGCAGTCGATCCACCCGGGCCCGCGCCCACCGCGACCGCCGCCACCCCTGGCGCGCCCGGCGCGCCCGAGCCGTTCCCCGCCTTCGGCGCCTACCTCGACTACGGGCCCCGGGGCGTGGCCCGGATGGCCCAGCTCAGCGACTGGCTGGACGGCGCCGAACTCCGCGTCGGCCACACCTACCTGCCCGGCGACCTCTGGAGCAACATCGAGGGCGCCCACGGTTTCCTCGACGTGTGGGCGGAGTGGCGGACCCGGCAGGCCGACCGGATGTTCGTCCTCAACGTGCCCATGCTGGAGCGCAACGAGGAGGGCGTCGACGACGACGAAGTGCGCGAACTGCTGCGCCGGGGCGCCGCCGGACAGTACGACCACCACTTCCGCACACTGGCCGAACGGCTCGTCGCACTGGGCGCCCGGGACACGGTGCTGGTCCTCGGCTGGGAGATGAACGGCATCACGTACACCCACCGCTGCGGGCCGGACCCCGCGGCGTGGAAGGCGTACTGGAACCGGATCGTCACCGCCATGCGCGCGGTCCCGGGCCAGGCATTCCGGTTCGACTTCACCCCGAGCCGCGGCCGGGACGCCGTGCCGTGGACGGAGTGCTACCCCGGCGACGACACCGTGGACATCATCGGCATGGACTCCTACGACCAGCCGCGCGGCATGTCCTTCGACGAGCAGGTGACGGAGCCCTACGGACTCAAGGACCACGTCGAGTTCGCGCGGGCGCACGGCAAGCCCGTCTCGTACCCGGAGTGGGGCCTGTTCCGCAACGGCGACAACGCCGAGTACATGAAGCGGATGCTGGCCTGGATGGACGAGCACAAGCCGCTGTACAACACGCTCACCGACTACTGCCCGCACGGAGTCTGGAGTTGCGACGACAACCCCGGCGCCGCCGAGGTCTACCGGTCCGTGCTCTCCGGCCGCACCGACGGGCCGCAGCGGCCGCCCACCGAACCCGGCACGGCCCCGAGCCCCACGCCCACCGCGCCGGACACCGCCGAGCCCCCGGCCGACTGCTCGCCGTTCGGCCTCGGCGTCTGGGCCGAGCACTGGTTCGGCGGCCGGCTCTGCACCCGCCTGAACTGGTTCTCCCGCACCCGGTAGCGCCCCGCCCGGCGGCGGGTCCGCCTCAGGACCCGCCGCCGCGCTCCTGCCAGCGCTGCCGCAGCTCCTTGCCCCGCCGGCGCGCGGCCACGTCGCCGAGGGCCGCCGCCAGCAGCGGGGCGGTGCGCCGCCGGGCCAGCAGCAGCCGCTGGTTCACCACCGGCTCCGGGCACCAGTGCCGCTTGTACGGCTCGTCACCGCGCAGCAGGCTCAGCGTGTCCCGCCCGGCGTCGCGCAGATGCTCCGCGCAGGCGTCCAGCAGTATCACCGCGACGTCCGCCCGGCGCTCCCGCAGCCGGGGATGCGCGCCGTACAGATAGCCGCCCGCCAGTCGCGCCGAGAGCAGGGTCAGGTCCACGGCCACCACCTCGTCGTCGAGCCGGAACTCGGTGACCACCGCGTCCCCGGCGCGCACCATCGGCCCCACCGACCGCACCAGGTGTTCGCGGAACCGGGTTCGCAGGTGCTCGCCCGTCACCTTCCGGCCCTGCCACTGCAGCCGGTGCAGTTCCAGCAGCCGGTGCAGCGCGCGGCCGGCCTCCTCGGGCAGCACCACCCGGCTCTTGACGCCCAGCGCGTCCAGCCTGCGCAGCTTGGCCCGCACCCGCTGCCGCGCCTTGGCGGAGGGCAGCCGGGCGGTGAGGCCGGCCAGGGGCAGCGCGGGCAGCTCCAGGCAGAGCGAGTCGTCCACCCGGCTGCGCGGACCGCGCCAGCACGCGTAGACCTGTTCGGCCGCCCCGCCGGGCCGTACCTCGCGCAGGTCGATCAGCGCGGTGCGGGCGGCCGAGGAGAGCCCGGCGCAGAGCGCGGCGACCGCCGCCGGCCCCCCTTCGTCGTCCAGCAGGACATCCCCGTAGTCGGAGATCTCCCCGCCCAGCGGCACCAGCGCCGGTACCGGGTGCCCCACCCGCATCAGCGGCGCCACACCCACGAGCGCGCCGCCGTCGCGGGCCAGCACCAGCCGCAGCCGCCCGGGACGGCCGTACGACAGCCACCACGAGTGCAGCCAGGCGTGGCTCTGGAACGGGGTCGCCGCGGCGCACCGCCGGTACAGCCGCCCCCACTCCGCGGCCAGCCGGCCGAAGGTCCGGACGTCGGTGACCACCTCGGTCGTGCGGGTCATCGCTGTCTGCGGCCGTCGGCGGCCGGAGCGGGCCCGGGTACGGCGGGGCCGCCCCGCCCCCGCTCACCGCCGGACCGGCGCGGCCGTACCAGCAGCGCCAGGGCACCGAGCAGGCCGCCCGCGCCCGTCCCGACCAGGCCGGTCACCGCGGCGGAGGCCGTGGACGGCTCGGCGGGCTCGGTGGCCCGGGCGAACTGACGCAGGGTCACCTGGGTGGCGTCGGAGGTGTTCGCGGCGTGCGCGGTCAGCGCCCGGGAGACGGCGTCGGCCATGTCGGCGGCCACCTCCGGGCGGTCCGAGGTGGCGGTGAGGGCGACCATCGGCGCGTCCGGCGAGGTGGCCGTCCGCACGCTCCGCCGCAGCGTCCGCACCGGCACGCCCGCCCACACCTGCGCGTCCCCGAGGACCGCGAGCTGGGTGGCGACCCGGCCGTACGCCTGTGCGAAGCCCAGTGCGGAGGCCGGGTCGGAGCCCTTGGTGGGGACGGCGACGACGTAGCTGGTGGCCGTGTACTGCGGGGTCCTGGCCAGTCCGTAGCCGCCGCCCAGCAGGGCGCCGGTGAGCGCGCCGGCGGCCAGCAGGGACCAGGGCGGCAGCGCGCGGGCGCGGGAGAGGGTGCGGACGGCGGTGGCCGGCCGGCGGGGCCCGGCGTGGTGCCCGGCCCGCTGCTCGGTCCTGTTCTCGGTCATGCGGAGGGGACTCCCTGGGGTGCCGGGGACGACGGGTGGGTCAGGACGGTCGCGTAGACGTCCATCAGCCGGGCGGCGCTGCGGGTGACGCAGTAGTGGCGGGCGGCGTCCGGCGGGGTGCGCGGGCCGGGGGCCGTCGCGCGCAGGGCGGTGAGGGCCGCGGCGAACTCCGCCGCGCCGCCCCGGACCCGCCGGGCGGCCGGCGCGGCCCGCGGCGGCAGGTCCTCGACGGCGGGGCAGGAGGCGTAGAGCACCGGCAGGCCCGAGGCGAGGCCCTCCACGACCGCCAGCCCGAACGTCTCCTGGGGGGACGGCGAGACGAGGACGTCCATGGCGGCGGCGAGCGCGGGCAGGTCGGGGCCGGGGGAGCCGTCGGGGACGCAGGGGCGTTCGCCGGTGAGCAGGACGCGGCCGGCCACCCCCGCCTCCCGGGCCGTGCGGCGCAGGACGTGCTCCTCGGGGCCGCCGCCGACCAGCAGCAGCCGGCACTCCTCGGGGAGCGCGGCCAGCGCCCGCACCAGCACGTCGAAGCGTTTGCCGGGCGTGAGACGGCCGACGCCGCCGACGACGTACGCGTCCTCGGGCAGGCCCAGGCGGCGCCGGGTGCGCTGCCGGGCGGCCGGGTCGAAGCGGAAGCGGGCCAGGTCGACGCCGTTGGGGACCACCTCGACGCGCGGCGCGGGCACCCCCCAGCGGCCGAGGCGGTCGGCGACGGTGGGGGAGACGGCGACCGTGGTGCTGCCCAGGCGTTCCCCGGCCCGGTACAGGGCGCGCACACCCACGCCCAGCGCGCGGCCCTCCATCTGGGTCTCGCCGAGGGAGTGCTCGGTGGCCACGATCGCGCGGACGCCCGCGAGCCGGGCGGCGAGGCGGCCGTAGAGGCAGGCGCGGTAGAGGTGGGTGTGGACCAGGTCGTAGCCGCCGTCGCGGATCAGCCGGACCAGGCGGGGCAGCGCGCGCAGGTCGCGGTTGCCGGCCATGCCGAGGTGGACGACGCGCACCCCGTCGGCGCGCAGCCCGTCGGCGACCGGGCCCGGGTCGGTGAGCGTCACCACGTCGCAGCGCACCGGCAGATGCCGCAGCAGCAGCCGCAACTGCTGCTCGGCGCCGCCGGCGTTGAGCCCGGTGATGACGTGGAGGATCTTCGGACCGTCCCCGCGGGCCATCTCAGACCCCCGCCGCGGGACGCCGCCGCCACCGGTGCAGCCGGGTCTTCAGCAGCAGCCGTACGGCCGTGTCCCGCTGGCCGACATGGACGCGGGGCAGGGCGTGCGGGGCGGTCAGCGGGCCGGGGTCGATGGCGCAGCCGTAGGTGTAACCGGCGGCGCGGACCGCTTCGACCGCGCGCGCGTCGACCGTGCCGTACGGGTAGCAGAAACCGGCTACCGGAGCGCCGATCAGCTCCGCGAGCGCCGCTCTGCTCCCGGCGGTCTCGGCCGTCAGGGTGGCGTCGTCCGCCTCGGTCAGGTCGACGTGGGTGAGGCCGTGCGAGCCGATCTCCACGCCCGCGGCGGCGGCGCGGCGGACGCCGTCGGCGGTCAGCAGCGGCTTGCGCGGGCCCAGCGGGTCCCAGGCGTTGTCGCCGCCGAGCCTGCCGGGCAGCACGAACAGGGTGGCGCCGCAGCCCCAGTGGCGCAGTACCGGCAGGGCGTGTTCGACGAAGTCGGCGTACCCGTCGTCGAAGGTCAGCCCGACCAGGCCGCGTCCCTCGCCCCGGGCGCGGGCGGCCAGCAGCGCGGCCACGCCGACGCCGCGCAGCCCGCGCCGCCGCAGCCGGCCGAGCTGCGCGGCCAGCCGGTCCGGTGTGACGGTGATGCGGTACGGGTCGTCCCGCCGGTCGCCGACGGAGTGGTACATCGCCACCCACGGCACGGGCCCGGTACGGCCGCGGGTGCGCGCGGGGGCGTCAACGGGAGCCGCGGAAACGGAGACGGCGGCGGAAGCGGGGACGGAGACGGAAGCGGGGGCGGGGGCGGAAGCGGCCATGGAGGAGCCTTCCGGGGAGGGTGACGGGCCCGGTGCCGGGGTGGGTACCGGGGAGGGTGACGGGGAGAGTGACGGGGACGGTGGCGGAGCGGACGGACGCGAGGGCGGATACCACGCCCTGGACGCCCAGGACCCGGCCGAGCAGGACGAAGACGCCGGCGGAGGTCGCCGCGCCGGCGGCGAGGGAGAGCGCGGGGGTGGGGCAGCGGGCCGCGGTCCAGGCGCCCGCGAGGGCCGCCCCGGCCGCCACCGGCAGCGGCCGGACCACCTCCAGCAGGACGCCCCGGACCCGGACCGGGACGCTGCGCGGGCCCATCCCGGCCAGGAGCAGCGCGGCGGTGACGGTGATCCCGGCGGCGTTGGCGGCGGCGATGCCGGTCACGCCCCAGGCGTCGACCGCCCGGGCGCCGGCCGCGGCGGTGGCGGCGACGCCGACGGCCATCGCGCCCAGCGGGTACCAGTTGGCCCGGCCGGCCGAGAAGTAGGAGCGGGAGAGCGCGCCCACCACGGTCTGGCCGAGCAGTCCGAGGGCGTACACGCGCATCACGGTCGCGGTCGCCGCCGTGTCCTCGGCCGTGAACGCGCCGCGCTGGAAGAGCAGCCGCACCAGGTGCGGGGCGCAGGCGACCACCGTGGCCGCGCCCAGCAGCACCAGGGCGGCGGCGAGCGCCACGTCCCGCTCCACCCGGTCCCGGGCCCGTTCGGTGTCGCCGTCGGCCATCGCCCGCGCCACCACCGGGTAGGTGACCGTGCACAGCATCAGCGACAGGGTCATCGGGATCTGCGCGACCTTCTGCGCGTAGTTCAGGTGCGAGATCGCCCCCGCGTCCAGCCCGGAGGCGAGGTACCGCTCGATGAGGATCTGCGACTGGCGGCACAGGGCGAACAGCAGTACGGCGACAACCAGGGCGAGGGCGAGGGGGCGCACGTCACCGGAGCCGGGCTCGCGGGGGGTTGCGGGGCGGGTCTGGGGTTCGCGGGTCTGCGGCTCGCGGGCTTCTGGCGTGTGGGTCTGCGGTGTACTGGTCTGGGGGTCGCGGGCTTCTGGCGTGTGGGTCTGCGGTGTACTGGTCTGGGGCTCGCGGGCTTCTGGCGTGCGGGTCTGCGGTGTACTGGTCTGGGGGTCGCGGGTCTTTGGCGTGCGGGTCTCCGCCGTACGGATCTCGGGCCCGCGGGTCTCGGGCGCGCGGGTCTCCGTCTCACCGCTCTCCGGCTCGCGGACCCCCGCCCCCGGGCCGGTGTCCTTCCGGTGTCGCAGCCGGCCGAGCAGCGAGGGCAGTTGGGCCGCGACCATCAGGCAGCCGCCGACCGCCACGCCGGCCGCCGCGGCCCGTACCCCCCAGGCGTCGCCGAGGGCGTACATCGTGGTGACGATGCCGGCGTTGTAGGCGATGTAGATCGCCGCCGGGGCGACGAAGCGGCGGTGGGCGCGCAGGGCCGCGCTGCAGTACCCGGCGAGGCCGAAGCTCAGGACGCAGGTGGCGGTGAGGCGGGTGCAGTCCACGGCGAGGGCGTGGCCGGGCAGGCCGGGCGCCAGGGTCCGCACCAGCAGCGGCGCGAGGACGACGACCAGCGCGCCGGCCGCGGCGAAGGCCAGCGCCAGCCGGGGCAGCGTGGCGGCGACCAGGGAGCGGACCGGGTCGCCCGGGTCACCCGGGTCACCCGGGTCGCCCGGGTTGCCCCGCGCGCGGCGGGCCAGCGCCAGGCTGAACACCGGTACCAGGGCGAAGGCGAGCCCGTCCTCGATGAGCAGGGTGGCCGCGAACTCCGGCACCGTCCACGCCACTAGGAAGGCGTCCGTCTCGACGCCGGCCCCGAACAGCCGCGCCAGCGCCTGGTCCCGGGCCAGCCCGCACACCGCTCCGGCGACGGAGAGCGCCGCCGTGAGCGCGGCGGCGCGGGCGAGGAACCCCCGCGCGGGACGGCCGGACACCGGCCGCGTGCCGTCCGCGGGGACCCGGGCGGCGGGCACGGTCGCGGTCTCCCGCGCGGGGGTCGCCTTCACCGTCCCGGCACCTCCTCGGCCGCGGGGGCGAGCGCCCAGTGGGCGGTGATGCCGAGGCACACGGCGGTCACCACGGTCGAGGGCCCGCCGATGTCGGCGTAGACGAAGTCGGTGAGCTGCCAGACCAGCAGGCCGCAGGCGGTCAGCGCGCGGGCCGGTCCGGGCCCGGGGCGCGCGCGGCGCTCGGCGCGCAGCGCGCGCAGCCCGAGGACGAGCAGCGCCAGCCAGCTCCCCGCCAGCGCCAGCAGGCCGATCAGCCCCTGCTCGGCCAGGATCAACAGGTACATGTTGTGCGGGGAGAGCAGCGGCTGCCTCACGTACGCGGCGCCGGCGCCGCCGGTCTCGCTGCCCGCGGACAGCGCCAGCGAGGCATGCGCGTCCCGGTGCTCGGGGAAGCCCTTCAGCCCGACGCCGGTCAGCGGACGCTCCCGCCACATGTCGGTCGCCGCCGCCCACATGGTGTACCGGTCGGTCACCGACCGGTCGGGGGCGTCGGCGACCCGGGTGATGCTGCCGACCCGCTCCTGGAGCATCGCGGAGCCGATCCCGAACCCGCCGACCAGGACCACGCCCGCCGCGAGCAGCGCCGCGCCGACGCCGAGCGCCCGCCGCACCCCGGCGAGCAGGAGCTGGGCCGCGCAGGCCACCGCCGTGGCGATCCACGCGCCCCGGCTGAAGGAGAACGCGAGCGGCGCGAGGAGCACCAGCGCGCATCCGGCGGCGAGCAGCCGGGGCCGCAGCGGGCCCCGGCCCAGCGCCAGCCCGAGCGCGCAGACCAGCCCCAGCGACACCACGGTCGCCATCCCCATCACGTCCTGCGGCCCGAAGGTGCCCACCGCCCGCACCTGTTCGCCCTGGTACGAGGCTCCGGTCCCGGTGGCGTACTGGCGCACGCCGACCGCCCCCTGCCACAGCGCCAGCCCGACCAGCGACCAGACGAGCAGCGTCACGTCGCCCCGCCGCCGGACCAGCAGCAGCACCGCCGCCGGGACGAGCACGAACACCTGGAGGTAACGGCCGAGGCCGGCCGGCCCCGCCCCCGGCGCGAAGGCGTGCAGGGCGGCGACGGCCGTCCCCAGCACCGGCAGCCCCAGCACCACGGCGGCGGTACGGGTCAGGGGGCGCCGCCGGTCGCGGACGAGCCGGGCGGCGCAGTACAGCACCGCCAGCGCCGAGACCACGTCGGCGGGATGCGCCCCGCCCGCCCCGCCCGCTCCGCCGGAGCCGCCCGCCCCGTCCGGTCCGCCGTGCCCGAGCGGCAAGGCGAGCAGCGCGATCACGGCCACCAGCGCCGTCACGGGCGGCAGGCGCCGTAGACGTGGGCGCACCGCGTCCCAGGAGATCCGCGCGGACCACGGCAACCGCGGGAACCGCCGTGCGGGCCGGGGCAGGGCGAGGCTCACCGGGTCAGCTCCCCGTGGGACGCAGGACCGCGGCGACCGTGCGCAGCAGGAGGCACACGTCCTGCCACAGCGACCAGTCGTCGATGTAGGCGTTGTCGAACCGGGCCCGGTCCTCGATGGAGGTGTCGCCGCGCAGCCCGTGGACCTGCGCCAGACCGGTGAGACCGGCCGGCATCCGGTGGCGGGCGGCGTAACCGGGGTGGGTCCGGCTGAACCGCGCGACGAAGTACGGGCGTTCGGGGCGCGGCCCGACCAGGCTCATGTCGCCCCGGAAGACGTTCCAGAGCTGGGGCAGCTCGTCCAGCGAGGTCCGCCGCAGGAACCGGCAGAACCACGGCATCCGGCGTTCGTCGGCCACGCTCCACCGGGTCGCGGCCTCGTGCGGGTCGGCCGGGCGGTGGGTGCGGAACTTCAGCAGCGTGAAGGGCCGCCCGTCCTGGCCGACGCGCTCCTGCCGGAACACCACCCCGGGCCCGCCGACGGCCCGCAGCACCGCCGCGCAGACCAGCAGCAGCGGCCCGGCCGCCACCAGCAGCGAGGCGGAGACCACCAGGTCCAGCGCCCGCTTGCCGCCGTCCGCCCGGCGCGGCACCGGCGTGAGCCGCCGGCACGGGAACCCGGCGAGCCGCTCCCGGCCCCCGTAGGACGGCGTCTGCGCGTCGATCTCCCACACCGCGCACCCCGCCTCCGCGAGCTCCCGCAGCAACGGCGCCCGCCGGGCCCGTACGGACGGGTGGACGGCCAGGACGTCCCGCACCCCGTTCCGCACGACCGCCCGCCGGGCCTCCTCACCGGTGGTCAGCACCGGCAGCCCCGCGCCGCCGTCCGGACCGTCGGCCACCACCCCGACCGGCCGCACCCCGCAGTCCGGGTGGCGCAGCACCGCCGCGGCCACGCGCTGGGCGGTCACGGCCGGACCGACGACGAGGGCCGCGCGGGGGCGGCGGCGCAGCGCCGACCGGCGGCGGTGATGGGCGACGCCGCGCCCCGCGCACCCCGCGGCCGTCTGTACCGCGAAACCGAGCAGCAGCGTGCGGGCGGGGAGCGCGGCCTGCGGGGCGTACGCCGCCAGCGCCGCCGCCAGCGCCAGCCAGGCCACCGCGATCCGCCCGCACACCGAGGGCAGTTCGTCCAGCAGCCGGGGCACCCCGGCGGGGCCCGGCGGCCGCAGCGCGAGGGAGAACGCCACCAGCAGCGCGGCGAAGAGCGGCAGCCGGGGGACGCCGTCCAGGACGTACGTACCCGCCAGCGCGGCCGTGCCGTCCGCCAGGAGCAGCGGCAGCGAGGAGGCGGGCCGGGCCGCCGGGCCCGCCGGAATCCGGGGCGCCGGGGTGCCGGAGCGCGGCGGCAGCACCGAGACGGAGCCGCCGAGGCCCGGCGGGTTCCCGGCGGGAGGGGGGAGAGTGCTTTCCGCGGTCACGAGTGCGTGGACTCCCTGTGCTCGGTGGGCTCGGTGCGCCAGAACTCCGCGCGCCGGTGCTCCGTGGGCCCGTACTCCGTGGGCCGGAACTCGGTGCGTCCGTACTCCGTGGGCCGGTGCTCCGGGCGTTCGTACTCCGCGGGCCCGACGGGCGGGGCCTCGGCGGGCGGCCCGTCGTCGAGGAGCGCGCGGTACACCCCCGTGACGGCCGCGGCCGTGTCGCGTACGTCGTGGGCGGACAGCACGTGCGCGCGCCCTCGCCGGCCCAGCGAGGCGCGGACGGACGGGTCGAGCAGCAGCGCGGTCACCGCGCCGGCCAGCGCCGCGGGGTTCCGTGAGGGCACCAGGCAGCGCGGTGCGCACGCGGGCGGCAGGGTCTCGCGGGCACCGTCCACGTCCGTCACCACCACCGGCACCCCGCAGGCCATCGCCTCCAGCGGCGCCAGCGCCATGCCCTCCCAGCGGGACGGCAGCACGACCAGGTCGGCGGCCCGGTACCAGGGCGCGACGTCGTCGACGGCTCCCGCGAACAGCACCGAGTCGGGTGCCGCGGCCGCCAGCTCCGCGCGGTCCGGTCCGTCGCCGACCAGCACCAGGCGCGCCCCGGGGACCTGCCCGGCGATCCGCCGCCACGCCGTGAGCAGGACGTCCTGCCCCTTCTGCCGGCACAGCCGTCCCACACAGACCACCACCCGGTCGCCCGGGCCTGCGCCCCGGAGAAGCGGGGGGCGTACGGCGTCGGCGGCGGGCCGGAACCGCTCCGGGTCCACGCCGTTCGGGATCACCGTCCACCGCGCGCGGATCCCGGCCGCCTCCCCCCGCAGGCGCTCGGCCTCGCTGACACACACCACCCGCGCCGCCCAGCGCGCCCCCCAACGCTCCCAGCGGCGCGCGAGACCCGCCGCGCCCCCGTCGACGGCCTCGAACGACCAGGCGTGCGGCTGGAACACGGTCGGGATCCGGCCCCGTACCGCGAGCCGCCCGGCGACACCGGCCTTGGCGCTGTGCGCGTGCACCACGTCCGGGCGGACATCGGCGACGACGTCCGCCACCCGCCGCACCTCCGCGCCGAGCGAGGCGCCGGGCGCCCGGTTGGCCCGCCAGTGCCGTACGTCCGCGCCGAGCGACCGCAGCTCGGCGGCGAGGGGACCGTCCGGGCAGGCGACGGCGACACCCAGCCCGGCCGCGAGCTGAGCGCGCGTCAGGTCCGTCAGTACGCGGGCCACCCCGCCGTCCACCGGCTGTGCGACATGGAGGACCCGTGGCCGGAAGTTCTCGGTCGGTGACTGGTGCATGCGCGGAGTCCTCGTTCACGGATGACGCTCGGGTGGGGCGGGACTGCGCCTCGCGGCGGGGCGTCGGCGGTACCCGGTGTGCGGTGCCCGCGGCGCGTCCGCGTCCGGGGTGGGAAACGATCCGGTGGGCCGACGGGTCACCTCCCGCTTCCGGCTGCTGGCGCGTCGGACAGGTGGACTGTAGCCGCTATCCGTACTAATCGGGATAAACCGGAAACTGTGTCGGATTGGTGAAGGAGGGGGCGTCGGGGGGATCACCCCTTTGGCGGCACAACCCGGGCGCACGCGGCGCGTTGACAGTGCGCCGGGCACCCCGCTCGGATGTTTGTGTCAACCCCAAGGAGCATTTCCCCATGTCGCGTATCGCGAAGGGCCTGGCCCTGACCTCCGTCGCCGCCGCCGCGGTGGCGGGCACCGCCGGTGTCGCCGCCGCCGACGCTGGCGCGCAGGCCGCCGCCGCCCACTCCCCGGGCGTGCTGTCCGGCAACGTGCTGCAGATTCCGGTCCACGTGCCGATCAACCTCTGCGGCAACACCATCGACGTCGTCGGCCTGCTGAACCCGGCGTTCGGCAACGAGTGCGAGAACCACTGACGCCGGCCCGACCGGCTCGCCCCCTTGCTCCGGCCGTCCGCACCGCGGTTCCTCCGCACGCGGGCGGCCGGTCCGCATCCTCCGTCTCCGAAAGGAACACGATGAAGTCCTTGAAGGCCGCCGCTGTCGTCGTGGGTTCCGTGGTCGTGGCCGGAGCCGCCGCGCCCGCGTTCGCCCAGGACACCTCGAACCTCACGCCCACCAGCATCAACGGCGCCGTGAACACCCTCACCGCGGGCCCCATCGACCCGCTGCCGCTGAAGCAGCAGTCGTCCGCGCTCGACACGGAGAGCAAGGATTCCGCGCTGCATGCCGTCAAGGGCGCGACCAAGAACCTGAACGCGAAGGGCGGTCTCCTCGGCGGTCTTCCGCTGGGCCGCTGATCCGCCGGTCCGTTCCGCCGGTCCGATCCACCGGTCCGTTCCGCCGGTCCGACCCGCGGGTCTGATCCGTCAACTCCCGTCAATTCCCGCTCATCCTTGGAAGGGACCGCGTCTGCCATGAAGTCGACCACCCGAGGAACCCTTGCCGCCGTCGTCGCGGGCGTCGCGGCCGCGGTGGGCGCCGCCGCGACCCCCGCCGCCGCGGTCGGCGTCGTCCCCGTGCCGGTGCCGCTGGGCGGCGCCGAGCGGGCCCTCGGCACGGAACTGCCCGAGGTCGCCGGCGAACTGCCGGTGCCGACGGCGGGCGCGCCGGACGGGCCGCGGTACGCCGAGGGCCGCCTGCTGCCCGAGCGGACACTGCCGCGGCTTCCGCTGCACGGCGGGCTGCCCGGCGCCGACGTGCGCCAGCCGCTGCCGCACCTCCTCGGCAGCGGCTTCGACCACGTCGGCGCCGACGCCCCCGCCTCCGAACTGCGCACGCACGCGCCGGGACTGGCCGTGGACGCCCCGCTCAGCGCGCCGAACCCGTACGGCTTCGGCCTGCCGACCGCCAAGACGCCGCAGGTGGGCGTGTTGGCGCCCATGGTGCGGACGGTGCCAAGGGCCGGCCTCGGGGCCGGACCCGGCCTGTGACGCCAGGCACCCCGGCCCCCATCCGGCCCTGTCGGCGGTGACCGACCGGCCCTTCGACCGGTTACCGGTACGGATCACCGGACCGGACGAGGAGCGAGCCATGGCCCACAGCAGCGCGGGCGAAGCGCCGGACGCAGCAGCGAACGCGGTACCCGACGCGGTACCCGACGGGGGTGGCCGGGGCCGTGCCTCCCGGCGGGACCTGATGCGCGTGCTGCTCGTCCCGGCCGCCTTCGCCGCGGCCACCGCCCCCGTGGCGGTGGCCATGTCCCGGTCCGGGGACGGCTCCGCCCTCGCCGCCGGCGGACCCGAGGACGTCGCCTTCGAGGAGACGTACCGGGGCCACCACATCCGCGGCGTCCGCAGCGCCACCGGGCGGGCCATCGGCCTCGGGACGTGGCACGTGACCGTGGACGGCCGGCCGCTGCACCTCTTGCGGCGCGCCGACGGCACCTGGCTGACGATGGTCGACCACTACCGGTCGTACGACACCCCGCTCGAAGCGGCCCGCGCGGCCGTCGACGAACTCGGTCCGGGCCGGCGGCTGCGGGAGGACCACCGCACGGGGGGCGGACATGGCGTACACGCGTAAGGACGTCTCCACCCTGACCCGGGACGAGAGGCGCCGGCTGGTCAAGGCGCTGCTGGCGGTCAAACGCAGCGGCGAGTACGACGAGTTCGTGCGCGTCCACATCGACCACTACGTCTCCGACGGCGAGGACGAACTGCGCGCGGCCCACATGGCGCCGTCCTTCCTCCCCTGGCACCGCCGGTTCCTGCTGGACCTGGAACGGGCGCTGCGCCGGGTGGACGGCTCGGTGACGGTGCCCTACTGGGACTGGACGAAGAACCGCTCGGCCACCGGCCCGCCCTGGACCGCCGACCTCCTCGGCGGCACCGGGCGCCGCTCCGACCAGCGGGTGACGACCGGGCCGTTCGCCCACGCGACGGGCGCCTGGACCCTCAAGGAGAACGTCACCGACACCGAGTTCCTCACCCGGGACCTCGGACGCTCCCGCGCCCCCATCCAGCTTCCCACCGCGGCCGACCTGGAGTGGGCGCTGAAGGACCCGGTGTACGACACCGCGCCCTGGGACTCCACGGTCGGCAAGGGGTTCCGCAACAAGCTGGAGGGGTGGGGCAGCGGGCGCGGCAGCGTCTCCTGGCGCAACCACAACCGGGTGCACCGCTGGGTCGGCGGGGCCATGCTCGGCGGCGCCTCCGTCAACGACCCGGTGTTCTGGCTGGTGCACGCCTTCATCGACCTGCAGTGGTCGAAGTGGCAGCGGCGGCACCGCGGGGCCCGGTACCTGCCCGCCCAGCCGCCCGGCCGCGGCAACGACCAGTACCGGCGGGTCGTCGCACGGCACCAGGGGATGCCGCCGTGGGGGGTGACCCCGGACGAGTTGGAGGGCCACGCCGGGATCTACCGCTACGCCTGACGTCGACCGCGGCCGTGCGTCCGCAGACAGGAGTCCGCGGCCGTGCGTCCGCAGACGGGAGTCCGTGGGCAGGAGTCCGTGGACAGGAGTCCGTGGACATGAAGGAGCCCCGGCGCGGGATCGCCGGGGCTCCTTCATGTCGCCGACCGGGGGTCAGTGGCCGTAGCCGCCGCCCTTGTGGTGGTCGCCGTTCTCGCACTCGTTGCCGAACGCCGGGTTCAGCAGGCCGATCACGTTGATGGTGTTGCCGCACAGGTTGACCGGGATGTGGACCGGAACCTGGAGGACGTTGCCCGACAGGACGCCGGGCGAGTGGGCGGCCACGCCCTGCGCGCCGGCGTCCGCCGTGGCCAGGCCGGCGCCGCTGAGGACCACGGCGCCGGTGCCGAGGGCGACACAAGCGGCCTTCGCGATGCGAGACATCACGTTCTCCTTCTGACTCGGGGAGTACGGCGGCCCAAGGTGCCGTCGTACTCCGGGTTCAACGCGGCGGAACCGTGGGGGTCACGGCGGACCGACGCACGTCACCCGCCTGATCAGGGCGGCGGCGCGGAACGCCGGCCGGACCGGCCGGGTGGCGGTGCCGGCGGCCGTCAGGGGAGCAGCCGTACCGGAGTGCCCGCGAGATACGCCTGGACGGCCTCGACCGCCTGGCCGTAGTAGGTGGCGTAGTTGCCGCGCGTGACGTAGCCGAGGTGCGGGGTGGCGAGCAGGCGGGGGGCGGTGCGCATCGGGTGGCCGGCGGGCAGCGGCTCGATGTCGAAGACGTCGACGCCCGCGCCCGCGATCCGGCCCTCGCGCAGGGCGGCGAGCAGCGCGTCCTGGTCGACGATCGCCGCGCGTGAGGTGTTGACGAGATACGCCGTCGGCTTCAGCAGGGCGAGTTCGGGCGCGCCGAGCAGGCCGCGGCTGCGGTCGCCGAGCGCCAGGTGGACCGAGACGAAGTCACCACGCGTGAGAACGTCCGCCAGGGAGGGAGCGAGGTCGACCCCGACCTCCTCGGCGCGCTCACGGGTGAGGTTCCGGCTCCAGGCGGAGACCTCCATGCCGAAGGCGAGACCGACCTGGGCGACCCGGCTGCCGATCTTGCCCAGGCCGAGCAGTCCGAGCCGGCGGCCGTGCAGGTCGGCGCCGACCGTCCGCTGCCAGGGGCCGTCGCCGCGCAGGCCGTTGCTCTCCTCGACCAGGCCGCGGGCCAGGCCCAGCAGCAGCGCCCAGGTCAGTTCGACCGGCGGGGTGGACGAGGAGCCCGTACCGCACACGGTGACGCCGTGCGCCTCGGCGGCGGCGTAGTCGATGACGGTGTTGCGCATGCCGGAGGCGACGAGGAGCCGCAGCCGGGGCAGCCTGGCGAACAGGGAGGCGGGGAAGGCGACCCGCTCGCGCAGGGTGACCACGATGTCGGCGCCGGCGAGCGCCTCGGCGAGGGCGTCCTCGTCGGGAAGGTGTGTGTCCAGGGAGACGACCTCGACCTCGCCCCGGAGCGGGGACCAGTCCGCGACCTCGGTCGCCACCTGCTGGAAGTCGTCCAGGACGACACAGCGCAGACGCACCTCGACGCGTTCCTCCCCCTCGGCGAACGGGCGGTGGCGCCCCCGGCAGGACTCGAACCTGCGGCCAAGCGCTTAGAAGGCGCCTGCTCTATCCACTGAGCTACGGGGGCCTGGGTGGTGGCCTCGTGCCGTGGCGCCCGGAGTGCGGGCCGGACCACGGCATTACCGGGGACAAGGATAGGGCTCCCGGCTCCTCGTCCCTGCTGCTTCCCCTCCGTGGCTCGATGTGGAGGTTCGGTGAAGCAGCACCGATAATCGCAGGCAGGTGCGAATCGTGCATCGCTTTTGGCGCCTCACGCATCGGGTGTTGTGCACTCGTTATGCCTGCGCCGCGTTCTGACCCCCCTCGTCCCTTCCGTCCCTTAAGTCGGGTCGGCGCGCAGACATGCTCATATGCTTCAGAATTCCCCTAAAATTGGGCATTCTTCCCATGTGGTGACCTTGGACGTACGGCCTCAGTTGCTCGACGCACTTTCCGCCCTGCGCGACCGTGTCGCGGCCGCACGCTTCCCGCTGCCCCTGGCGGGGGCGCCACGCGCGCGTGCCAACCGCGACGAACTCCTCGCCCAGCTCGACGACTACCTGGTGCCCCGGCTCAGAGACCCCGAATCACCGCTGCTCGCGGTCGTCGGCGGCTCCACCGGGGCGGGCAAGTCCACCCTGGTGAACTCCTTGGTGGGCAGGCGGGTCAGCGAGGCGGGCGTGCTCCGGCCGACGACCCGGACCCCCGTGCTCGTCTGCCATCCGGAGGATCACCACTGGTTCAGCGGCATGCGCGTGCTGCCCGACCTCACGCGCGTGTGGGTGCCCCACCAGGAGCCCGGCGACGACCTGCTGCTCCCCGGCGAGAACCCGGCGCGCGTCCTGCGTATCGAGACCGCCGACACCCTGCCGCCGGGCCTCGCCCTGCTCGACGCGCCCGACATCGACTCCCTGGTCGCCGACAACCGCACCCTGGCGGCCGAGCTGATCTGCGCCGCCGACATCTGGGTGATGGTCACCACGGCCGCCCGGTACGCCGACGCCGTCCCCTGGCATCTGCTGCGCACCGCCAAGGAGTACGACGCCACCCTGGTCACCGTGCTCGACCGGGTGCCCCACCAGGTGGTGTCCGAGGTGTCCCGGCAGTACGCGGCGCTGCTCACCAAGGCCGGGCTCGGGGAGGTGCCCCGGTTCACCGTGCCCGAGCTGCCGGAGTCGGCCTGGGGCGGCGGGCTGCTGCCCGCCACCGCCGTCGCCTCGCTGCGCACCTGGCTCGTCCACCGGACGCAGGACCCCGCCGGCCGGCAGCAGGTCATGGCCCGCACCGCGTACGGCGTCCTGGACTCCCTGAAGTCCCGGATGCCCGAACTGGCCAGCGCCACCGCCGCCCAGTACTCCGCCGCCCTGCGGCTCACCTCCGCCGTCGACGCGGCCTACGACAGCGAGTACGCGCGCGTGCGGGGCCGGCTGCGGGCGGGTGCCGTGCTCGCCGGGGACGCGCTCACCCGCTGGCGCGCCTTCCCGCTGGACTGCGCCGCCGGGGAACTCCTCGACTCGCTCGTGGAGAGCCTGAGCACGCTGCTGCTGTGCGCGGTGACCGCCGCCGACGAGCGGGTGGACGACGCGTGGCGGCGCGAACCGGCCGCCTCCGCCCCCGGTCTGACGGACCGGGACCCCGCGCCGGACAGCGCGGAGCACCGGATCGGGCTGGCGGTACGGCGGTGGCGGCGCGAGTTGGAGGAGTACGCCGAGGAGGAGGTCCGCGAACTCGACCGGAGCCTCGCGCCGGACCCCGAGGCGATCGCCGCCCTGGTCGCCACGGTGCTGCTGGGCGGGCGCCGGGCGCGGGTCTCCGGGGAGAAGCTCGCCGAGCGGATCGGCGCCCACGGGGCGCTGCGGCTGCGGGACCGGGGCGGGCGGCTCCTCACCGAACACGTGGACCGGATCATGCACCGGGAACGCGAGCGCCGGCTCGCCCCGCTGGACGCGCTGGACGTCCACCCCGAGCCGCAGGCCGAACTCATCGCCGCGCTGTCCGTACTGCAGAAGGAGAGGTGACCGGTGAACGCTGTCACTGACCAGGACCCCACCGAGCACACGGAAGGCACGGCCCCCGGGGACGACCGCTCGGGGGAGGAGACCTCCGGGGCGGCGGGGTCCCCTGGGGGCGCTGCGGCTACCGGGGCCTCTGCGGCCTCTGTGGCAGCCTCTGTGGCCTCTGCGGGGAGTGGTGGTGAGCCGGGGGAGGGCTCGGACGGCTCCCGCGACTCAGACGCCGACTCGGATCCGGATGCCGATGCCGATGCCGATGCTGATGCCGACTCGGACACGGACTCGGGCTCCGAGGGGCGGCCGGGAGGCCGCGGTGAGGACCGTGACCGCAGGGGATTGCGGCAGCGGCTGCGCCGGGAGAGCCCGTCGAGCACCAGGAGCCGCGCCGACACCAGCTCACGCCGGACGCTGCGGGCGCAACAGGAACGGGCGGAGCGGGAGCGCGCCGAGGAGGAGCGGACCGAGCGGGAACGGGCCCGGCGCGCGCGTGCCGAACGCGAGAGCACCGAACGGGCGCGGGCGCGTGCCCGGCGGGCGGGAAGGCCAGAGGATTCGGGGCGCCCGGAGTCTGCGGGGCGCGCGGAGGACGCGCGGCGGGCGGCGGGCCCGGACCGGAGGGCCGGGACGGAAGCGGCGGCCGGCGGGACGGGCCGGAGCCCGGACGGGAGGACCGGCGAGCGGCGGGCCGCGGGACTTGCGCGGCGTCAGGAAAGTACCCCTTCCGGCGGTGGCGGTGGCAGTGGTGGCGGCGGAGGCAGCGGCAGCGGCGTCGGCGCCGGCGCCGCCGAACGACGGGACGGCGGGTCCTCCGGGCGCGGGGATCACGAACAGGGCGCCTGGGGTGACGGGCTGATCGCGCGCCGGGTGGACGAGACCGCGGGCACCGAGCAGTTCGCGGTCACCGAGAGCCGGGTCACCTCCGCCTCCGCCGCCTCGGCCGTGATGCCGCTCGCCTACGACGGCCCGCTCAGGTCCCGGCTCGACGCGATGCGCGAACTGGTCGGACTCTCCCGCACCCGCCTGGACAGCAGGACGCTCGCCGAGGCGGGCCGGGTCCTGGACGAGGCCGCCGCGCGGCGCAGGCTCTCCGGACAGCACACCGTGGTCGCCCTCGCGGGCGCCACGGGCAGCGGCAAGTCCCAGCTCTTCAACACGCTCGCCGGAGTGACCATCTCGGAGACCGGCGTACGCCGTCCGACCACGGCGGCGCCCATCGCGTGCAGTTGGAGCGACGGCGCGGCGACCCTGCTGGACCGGCTCGGCATCCCGGGGCGGCTGCGCAGGCGCCCCGTGCAGCACCCCGAGGACGACGCCCAGTTGCGCGGACTCGTCCTGGTGGACCTGCCCGACCACGACTCCGCCGCCGTACAGCACCGCGAGCAGGTCGACCGGGTGCTCGCGCTGGTCGACGCCGTCATCTGGGTCGTCGACCCCGAGAAGTACGCCGACGCCGTCCTGCACGAGCGCTACCTGCGGCCCATGGCGGGCCACGCGGAGGTCACCTTCGTCGTCCTCAACCAGATCGACCGGCTGCCCGGCGAGGCCGCCGAGCAGGTCCTCGACGATCTGCGGCGGCTGCTCGACGAGGACGGGATCGCGCTCGGCGAGTACGGCGAGCCGGGCGCCACCGTACTGGCCCTCTCCGGGCTCACCGGGGACGGCGTCGGGGAACTGCGCGAGGCGCTCGGCCAGTTCGTCGCCGAACGGCAGGCACCCGCCCGCCGGATCGCCGCCGACATGGACGCCGCCGGACGGCGACTGCGACCGGTCTACGTCACCGGGCGGCGCACCGGGCTCAGCGAGGAGGCGCGCGAGGAGTTCGCGGACCGGCTCGCGGACGCCGTCGGCGCCACGGCCGCCGGCGAGGCCGCCGAACGCGCCTGGCTGCGCAACGCGAGCCGCGCGTGCGGCACGCCCTGGCTCAGGCTCTGGCGCTGGTACCACGACCGGCGCGAACCCCCCACCGGACGGATGTCCCTGCGTACCCAGGCGGACGAGGAGGCCACCGCCCGGCAGCGCGTCGAGCAGGCGGTGCGCACGGTCGCCGAGCGGGCGTCCACCGGACTGCCCGCGCCCTGGGCGCAGGCGGTGCGGGAGGCGGCCGTGCGCGGCGCCCAGGGGCTGCCCGAGGCGCTCGACGAACTGGCCGCGCGCTCGGCCCCCCGGCCGGGACGTCCGCCGCGGCCGGGGTGGTGGCCGATGGCGGTCCTCGGGCAGGCGGGCATGACGCTGCTCCAGGTGGTGGGCGGCCTGTGGCTGCTCGGCCAGATCTTCGGCGTCCTCCCGCCCAACCTGGGCGTACCGGTGCTGCTGATGGTGACCGGCCTCATCGGCGGCCCCCTCATCGAGTGGGGCTGCCGCATGGCCGCCCGCGGCCCGGCCAGACGGTACGGGCACGAGGCGGAACGGCGGTTGCGGGAGTCGGCGGCCGGGTGCGGGCGGGCCAGGGTGCTGGACCCGGTGGCGGCGGAGCTGCTGCGCTACCGGGAGGTGCGGGAGCAGTACGGGCGGGTGATGGGGGCGGGTACCACCACGGTGGGGTGACGGAGACGGTGGGGTGACGGAGTTGTCCACAGCCGGGCGGGGGTCCACAGGCCCGCACGGCGCCGCTCCGGCCGGGGCAGTCTGGCGGGGCGGCGATCGCGACGGACGCGGTCGCCGGGGCCGTACGGGAGACCCCCGTGCGGCTGCCCGCCAGGTGCCGTCACGTGCCGGGCGGGGGAGGGGATGGCGACGATGAACGAGACGATGATCTGCGCGGTGGGCAACGTGGCGACCCGGCCGGTCTTCCGGGAGACGGCGAACGGCGCCTCGGTACGGTTCCGGCTGGCGGTCACCTCGCGCTACTGGGACCGCGAGAAGAACACCTGGGCGGACGGCCACACCAACTTCTTCACGGTGTGGGCCAACCGCCAGCTCGCCCAGAACGCCTCCGGTTCGCTGGACGTGGGCGACCCGGTCGTCGTGCAGGGCCGGCTGAAGGTCCGCACCGACCTGCGGGAGGGGCAGAACTGGACCTCGGCGGACCTCGACGCGGTGGCCATCGGCCACGACCTGGCCCGCGGGACGTCGGCGTTCCGGCGCGCCAACCGCCCCGAGACACCGGCCGCCCCGCCCCGGCCGGAGCCCGACTGGGAGACCCCGGCGGAGGAGCCCGTCGCCGCGGCCACCGGCCCGGACACCCACACCCACACCCACACCCGCACCGGCACCGGCATCGGCATCGGCATCGGCGTCGACGCCGGCGCCGGGGCGGAGCCGAAGCCGCGGCCGAGGCGGAAGAGGGAGCGCGAACGGGAGCCCGCGGTGGCCCGGTGACCGTAATCGGGCGAAGTGCCGGGCCCGACCGAACCACGGCTTATCGGTGGCTGCGAGCCGTTCCGCCGGGGTTGATTTATCGATAAGCCCTGCTCACGGCTGGTGCGGCGATAACGATTCCGAGTCGGATCGGTGATCGGGCGGGATCCCCGGCAAGCACGGTGCGCGGAGATCCTTAGGATGCCGAACAGGTCCTGTGGGGCTGCTGATTCTGCTGGTAGGACCGTGCCCCCCACGTCAACGGGTCCTGCTCGAAGGGGAATTTGGTGCTTGCTTCGTTCTCTGAACTGTCCGTGCCCCGCCGAGGGGCGGCGCGTCTCGCCGCGTGGACGCTGGTGTCCGCGATGGCCGTCACGTCGGTGCTGGCCGGCGCGGGCCGCGCCGCCGCCGAGGGAACGGCACAGGGCCGGAGCGGGGCGACGGCCACCATGGGCGGCCTGGAGACGTACGGCACCGCCGTGATCCACGGCGACACCGGCACCGGCGACACCGGTGACCCGGGCACGGGCGACACGGAGGTCTCGGCCGGGCTGTTCGAGATGTCCGTCGAGGGCGGCGGCACCCTGCAGACCTACTGCGTCGACATCCTGACCCCCGCGCAGGACGGGGCCAAGTACCAGGAGACGCCCTGGAGCGGCACCTCCCTGGGCGCCAACAAGGACGCCGGCCGCGTCCGCTGGATCCTGCGGAACTCCTACCCGCAGGTCAACGACCTGGCCGCGCTCGCGAAGAAGGCGGGCGTACGAGGCGGCCTCACCGAGCAGGACGCGGCGGCCGGCACCCAGGTGGCCATCTGGCGCTACTCGGACCAGGCCGACGTCGAGGCCGTCGAACCCGAGGCCGAGCGGCTCGCGGACTATCTGGAGAAGAACGCCCGCGACCTGCCCGAACCCGCGGCCTCGCTCACCCTCGACCCGCCCGCCGTCTCGGGCCGGCCCGGCGAGCGGCTCGGCCCGGTGACGGTACGCACCGGCACCGGCGGCGCCACGGTGACACCGCCCGCGGACGCCGCCACCAGCGGCGTACGGATCGTCGACCGCGACGGCGAACCGGTCACGGACGTGCGGGACGGCGGCAAGGTCTGGTTCGACGTGCCCGAGGAAGCGGCGGACGGCACGGCGGAGCTGACCGCGCAGGCGTCGACCACCGTGCCGGTCGGCCGGGCCTTCGTCTCCGAGAGCCGCAGCCAGACCCAGATCCTGGCCGGCTCCAGCGAGTCGACGGTCTCCGCGACGGCGTCCGCGACCTGGGCGGAGGAAGGCGCGATACCCGCGCTGTCCCAGGCGCGGAACTGCGCCGAGGGCAGCCTGGACATCACGGTGGCCAACCAGGGCGATGTCGTGTTCACGTTCGACCTGCTGGACAGTGAGTACACGATCGCGCCGAGCGAGACCCGCACGGTCTCGGCCCCGCTCCAGGAGGACCAGGCGTACGACTTCACCGTCCGAGGTCCGGGCGCCGAGGAGCACCGCTTCACCGGCGTCTTCGACTGCCGCACCCAGGCCGACGCGGCCGGTGACGCCACCCGGACCCTGAGCGAGCCCAGCCCCGCCACGATGGGCGCCGCCGCCACCGAAACCGACCTCGCCGACACCGGCAGCTCCGACACCACCCCACTGATCGGCGGCACCGCCCTCGCCCTCGTCACCATCGGCGGCGCGACCCTCCTCCTCGTCCGACGCAGGGGAACGACGCCGCGCGGCTGACCCCGACGCGGGCCGGCCGCTTCACCGACTGAGACCCTCCGAGGAACCCCAGGTCAGCCCCCCGCCGGAGAACGCGTTTCCTCCCAGGGGTGGCGGTGCGGCAAGATGGGGTGTATCTGCCCACTGCCTGATTAAGCTGCCGGACGGTTTCTCTTGGCTGAGTACATTTACACCATGCGCAAGGCGCGCAAAGCGCACGGCGACAAGGTGATCCTCGACGATGTCACTCTGAGTTTCCTGCCGGGAGCGAAGATCGGCGTGGTCGGCCCGAACGGTGCCGGTAAGTCGACCGTCCTGAAGATCATGGCGGGGCTGGAGCAGCCCTCCAACGGTGACGCGTTCCTGTCGCCGGGCTACACGGTCGGCATCCTGCTGCAGGAGCCCCCGCTCAGCGAGGACAAGACCGTCCTGGAGAACGTCCAGGAGGGTGTCGCCGAGGTCAAGGGCAAGCTCGACCGGTTCAACGAGATCGCCGAGCAGATGGCGACCGACTACTCCGACGCGCTCCTCGACGAGATGGGCAAGCTCCAGGAGGAGCTGGACCACTCCAACGCCTGGGACCTCGACGCCCAGCTCGAACAGGCCATGGACGCGCTTGGCTGCCCGCCCGGCGACTGGCCCGTGGCCAACCTCTCCGGTGGCGAGAAGCGCCGCGTCGCGCTCTGCAAGCTGCTCCTGGAGGCGCCCGACCTGCTCCTCCTCGACGAGCCCACCAACCACCTCGACGCCGAGTCGGTGAACTGGCTGGAGCAGCACCTCGCCAAGTACGAGGGCACCGTCGTGGCCGTGACCCACGACAGGTACTTCCTGGACAACGTCGCCGGCTGGATCTGCGAGGTCGACCGCGGCCGCCTGCACGGCTACGAGGGCAACTACTCCAAGTACCTGGAGACCAAGGCCACCCGCCTCAAGGTCGAGGGCCAGAAGGACGCCAAGCGGCAGAAGCGGCTCAAGGACGAGCTGGAGTGGGTGCGGTCCAACGCCAAGGGACGGCAGGCCAAGTCCAAGGCGCGACTGGCGCGCTACGAGGAGATGGCGGCCGAGGCCGACAAGATGCGGAAGCTGGACTTCGAGGAGATCCAGATCCCGCCGGGCCCCCGGCTGGGCAGTGTCGTCGTCGAGGTGAACCACCTCAGCAAGGCGTTCGGCGAGAAGGTCCTCATCGACGACCTGTCGTTCACCCTGCCGCGCAACGGCATCGTCGGGGTCATCGGCCCGAACGGCGCCGGCAAGACCACCCTGTTCAAGATGATCCAGGGGTTCGAGGAGCCGGACTCCGGTTCCATCAAGGTCGGCGAGACCGTCAAGATCTCCTACGTCGACCAGAGCCGCGCCAACATCGACCCGAAGAAGACCCTGTGGGCGGTCGTCTCGGACGAGATGGACTACATCAACGTCGGCCAGGTCGAGATGCCGAGCCGCGCCTACGTCTCCGCCTTCGGTTTCAAGGGACCGGACCAGCAGAAGCCGGCCGGCGTGCTCTCCGGCGGTGAGCGCAACCGCCTCAACCTCGCGCTCACCCTCAAGCAGGGCGGCAACCTGCTGCTCCTCGACGAGCCGACGAACGACCTGGACGTCGAGACGCTCAGCAGCCTGGAGAACGCGCTGCTGGAGTTCCCGGGCTGCGCCGTGGTCGTCTCCCACGACCGGTGGTTCCTGGACCGGGTCGCCACGCACATCCTCGCCTACGAGGGCGAGTCCAAGTGGTTCTGGTTCGAGGGCAACTTCGACTCGTACGAGAAGAACAAGGTCGAGCGGCTCGGCGCCGACGCCGCCCGCCCGCACCGCGCCACCTACAAGAAGCTGACCCGGGGCTGATCGATCTTGCGGCACATCTACCGCTGCCCGTTGCGCTGGGCGGACATGGACGCGTACGGCCACATCAACAACGTGGTCTTCCTGCGCTACCTGGAGGAAGCCCGGATCGACTTCCTCTTCCGTCCGGACAAGGAGTTCAAGCAGGGGTCGGTGGTGGCCCGCCACGAGATCGACTACAAACGGCAGCTCGTGCACCGGCACGCGCCCGTGGACATCGAGCTGTGGATCACGCAGATCAGGGCCGCGTCGTTCACGATCACCTACGAGGTCAAGGACCCGGACCAGGTCTACGTCCGGGCCTCGACGGTGATAGTGCCGTTCGACTTCGAGACGCAGCGGCCCCGCCGGATCACCGCGGACGAGCGGGAGTTCCTCCAGGAGTACACGGACGACCCGAAGGAGCCGCTGAAGGCCAAGGGTGAGGAGGAGGCCGTCGCCGTATGACGGTGCTCCACCTCGCCGACGAGGGGGAGGCGGCGGACCTCGTGGCCTTCCTCTCCCGGCTGCTCCATTACGACCGCGGCGCCGCGGTGCGCCTCCAGGCGGCCGGCACGGCGCTCGCCGTCTTCGGCCGGCCGCCCTCCTTCGAGGTCCTGACGATCCGCGCGGCCCGGCTGGCGAAGCCGTACGAGAACGGGCTCGACGCCACGCTGGACGTGACCGTCTCCGCGGGTGAGCTGCTGGAGGCGGTGGACGAGACGGGGGCCGTCGCCGGCGTGCCCGGCGCGGTGACCGGGCCGCCCTGGGCGGGGCTGCTGCCGCCGCGCGGCGGCTGGCGGACCGAGCCGGGGCTGCCGTCGCTGGACTCGCTGCGCGCGCTCGTGGCCGCCGGGGTCGCCGAGTTCCGTGTCCGCATGGGCGAGTTGACGCCCGAGGGCCGTACCCGGGCCGAGCTGGACCGGATCGGGCGGGACATCTGGTCCCGCACCGTCGCGGGCACCGGGCTGCCGGTGCGGGCCGTGCACGCGGCCCAGTCGCTGGGCTTCCTGCGCGGCGACGGGGGCCTCGGGCTGGTCTCCTGCGGCGCGTGGCTGCGACTGCGCACCCCGTACGGGTCCGTCGCCGTCCGGCGGACCGGGGCCGGGACACTCGGCATCAGCGTCGCCTGAGCCACCCCGGCCGCCCTCCCCGAGAGAACCGGCCCGCCCTCCCCCGGGAAACCCGGCCCGCCCTCCCCCGGGAAAAGGAACCCGGGGAACCGGGATCGGGTCAGCCCGGGGTGTTCACCATCGAAGCCGCCGCGTACGTCAGGTAGTTCCACAGGGTCCGCTCGTGCTCCTCGGAGAGCCCCAGCTCGTCCACGGCGACCCGCATGTGCCTCAGCCAGGCGTCGTGCGCCGCCTGGTCCACGACGAACGGGGCGTGCCGCATGCGCAGCCGCGGGTGGCCGCGGTTGTCGCTGTACGTCGTCGGGCCGCCCCAGTACTGCATCAGGAAGAGCGCGAACCGCTCCTCCGCCGGGCCGAGGTCCTCCTCCGGGTACATCGGCCGCAGGACCGGGTCCCCGGCGACCCCCTGGTAGAAACGGTGCACGAGCCGACGGAAGGTCTCCTCCCCGCCGACCTGCTCGTAGAAGGTCTGCTCCTGAAGCGTGCCGCGCCGAATCTCGTTCACGCCTCCCATGGTCTCAGACGAGGAGAACCAGGACTCGGGTCGTAGGTCCTCGCCCCGGACCCCGGCGGGCGGGCGACGCTCGTACTGTGGAGGTATGGGCGGGCACGCTCCCGGCACGGCCGGTGACGAGCACCTGGACACCCTCGCCGCAGCGGCGCGGGCCGCGCTCGTGCGCGAGATCGAGGCGAGCGGCGCCTGGGCGGCCGACCCGGTGTGGCGGACGGCGTTCGAGGCGGTCCCCCGCCACCTCTTCGTGCCGTACTACTACGTCGGCGTCGTCGGCGGCCACGAGCGCCGGTGGGGCGAGCACCCCGACCCGGCGGCGCGTGAGCGCTGGCTGCGCGGCGCCTACGCCGACACCCCGCTGGCGACCCGGCTGCGCGACGGGGAACTGCTCTCCTCCAGCAGCCAGCCGTCCCTGATGGCGATGATGCTGACCGAACTGGGGATCCGCGACGGCGACCGGGTCCTGGAGATCGGCGCCGGCACCGGTTACAACGCGGCCCTGCTCGCCCACCGCCTGGGCGACGACGACCTGGTCACCACCGTCGACCTGGAACCGGAGATCACCGAGTCCGCCCGCCGGCACCTGGCCGCCGCCGGGTACCGCCCGGCCGTGGTCACGGGCGACGGCACCCGGGGCGTGCCCGAGCGCGCCCCCTACGACCGGATCGTCGCGACCTGCGCCCTGCCCGCCGTACCCCCGGCCTGGCTCGCCCAGTGCCGCCCCGGCGGCCGGATCCTCACGCCGTTCGCCACCGGACTGCTCGCGCTCACCGTGTACGACCGCGGCCGGGCCGAGGGACGCTTCCTGCACACCGCCGCCTACTTCGTGCCGCTGCGCGGCGGCGGACGGCCCGACCCCCGCCCGCCGGGCCTGGGCGCGGTGCCGCGCCGGGCCCGTGACGACGACCTGTTCCGCTTCCTGCTCGGGCTGACCCACGGCCGTCTGGACCCGCAGGAGGCGTACGCGCTGTGGGAGCGGGAGGGCGCGCCGACCCGGGAGCGTTACGGCGTCACCGTCAGCGGCGACCGCGCGTGGGTGTGGCTCGACGCGCCGGAGGGGCCGTACTCCTGGCCCCTCCCGTACTGAAACGTACCGGGACGTTCGGGTCAGCCTCGGCGGATGGTGATCGTCGTCCAGGCGCCGACGTGCACCCGGTCGCCGTCCCGCAGCGGGACCGGCACGAAGGGCTGGATGGGCTCCTCCGAGCCGTTGACGGTCGTGCCGTTGGTCGAGTTCTGGTCGACCACCGCCCAGCCGCCGTCCGGCTGCTGCACGAGCACCGCGTGCTGGTGCGAGACGCCCGGGTCCTCCGGCGGCACCGACAGGTCGATGTCGGGGGTGTCGCCGGTGGAGTGGCGGCGACGGCCGATGGTGAGCTGGTTGCCCGTCAGCCGGCGCTGCTGCTCGGGTGAGTACGCCGGCAGGTTCAGACCCGCGGCCTCGGGGCCGGAGCGCTGCATCATCGCCATGAAGTAGTCGCGGTCCGGGGCGATCGTCGCCGTCCAGGGCCCCTGCGGCTGCGGCGGCTGCTGCTGGTGGGGCGGCTGGTGCTGCTGCGGGAACCCGGAGCCGGGCTGGGGCGGGGCCTGGTGACCGGCGGGCGGCGGGAAGCCGTAACCGCCCTGGCCGCCACCCGGGCCGCCGGACGGCGGGGGAAGCATCCAGTCGTCGTCGCGGCCGCCACCGCCGAAGGACGGACCGCCCGGCTGCGGCCGGCCCGGGTCCTGCGGGTAGGCGGGCGGGGCCGGGGGCCCACTCGGACCGGGACCCGGGCCCGGCTGCCCGAACGCCTGCGGCGCACCGCCCGGCACGCCGTGGCCACCGGGGCCCTGACCGGGCATCCCGGGGCTCCGGCCCTGACCCGGTCCCTGCGGACCGGGACCCCCGGGACCCCCGGGACCACCGGGGCCCATGGGGCCGACGTGACCACCGGGACCACCGGGACCACCGGGACCACCGGGACCGGGCATGCCGGGGCCCTGAGGACCCGGGCCTTGCGGACCCGGGCCTTGCGGACCCGGGCCTTGCGGACCCGGGCCTTGCGGACCCGGACCCTGCGGGCCCCGGCCGCCCGGTGCGGGCGGTGGCGGGAAGGCGCGGGACGGGTCGCCGCCGAAGCCGGGCGGGCCCGGCGGGATCGGCTCGGCGGGCCGGTTCATCTGGGACGGGCGGGAGCCCTGGTAGTCGTAGGCGTCACCGCCGCCGTAGGACGGGCCCGGCGGCTGCTGGAACGGGCCGGGCTGACCCGGCGCCGGTCGGGGCGGGGCCGCCGGGGTGTACGAGGTGGCGGTGTTGGTGAGGAAGTTCCACCGGCACTCCTCGCAGAACGGCGCGCCGCCCTCACGGGGCGTACGGCACTGCGGGCACAGCTCCGGCGCGCCCGCGGCGGGGCCGGGCGGCGGGAAGCCGTAGCCGCCGGGCGGCGGCGGGGGAGGGGGCGGCACGGCACCGGCCATGCGGTGACCGCAGACCTCGCACCAGTCGTCAGAACCAGACTGGTGTCCGTTCGGGCAGGTCGGCATGTCGGCGCTTCCCCCTCTCCTTTCCGGCCGCTGCGGCCGGATTTCTCCCGCCCCGACGGGGCGGGCTCGCTGCTCGCGGGGATTCCGCGCGCGCTGTCCTACGTCACTGCCGCGTCACTGCCGCGCAGTCACTTCGCAGTCACTTCTTTACACGAACAGTCTTTGTGGACCGGGTTTCGAGAGTCATCTCGTCGGCCTCCTCGACCTTCGTCTTCAGTCGCACAGTACCTTCCGCGGCGTCGACCACGTCCACCACCTTCGCAAGCAGTTTCGCGGTATCGGCGTTCCCCGAGACCCCGGCGAGCTGCACGGCGCGGCCCAGTTTGGCGGTCGCTCCGTCGAGATCTCCCGCTTTGCGCAGATCGAGCCCCTGTTGGATGGCCTGGGCCAGTTCGGCCTGCCCGGTGTAGTGGGCGACCTGGGGGTTGATCGAGGTGGAGGAGGCCATGTCGTCCGTCCACACCGCCCGCACCAGCCCCTGGGCGCCCAGGTTGCGGACCGTGCCGTCGCTCTGCGGCACGACCAGCGAGACGCGGGCGGCCAGCATCTCCTGGCCGAGGCCGGCGGGCGGCACCTCCACGCAGACGTGGTAGTCGCGGGACTCGTCGCCCCAGGAGCCCGTGGGGTAGTCGCCCGCCCGGGGGCCCGCCTCGGTACGGCGGCCGGTCAGCTCCTCGACCGTCGGCGCGACCTGTTTGACGAACTTCACGGTGGCGCCGGCCGGGGTCCACAGCCGCAGGGCGACGTCCGCGACCTCCTTGCCCATGGCCGTCTCCATCATCCGCGTGAAGTCGGCGGTCAGCTCCTCGGGGTCGGCGACGATGTCGGCGGTGCCGAGCAGCCCCGAGGCGATCTGTGTGACTTCTTTCACTTCCCAGTCGGTGCCCACACCCCGGGCGTCGCAGGTGAACCGGCCGGCACAGGAGGCGAGCGCCGCCTTCAGGTCCTCCGGCGCCTCGTGCTCGTTGCGTCCGTCGGTGAGCAGGATGCCGTGCCGGATGGCGACGTCGGCCGTGGTCAGCAGCCGGTCGGCGAGCCGCAGCCAGGTGCCGATGGCGGTGCCGCCGCCCGCGCTCAGTTTCCGCAGCGCCTGCTTCGCCTGGTCCCGGGTGACCTGGTCGGCGACCGCGAGCCGGCCGCCGCCCGGGTAGACCTCCTTGGCCACATGGGTGCCGCCGATCACGCAGAAGTGCGTGCCGTCCCGCAGGGTGTCGATCGCGGCGGCCGTGGCGTCCCGGGCGTTGCGCATCTTCGTGGGCGGGTAGTCCATCGACCCCGAGCAGTCCACCATCACCGCCACCGCCGCCGACGGCCCCCGCCCGGAAGCGTACTGGTGCGGCGCGGCGACCGCGCTCCCGACCGTCCCCCCGCCGGTGGCGGTCACCGTCACGATCCCGTTGACCTCGCGCCCGCCCTCGGGCAGGTACTCGTTCTGGTAGACGTCCACCGAGAACCGGGGCACGTTCGACTTCGAGAAATTGGCCATGCCAGTTCGCATCCCCCTCGACAACGACCCCGCGCCAGGCGGGGCGATGACGGTGTGCGGACCGCCCCCTGCGGTCCGCGAGTCCGTCTTCGGTACGTATGACGGCCTCAGGCCGATCCTGCCCCCTGGGACGACGCCGGGAACGGTACGACGGCCACTGTTACGTTGTCGTGGCCCCCGCCGTCCAGGGCGTGGCCGACCAGGACCCGGGCGCTGTGCAGCGGGCGCGCGGCGGCGTCGAGGGGTACGGCCTCGGCCATCTCCTGGGCTCCCTCGGCGTAGTTCCACAGGCCGTCCGTGCACACCACGACCACTCCGGGCCGGTCCGGCTTGAACGAGGCGGTGTGCGGCTCCAGTTCGTAGGCGTCGGCGCCGAGCCAGCCGGTGATCGCGTGGGCGCGCTCGTCGGCGTACGCCTCGGCCTCGCTCATCAGGCCCGCGGCGACCATCTGCGCGGCCCAGGAGTCGTCCTCGGTGAGCCGGGCCGCCGGGGCGGAGCGGTCCACCGGGATCCAGTAGACGCGGCTGTCGCCGACCCAGCCGACCACCAGCAGCCCGGCGGTCACCACGGCGGAGACCAGCGTGCACGCCGGGGCGTTGGTGTGCGGGGTGTGCTCACGGGCCGACGCGGGCTCCTCCGCGAGCGCGTCCACGGCGCGCGCGGCGGCGACGATCGCGTCGTGCATGGCCTGCTGCGGGTGGGTGCCGCGGGGCAGGGCGGCGAGCAGGATCTCGCTCGCCGCGCGGGCGGCGGCCAGTGACGCCTCGTCGGGGCGGGTCGCCGAGGAGACGCCGTCGCAGACGACGGCCACGGAGACCGGGCTGCCGTCGGGCAGCGCGGTGTGGCCGACGGCGAAGGCGTCCTCGTTGCGGTGGTGGCGCAGGCCCCGGTCGCTGACCGCGGCGAGCGGGCCGCATTCCTGTTCCATGTGGTCGCGCTCGCGCGGCTGGGCGTGCCCGCAGTTCTCGCAGTAGCCGTCGCCGTCGACCCGGCCCGAACGACAGGCCACGCACACGGTCTCCTCCGGAGCGGAAGCGGGAGCGGGTGCTGGTGCGGGTGCTGGTGCGGGGGTGGGTGAAGGTGAAGGTACGGGAGCGGGTGCCTGGGCCGGAGCGGCGGCCGGCTCCGGCGCGGAGTGTGTCGGCCCGGCGGACCTGCGCGGGTCGGGCGCCTGGAGCGGGTACTCGTCGGGCTCGGGCTCCCGCGGACGGTCGAGACGGACCCCCGGGGCGGATACGGGGGCGGGGGCGGGTGCGGGACCGGCACCCGGCGACCGGGACGGTGGCCGCGCGCTCCAGGGCACCGGCGCGCTCCGGGGCGCGGACGCGTTCCCGGGCGCCTGCGGGGCCTGGCGTGGGAGCGGGTCGCCGCCCGAGTCCGTGCCGGGCAGGTCGGCCGCCTGGTGCACCGGGGCCGCGCGGCCGGAGCCGTCCGGCTCCGGGGCGAGGGGCCAGTCCACGCCGGCCGCGCCGCCTGGCGCCGGTACCGAGGGGTTCATGGCGTTCATGGCGATCGTCGGGCTGTCGTCCGGCCGTGCGGGGACGGCGGACAGGTCGTATCCGCACGCACCGCAGAAACGGTCGCCCGACTCGAGGGGTTCCTCGCAGCTCGGGCAGGCGGACAACTGGGGCATCTGCGACATCAACTACACCCACGTCCGGGGGCGGTAACGGTTTGCTCGTTCCACCAGGTCGATCCTCTCCTCGCCGCCCCGCGCCAGCCGGGCCAGCGTGCGGTACGAACGCTCCAGCCCGAAACGCAGGCCGCGTTCGTCCAGGCCGCTGCCGAGCAGCGTCCGGCCTCCGGCGGCGGGAGGGACGGAACCCTGGCCCCCGGAGAGTACCCAGTCCAGCGCCGCGCCGAGGACTTCGGCCGACAACTGCTCGCGGCGCGCCGGATCGAGACCGTACATGTCCAGCGCCTCGACCTGCCGTGCGGCGGCGGTCAGCTCGTCCAGGAAGGGCGCGTCGGAGGCGAGCGCCAGGCGCTGCCGCAGCCGGGCCCGGACCGCCGCCGTGCGCGCGGACGTGTAGTGGATGGACGACTCCGGCACCGACTCCAGCGTCCGTACGGCGCCGGCCCGGTCGCCCGCCGCCAGCCGCACCCGGGCCAGGCCGAAGGCGGCGCTCACGATGCTGGGGTCGGTCGACCACACCAGGTGGTAGTACTCGGCGGCGTTGTCGAGCTGCCCCAGCACCTCCGCGCACAGGCCGAGCCCCAGCTTGGGGGCGGTCTCGCCGGGGAAGGCGTCGTAGATCGCGTCGAAGGAGAGCGCGGCCCCCTCGTGGTCGCCGGTCACCAGCGCGGCCACGCCCCGGTACCAGACCACGCGCCAGTCGTCGGGCCGGTCCCGCTCCAGGGCTCTCAGGGCGGCCGGTGCGGCCGACGCGTCACCCAGTTCCAGTTCGGCCCGGATCTGCCGCAGCCGGGTCTCGACCGACGGCGCCGGCGCGGCGGCCAGCGCCGTGAGCAGCTCACCCGGCGCGGAGGTCATCAGACCCGCGAGGAAACCGGCGTTGGGGTCGGCCGCGTCCACCCGGGGAACCGGCAGCGCGAGCGCGGCCTGCCGGGCGTCCACGGTCTTGACCAGGCCGGGCGGGACGGCGGGAGCGTCCGGTGCGGCGGAGGACGGCGTGGGGGCGGACTGCGTGGGGGACTGCGCCGGGACGAGCGGCACGAGGGACGCGGCGCCCACGGGAGTGGCCGCCCCCACGGGAGTGGCCGCCCCCACCGGAGTGGCCGCCCCCACCGGAGTGGCCGCCCCCACCGGCGTGGCCGTCCCCACCGGCGTGGCCGCGCCCGCCCGTCGGGACGCCCGGGCCACCCGCCGCGGCGTGCGGGCCACCCGCCCGCCCAGCCGGGACACCTCCCCGTCCAGCTTCGGGAACAGCTCCGTGTCGGTGACCCTCGTCTCCGGCCCGAACAGAGTGGACAGCGCGGGCCGGGCCCGGCCCGACTGGAGCGAGACGACCTCGCGCAGCACCCCCGTGAGCTGCTCGGCCATCTCCTGCCCGGAGGCGAACCGGCGGGCCGGGTCGGGGTCGGTGGCGCGCACCAGCAGCCGGTAGAAGGACTCGTAGCGGCGGAAGACCTCTATGGAGTCGGGGTCCGGCAGGGAGTCGGCGAAGACGCTGGTGTAGCCCTGGAAGTCGAAGGTCAGCACGGCCAGGGTCCGGCCGACGGTGTACAGGTCGGAGGCGACCGACGGACCGATGTCCGCGACCTCGGGGGCCTGGTAGCCCACCGTGCCGTAGATCGCCGACTCCTCGTCGTCCATCCGCCGCACCGCGCCCATGTCGATCAGCTTGAGCTGGTCGTCGGTCTGGATGGCGTTGTCGACCTTGAAGTCGCAGTACAACAGGTGGCGGCTGTGCAGGTGGTCCAGTGCCTCCAGCGCCTCGATGCCGTACGCGCACGCCTGCTCCACCGGCAGCGGGTCGCGCCGGCCGTCCGGGGTGCGCCGCGCGTTGGCGATCTCCTTCAGCGACTTGCCGCCGAGGTACTCCATGACGATGTAACCGTCGAGGGAGCCGGTGCGCTGGTCCAGGTGTTCGACGAAGTTGTAGATCCGCACGATGTTGGCGTGCTCGATCTCCGCGAGGAACCGCCGCTCGGAGATGGCCGCCGCCATCGCGTCCTGGTCGCCGGTGTCCAGCAGGCCCTTGAGCACCACCCAGCGGTCGGCGACCGCCTTGTCCACGGCGAGGTAGATCCAGCCGAGGCCGCCGTGGGCGAGGCAGCCGACGACCTCGTACTGGCCGCGCACCACGTCGCCACCGCGCAGCTTCGGCACGAAGGAGTACGGGTGGCCGCACTTGGTGCAGAAGCCCTCCGTGCGCCCCCGCCGGTCACCACGCGCCCGCCCGACCGGCGCCCCGCAGTCCGAGCGCGAGCAGAACCGCTTGCGCTCGGGCACCTCGGGGTGGTCCAGGACCATCGAACGCGGGTCCGGCCGCGGGATCGCCGGGACC
The DNA here is from genome assembly GCF_039542605.1 of Streptomyces ziwulingensis. Taxonomy (NCBI): domain Bacteria; kingdom Bacillati; phylum Actinomycetota; class Actinomycetes; order Kitasatosporales; family Streptomycetaceae; genus Streptomyces; species Streptomyces ziwulingensis. The sequence continues at coordinate 57,417 of NZ_BAABIG010000026.1, forward strand.
TGCACCAGCCCGGCGCCCAGCCGGCCGCGCCCGGTGGAACCGGCGGCCGAACCGGAGCTGCGCACCGACACCGAGCGGTTGGTGGGTCTGCCCGACACCGAGCGCGAGAGCCGTCCCGACACCGAGCGCCGGGACCTCGACGACTGCGAGGAGGTCCCCGTACCCCCCGTACCGCCCGTACGCCCCGTACCCCCCGTACCGCCGGACGCGCCCGCGGTACCGGAACTGCCGCTGCCCCGCGAGCCCTTGCCGCCCGCGGTGATCCCGGTGGGCGGCGAGCCGACCAGGCCGGTCGGCGACACCACCGGCGCGAGGCCGCAGGTGTCGCAGTACAGCTCGCCGTCCCCCATGTCCTCGTACGCCCCGTCGCAGCCGGGCCGCTGACAGGGGCGGTCCGCCTGCCCGGGCGCCCCGGCGGGAGGCGGCGGCGGGGACGGGGGCGGGGGCGGGGGCGCGGACGAGGCCACCGGGACGGCCGGTGCCGGTGCCGGCGCCGCTGCCGGCGCGAGGCCGCAGGTGTCGCAGTACAGCTCGCCGCCGCCCATGTCCTCGTAGGCCCCGTCGCAGCCGGGGCGCCGGCACGGGTGCCCCGCCTCGTCCGGTGCCCCGGCCCCCCGCTGGTCCGGCTCGCTCATGCCGCCGCCTCCCCCTGTCGTGCTCACGCGCCCGGCCCGCCCTGACCGGGCACCCGCGGGACGCCGCCGAGCGTCTCCACCGCCGCGTGCTGGTAGCGCAGCACCGCCTGTTCGGCGACGCGCAGATCGCAGGGCGCGCTCCACAGCATGCGGCGGGCCCGCTCGTACTTCTCCACCAGCTCGGGGTCCTCGGCCAGCCCGTGCCGGGCGGTCTTCGCCTTGTACGCGTCGAGCCGGCCGCGCAGCTCGGCCCGGACCGCGAGCGGCGCGGTCACCGCCGTCAACGACTCCCGGGCCCGCATCAGTTCGTCCTCGGCCTTCTGCTCCAGGGACTCCAGGAGCGGGGAGAGCCGGTGCCACTGGGCGTGCCGGCGGTACTCGGCCGCCGCCGACAACTGCTCCTGCAACACCGTCGGCGGCCCGCTGACGACCGGCACCTCCGTCGCGGCGATCTTCGCCAGCACCTCCCCGCGCGCGGTGCGGGCCTCGGCGAGCGTGCGGTCGGCCCGGGAGAGGACGTCCCGCAGCCGCACGATCCGCTGCTCCGCGTCCTGGCGTACGGTCAGCACCGCGTCGATCTCGCGGCGCACGTCGTCCAGGGCGCGCGCCTCACGGTCGTACACCGAGGTGTCCGGCCGGCCGCCGCCGGGGGCCGAACTGCCCTCGGCGCGCACCCAGTACGCCAGCGGGTCGGAGATCACCCGCTCGCGCAGCCCGGTCAGCGTGCGGGTGATCCGCTCCAGGTCGTCGCCGGCCGGGTGCTCGCCGGGGCGGACCCCGACGGAGTGGGCGAGGCGGCTGGTGCGCTGGAGTTCGGCGGAGAGCAGGTCGATCCGGGCGGGCAGCGCGGACCAGACCGCGTCGGCGGCGATCACCATGTCCAGCGAGGACGCGTACAGCTCGTTCATCCGGTCCACGAGGGTGACGAGGGAGAAGCGCTCGCTGAGGCGGGCGCCGGGCGCGCCGGTCAGGGTGGGCGCGTGGGCGCTGGCGGCACCGGCGACCGTGACGGAGTCACCGCGCAGCAGTTCGGTCAGTTCCGCCAGGTCCTCGCGGCTGGACCAGCGCCGGCGGGAGCGGATGCCCCGGGCGGTGTGCAACGCGTCGGTGTAGGCGTCGAAGTACGCCCACAGCAGCGTGATCCGCGCCTCGGCGGCCGTCCAGCGCTCCTCGGTGACACCGGTCAGCTCGGCGCCTTCGAGGAGTCTGCGGCCCGCGTGGTCCTGGAGGGCCAGGAGCGAGGTCTCGATCGCCTCGTGCTCCGCACCGAGCCGGGCCAGCGCACGGTCCACCTCGTCCCGGTCCATCACCGGCCCGGTGGCTCCCGTGACGCCCATCGATCACCCCTCGCTGCGAATCGGTCGGTTCAGTTCTCGCGCAGGTACTGCGGTTTCGGCGGCTCGGACTTGGCTGCGTCGTCACCCAGTGTCGCCGACAGCCACCGCTCGTACGACGCCTGCCAGCCGTCCTCGGTGTCCGCGCGCCACTCCACCAGGACGCGGTTGACGCGGCGTACCAGGTCGTCGGCGTCCTTGCGCATCGCCACGCCGTAGTACTCGGTCGTGAAGGCGTCGCCCTTGAGCTGGACCGTGGGGTCCTGGGCGGCCTGGCTCGCGGCGAGCGCGCCGTCGGTGACCACCGCGTCCACCTCGCCGAGTTGGAGCCGCACCAGGCAGTCGAGCTGGTTGGGGACGGTGGTGCGGAGGTCGGCGGAGGCGACGAGCCGGCCCGCCGCCCGGTCCCGCTCCAGCGTGCTGTACGCCGTCGAACCCGCCGCCGTGCAGATGCTCTTGCCGGCCAGCGTCGCGTCGTAACCGGTGATCGACGAGGTCTTGGGGGCCAGCAACTGCTGGCCGGTGCGGAAGTAGGGGGCGGAGAAGGCGACGTCCTGGAGGCGTTCGCAGTTGATGGTCATCGTGCGGACCACCATGTCGACGCGGCCGTCCTCTATCGCGGAGATGCGCTGGTCGGTGGGGATCGCCTTGAACTGGACCGCGTCCCGGTCGCCGAGGATGTCCTCCGCGATGCGGTGCACCAGGTCGATGTCGAAACCCTCCAGGTCGGCGGTGCCGCCGCTGTTGGGGTCGCGGTACCCCCAGCGGTAGCTGTTCTGGTCGACGCCGACGATCAGCTTGCGCTCGCCCTCGGGGCGGTCGCGGATCGACTCGATCGTGGGGCCGTCGGCGCCGGACGGGGACAGCGTCCGCTTCTCCGGTTCCGTGCACTCCACGCTCGCGTGCGCCTGGCTGCCCCGGGAGCCGCCCCGGCCGCCGGTGTCCGCGCCGCCGCCCTCGTGGGCCGAGCGGACCTGCGGCAGCAGCAGCGCGAAAAGCACCGCGAGGGCGCAGAGAGCCGCCATCGCGCCCACCCCGCCCCAGCCCTTCACCCCGGCCCGCGGCTGTCGTGCGCGCATCCTCCCGCCCCCTTCCACCCGTTCTCCGCTCACCGGTACTCCGACAGTCTGCGGCCGATGCCCAGCACCGCGCCCACCGCGCCCAGCACGGCGAGGACGGCGGCCCCCTCGGGCAGGCCGGTCATCGCGTCCAGTCCGTCGGCCGCCGCCGTGCGGAACTCCTTCTGTTCGTGCTCCAGCGCGCGGGCGAGCGAGGTGTCCACCCCGTCGAAGCACTCGGCGGTGGCACCCCGGCCGCCGATCACCCGCTGGAGCGCCTGCCGGTAGTTGCCCTTCTCATCCTCATCGCGTGCGGCGCGGTGACGGTTCATCCACTCGGCCATGTCGCCGGTGGCCGTCGCCACCGGACGCGCGCCCGCGGTGTCGTCGGCGAGCCGTCCGGCCTCGGCCAGCCCCTTGCCCAGCGCGCTCATGTTCGTCTCGAAGTCGTGGTCGTAGGCGTCGTACGTCTGCCCGTCCACCTTCGTGGTCTCGGCGCCGCGCGCCACCAGGGTGAGGTTCTCGTCGCCGCGCGCCTTCAGGGAGGCGATCCGCGCCTCGTGCAGCACGTTCAGGGAGCTGACGCCGTGGTCCAGGGAGTCGCCGAGATGGGCGCGGGCCACGCTGTGGCCGATGACCAGCCAGAGCAGGACGACCGTGGTGGTGGCGGTGGCCGCGACCAGGCCGTGGTTGAGCACCCGGTGGGTACGGCGGTAGTTGCGGTGCTGCGCCCAGGCCAGGGCGGCGAGCGCGAGGACGCCGAGGGCGATCGCGAACCAGGGGTAGCGGCGGGCGTCGTCGTAGTCGCCGCCGAGGCGCCGGTTCTCCGAGGTGTAGAGGCGCTCGGCGCGCGGGAGCATCTCGTCCTGCATCTTCTCGTTGGCGTAGCGCAGGTAGGCGCCGCCGACCGGGAAGCCCTGGCGGTTGTAGGTGCGGGCGCGCTCCACCAGGCCCTTGTACTGGGGCAGGAGGCGGTTGAGGTCGGTGATGGTCCGCGCGGCGGCGGAGCCCTGCTCGGAGCCGGCGGCGGCCGTCACGAGCTTCTCGGCGGCGGTGCGCACCCCCCGCTCGTACTCCTCGCGGGAGGCCGGGGTCTCCTGGCCGCCGGCCAGGAAACCGGTGGAGGCCGCGGTGTTGGCCTCGGCGAGGGAGCGGTAGATGTCGGCCGCGTCCGAGGAGAGCGGCTGGCTGCTGTGCAGCACGTCGTCGGCCGCGTCGCCCCGCTCGCTGGTCTGCCAGGCGGTGACGGCGCCGAAGGCGACCACGAGGAGGGCGAGCAGCGCGCCGATGGCCCGCAGCCTGCCCGGCTCGGTCGTGACCGCCCCGCGCAGCCGGTCCACGCCCTCGGCGAAGGCGGTACGGCGGCGCGGCGGCGGCTGGAACGGGGCGGGCGGGGCCGGGACGAACGGCGGTGCCGGGGGCGGCGCGGGCGGCCGCGTGGGCGTGCCGGGGCCCGAGGGCGGTGGAGCGCTGCCCGTCGGCGGTCGTGTCACTGCTGACCTCCCCCATGGTCATCCGTCGCCCAAGTATCGCTGTCCGGGCCCGGATACGCACCGGGCTTCACACCTTCTCGGTCCGATCCCACCGCGGCCCCCGCACCGCGTGGACCGCCCCCGCACCGCGTGGACCGCCCCCGCACCGCGTGGACCGCCCCCGCACGCGTGGACCGGTCCCGTCCGTCGCGTCCGTCCGGCCCGCCGCGTACGTCCCGTCCATCAATACGCCCCGGAAACCGGTTCGGTTCCCGGGGCGGCGGACGCGGGCGCGCGCCGCGCTCGGCTACTTGGTGGTGTTCGGCGGGGTCAGCGGGGATGCCGCGACCGACTGGGGGGAGGTCGAGTTGGCGTAGGCGGACGGGGCGGACATGCCCGCCGTCGGGTCGACGGCCGTCTGGGCGGACTCCTCCACTGGGGCCGTGGCACCGCCCACGATCTGGATGTCGGCCGCGTCGAAGGCCCGCTTGACGCGCCAGCGCAGCTCGCGCTCGACCGGGAGGGACTTGCCCGGCATGGTCTTCGCCGAGACGCGGATCACCATGGAGTCCAGCAGCACCGACTCCAGGCCGAGCACCTCGATCGGGCCCCACAGCATCTCGTTCCAGGGCTCCTCCTTGCCCATCCGCTCGCCGACCGCGCCGATGACCTGCTTCATCCGGTCCAGGTCCTCCCGGACGGCGACGGTGACGTCCACACCGGCCGTCGACCAGCCCTGGGAGAGGTTGCCGATCCGCTTGACCTCGCCGTTGCGGACGTACCAGATCTCGCCGCCCTCGCCGCGCAGCTTGGTCACGCGCAGCCCGACCTCGATGACCTCGCCGCAGGCCACGCCCGCGTCGATGGAGTCGCCGACGCCGTACTGGTCCTCCAGGATCATGAAGACGCCGGAGAGGAAGTCGGTGACCAGGTTGCGGGCGCCGAAGCCGATCGCCACGCCCGCGACACCGGCGGAGGCCAGCAGCGGCGCCAGGTTGATCTGGAAGGTGGCGAGCACCATCAGGGCCGCGGTGCCGAGGATGACGAAGCTCGCCACCGAACGCAGTACCGACCCGATCGCCTGCGAGCGCTGCCGGCGCCGCTCGTGGTTGACCAGCAGGCCGCCCAGCGCGGTGCCGTCCACCGCCTGCACGGTGCGGTTCATCCGGTCTATCAGCTTGGTGATCGCCCGCCGCACCACCGCTCGCAGCACCGCGGCTATCACCACGACCAGCAGCACCCGGAGGCCGATCGCCAGCCAGGTGGACCAGTTCTGCTCGACCCAGCTCGCGGCGTTGGTCGCGCCCTCCTGGGCGTCCCGCAGCGTGGGCACCGAAGGGGTCGACTGCGAGGGCGAAGGGGACGGCGACGGCGACGAGCCGTCGGCCGCGAGGGCGGCGGCGGACGCGGCGTGCGCGACGGACGGGGACACGGCGGGTACCTCCAGGAGCAGCGGTCCGCCTCCCGGGCGGACGGCCACGGCGGCGGGGCAGTCGCGGTCCGAGGTCACGGAAAGGTCACCGGACAGGCGGAACGACCACACTAACGGGGCACGATGTGGGGTTAGGCCGGATCTGTGCGGAAGAGACGGTGCTCACCCCCGCCTGAACAGGTCACGCGCCGGGGGAGCGATCCGGTGTGGTCGAAAACACTCCCAGCCCGTTACCGGCACATGGTGGCGCTTGTGGCGGGCGGGAGGAGAAACTGACTACGGATCGTCCCGGCGCGAGCCACGCGCCGCCGGCGCACAAGGAGGCATCCGTGCCGCATGTCCTGGTCCTCAACGCGTCGTACGAGCCGCTCGGCGTCGTACCGCTCCGCCGCGCGCTCGTCCTCGTGCTCGAAAACAAGGCCGTGAGCCTTGAAGAGTCCGGCGCCTTCCTGCACAGCGCGACCGTCACGGTCTCCGCGCCCAGCGTGGTCCGGCTCAAGCGATTCGTGCGGGTTCCCTACCGGGGGCCCGTGCCGCTGACCCGACGGGCGCTCTTCGCCCGCGACGGGGGCCGGTGCATGTACTGCGGTGGCGTCGCAACCAGCGTCGACCACGTCATCCCGCGCAGCCGCGGGGGCAAGCACGTCTGGGACAACGTGGTGGCGTCCTGCCGCCGCTGCAACCACACCAAGGCCGACCGCCACCTCGGCGAGATCGGCTGGCGGCTGCGCCACAAGCCCGCCCCGCCCACCGGCCTGGCCTGGCGCATCATCGGCACCGGCCACCGAGACCCCCGCTGGCTCCCGTACCTGCAGCCCTACGGCGCGGACGACGCCCTGGCCCGGATAGACGGCATCTCGGCCTGAGACCGGGTCTTCGCGTGCCGTGGAAGTCGCGCGCAACGCCCCGGCGCGGTGGCTGTCCGTGACTCGAAGGACCCCGGCGACGGTCCGATACTCCGCCTCGGACCGGACGCCTGGGGTCGGTTCATGAGTTCCCTGAGTTCCCTGGGCTGAGCGCGTCGACCCGCACCCTCAGGCGTGGCGCAGCTCCCCCGGGCGGACCGAGCGGCGCAGCAGGGGGAGGGCCGTGGCCGCGGCCGCCAGGCAGGAGGCGTACACCGCGCAGGGGAGCAGGAAGGCCGTGGCCGGGAGTGAGCCGGTGCCGGCCAGTGACGCGTACCCGGCGCCGACCGCCAGGCCGCCGGCGCCGGCCAGCAGGACGGCGGGAGCGAGCGGCAGCGCGGTCTCCCACAGCAGGGTCCGGCCGAGGACGGCCCGGGGGACGCCGGCCGCGATCTGGGCGGCGAGGGTGCGGCGTCGGTCGGCCAGGGACTCGGCGGTGCCCACGGCCAGCCCCGAGAGGGCGATCGCCAGGGAGATGAGGAGCGCGGCGCCGGTCAGGTTCAGTCCGGTGCCGTAGTACGCGAGTTCGGCGGCCGAGTGTTCGTTTCGCGCCAGGTCGGCCAGGAGTACCTGCCGGACGCAGAGGAACGCCGTCCCGGTGACTGTCACCAGCAGCAGCGCCGCGTGGGTGCGGGCGGTCGCCCACGGGTCGGCGCGCAGCCGCTCCGCCGCGATCAGCGTGGCCGCGGTACGGGCCCGCGCCGCCAGCAGCTTTCCGGTGAGCCGGGAGGCGGCGCCGGACAGCCGGACCGCGCCCGCGCCGACCGCGAGCACCGCGGCGCACACGACCGTCGTCGGCTGCCACGGGGCCCGCCCGCCCGGTCCGCCGCCGGTCACGGTCAGGGCCGGGGCCGCGGCCGCCACCAAGAGCAGCGCGCCCAGGAAAAGCAGCCCCGGCCCGCGGCCCGAGCGCGGGGTGACCCGGCGCACCGAGCCCAGCGGCGAGGCCACCACGCGGCGCAGCGCCAGCGCGCTCACCGCCGCCCCCGAGAGCGGGACCGCCACGGCGACCAGGGCGACGCCCGCCCAGAGCGCGGCGGTCGGCTCGCGCCACGCCCGCAGCACGGCCACGACCGCGCAGACCGTGGCCGGTACCGCGCCGAGCAGGCCGGCGAGTCCCGTCTCCAGCGCCGCGATCCGCCGCACCTGCCACGGCGTCGCCCCGGCCAGCCGCAGCGCGGCCAGGCGCCGGTCGCGGTGGACGGCGCCGACGCGGGCGCACTGGCCGAGGAAGCCCAGCACCGGCACGAGCGACAGCAGCAGCCCCACGACGATCCCGGCCCGGGTGCCGGGCTGGTCCAGCAGTCCGTGGAACCAGGGGACGCGGTGGGTGCCGCGGAGCGCGGCGAGGGTGACGGCCGCCAGCGCGAAGCCGGTGGCGGCCGCCGCGCCCACCGCCGTGAGCCCGATCCGCCACCACTCCCGCCGGCCCGTGCCGCGCACGAGCTGCCAGGCCAGCCGGGCGTCGGTGCGCAGCGCGCTCACACGCCCACCCCCGCCGGCGAGGCCACGCCGTCGCGCAGGGTGACCTCGCGGTCCGCGTACGCCGCCACCTGCGCGTCGTGCGTGACCAGCAGCACCGCCGTGCCCGACTCGCGGACCGTGTGCGCCAGCGCCGTCATCACCTGCTCGCTCGCCAGCGAGTCCAGCGCCCCGGTCGGCTCGTCCGCGAAGAGCACCGCCGGGCCGGTGACCAGCGCGCGGGCCAGCGCGGCCCGCTGGGCCTGCCCGCCGCTCAGCTCGCCGGGCCGCAGCTCCCCCTGCCCGCGCACCCCGAACCGTTCCAGCCACGCACCGGCCCGCTCCCGCGCCGTGGCCCTGCCGCTGCCCCCCAGCAGCAGCGGCAGGGCCACGTTGTCCAGCGCCGTCAGCTCCGGGACGAGCTGGCCGAACTGGAAGAGCACGCCGAATTCGGTGCGGCGCAGCTCGCTCAGCCGCTTCTCCGTCGCCTCCTCCAGCCGCTCTCCGGCGTACGTCACCGTCCCGGCGTCCGGCCGCACGATCCCGGCCAGGCAGTGCAGCAACGTCGACTTCCCGCTGCCGCTGGCGCCGGTGACGGCGACCATCTCGCCGGCCCGCAGGCCGAGCGAGGCGCCGCGCAGCGCCTCGGTCCCGCCGTGCGCCTTCACCAGCGCGCGGGCCACCAGCAGCGGCGCCGCCGTGTCCTCGTTGCTCATGTCGCGTCGACCTCCGCGGTCAGGGTGGTGAGCCGGGCCGCCGTGGTGGTCATCCAGCGGAGGTCGGCGTCGAGGTGGTTGAGGGCGTAGTCGGCCGACAGCACGGTCGCGAGATCCGTGCCGGGGGCCGTCTTGACCGCCGTGAGTTCCCGCATCCGCGCCAGGTGGGCGGCGCGCTGGTCGCGCAGGTAGGCGGCCGGGTCGCCGCCCGCCAGGGCCGCCACCACGACCTTGGCGAAGATCTCGTTGCTCACATGGGGGGCCGGCGGCGCGACCTCCGCCGCCCAGCGGGCCAGCTCGCGCCCGCCCCGCTCGGTCGTGCGGTACGCCGTCCGCTCCGGGCCCCCGTCCGAGCCGGTGCCGTCGACCTCGGCGAGGCCGTCCCGGACCAGGCGCTGCAAGGTCGTGTAGACCTGCCCGTAGGCCAGCGGACGGGCCTGCGGGAAGCGTGCGTCGTGCCGTCGCTTCAGGTCGTAGCCGTGGCTCGGCCCCGAGGCGAGCAGCCCCAGCAGGATGTGACGGGTACTCATGGACCCGAGTATTCACCGAGTACATGTACTGAGTGAATAGAGGAGTCCGGCGCGATGGTGCGAAATGATCGATTTGCCCCTCGACGGTGTCGGATGGTGACCTGTTCGTCCCGATCCGGTGGGTGATCGTGAGGTGGGAGTGTGACCAGGAACACGTTGGCGGGCTCAAGGTGCCTGTCCTCGCGCCCGCTGGGTAGGGCTGCCGTAACCCCAGTCGTGCTCGACAAGGAGGTCACGTGACCGTCATGGCACACTTCGCGTCCCCCACCCCTTCCAAACCCTGGGCGGAGCCGTCCGCCGAAGCAGACAGCGCCGGTGCCGAGGCGCCGCTCACCAGCGAACCGCCGCTGCCCGACGCCGAGCCCCTCACCAGTGAGTCGCCGTTCGCCGACGCGGTGGCGCTGACCAGCGAGTCCTCGCCCGAGCTGACGGCCGACACGCCGGACCAGGGCGGCCCCTCCTTCGCCTTCCCGGAACAGACGGGTCCGTAGATGACGGTTTCGCGGCCGGCCGAGCCGCCCACCGAGGAACTGACCCGGCTCGCCGAACTGCACGGCGTCGCCGCCTCCTACCAGCCCTCCCCGGACCTCACGGTCACCGCCACCGCCACCGCCCTCGTCCGCGCCCTGGCCGCCCTCGGTGTCGACGCCGACGGCCCCCTGACGGTGCGCGCCGCGCTCACCGCCCGTGAGGAGCACCTGCGTACGGCCCTGCTGCCGCCCACCCTGGTGCACTGGAGCGGCGGCGCCCCGCCGGCCGCCCTGGCCGCGCTGCCCCCGGGCACCCTGCTGCACGTCACCACCGAACAGGGCGAGACCCGGGCCGGCACCGACGAGCTGCCGCCCGGCGTGCACCGGCTCACCGCCACCGCCCCGGACGGGCGCACCGCCGACGCCCACCTCGTCGTCGCCCCGCCCCGGCTGCCCACCCCCGCCGCCCGCTCCTACGGCCTCCTCGTCCAGCTCTACTCCCTGCTCTCCACCCGCTCCTGGGGCATGGGCGACCTCGGTGACCTCGCCGAACTGACCGCCTGGGCCGGCCGCACCCTCGGCGCCGGGTTCGTCCAGGTCAACCCGCTGCACGCGGCCGTGCCCGGCGCCCCCACCGACCCCTCCCCGTACCGGCCCTCCTCCCGCCGCTTCCCCGACCCGGTCCACCTGCGCGTCGAGGACGTCCCCGAGTACGCCCACGCCGCCGACCGCGACCGTCTGCGCACCCTGCTGGAGCGGGCCGCGCTGCTGCGCGAGGACGTCCTGCGCAAGGGCGCGCTGATCGACCGGGACGCCGTATGGGAGCTGAAGCGCGAGGCGCTCGGACTGCTGCGCGAGGTCCCGCCCGGCCCCGGCCGGCGCGCCGCCTACCGCGACTGGCTCGCCGACCAGGGACAGGCGCTGGCGGACCACGCCACCTGGTGCGCCCTCGCCGAAGCGCACGGCTCCGACCCGCAGCGCTGGCCGGCCGGTCTGCGCGACCCCCGTTCCGCCGAGACCGCCCGCGCCCGCGCCGAACTGCGGGACCGCGTCGACTTCCACTCCTGGGTCACCTGGCTCACCGAGAACCAGCTCACCGCCGCCCAGCGCACCGCCCGCGACTCCGGGATGCCGCTCGGGATCGTCCACGACCTCGCGGTCGGCGTCCATCCTGGCGGGGCCGACGCCTGGGCGCAGCGGGAGTACTTCGCCGCCGGCATGTCGGTCGGCGCCCCGCCGGACGCCTTCAACGCCCTCGGCCAGGACTGGGGCCTGCCGCCCTGGCGCCCGGACCGGCTCGCCGAGTCCGGCTACGCCCCCTACCGCGACCTGCTGCGCTCCCTGTTCCGTTACGCCGGAGCCCTGCGCATCGACCACGTCATGGGCCTGTTCCGGCTCTGGTGGGTCCCCGAGGGCCATCCGCCCACCGAGGGCGCCTACGTCCGTTACGACGCCGAGGCCATGCTCGCCGTCCTCGTCCTGGAGGCGTCCCGCGCCGAGGCCGTGGTGATCGGCGAGGACCTGGGCACCGTGGAGCCCGGCGTCCGCGAGGCGCTGCGCGAACGGGGCGTGCTCGGCACCTCGGTGCTGTGGTTCGAACGGGACTGGGAGGGCGACGGCCGCCCCCTGCTCCCCGACCGCTGGCGCGCCGACTGCCTGGCCACCGCCACCACCCACGACCTGCCGTCCACCGCCGCCCGCCTCACCGGCGAGCACGTCGCACTCCGCGACCGGCTCGGCCTGCTCACCCGTCCGGTCGAGCAGGAGCGCTCCGAGGCGGCGGCGGACACCGACGAGTGGCTCGCCCTGCTCACCCGGCTCGGCCTGCTGCGCGCCACCGCGAGCCGCGCCGATCCCCACACCGATCCTCAGACCGATCCTCAGACCGATCCCCACACCGATTCCCAGGCCGATTCCCACACCGGTCCCGGCCTCGCCTCGGAGGAGGCCCGCGTCCAGGCCGTCCACCGCTTCCTGCTGGCCACGCCCGCCCGCATGGTCGGCATCTGGCTGCCCGACACCGTCGGCGACCGACGCCCGCAGAACCTCCCCGGCACCTGGGACCAGTACCCGAACTGGCGGCTGCCGATCGCCGACGCCGAGGGCCGCCCGGTCACCCTGGAGGAACTGGCCGCCGCACCCCGGCTGCACGCCCTGATCGAGGCGGTACGGGCGGACGCCGGGCCCTGAACGCCGGGCGCGGCCGGGGCCGGTACGGCACCCCGGCCGCGCGCCGCCGACGGAGGTTCGCTAACTTGGGTACGTGGACAAGAAGAACGCCCTGCGCGCCGGCTCCCTGGCGGCCGGTACGACGCTGATGATGCTGCTCATGTCGTCCCCCGCGCTCGCCCTGACCCGCGACGACGGTGACGACCCCGGCACGGGCCTGAGCGTCATCGAGACGCTGGGCCTCTACGTCCTGGCCCCCCTCGTGCTCTTCGCCGTGATCGCGGGCCTCGTCATGGTCCTCGACCGCTCCCACGAGAAGCACCGGGTGACCAGCCGCAACATCAAGACCCGCGAGACCGCGCAGGCCGACACCAAGGTCTGACACCGGTTTCCCGGATTCATCGCGACGACAGGCCGGCCGGCCCACCGGCCGGCCTGTTTCGCGTCCGGGGGCGGGCGCCCATGCGCCGACATGCGCCGACATGCGCGGAGGGGCGCCCGGTAGGCACCGGGCGCCCCTCCGCGGACGTAGAACCGCCGGCGGCTACCGCGCGTCGGCCGCCTGGGCCCGCAGGGCGCGCTCCACGCCCGCGCGGGACTCCGAGACCAGGCGGCGCAGGGCCGCGCTCGGCTCCGCCGAGGTCAGCCACGCGTCGGTCCGGCGCAGCGTCTCCTCGGAGACCTGCACCGCCGGGTAGAGCCCGACCGCGATCTGCTGGGCCATCTCGTGCGAACGGGACTCCCAGACGTCCTTGAGGACCTCGAAGTACCGGTCCGTGTAGGGCGCCAGCAGCTCCCGCTGGTCGCTCTGGACGAAACCGCCGATGACGGCCTCCTGCACGGCGTTGGGCAGCTTGTCGGAGTCCACGACCGACGCCCACGCCTCCGCCTTGGCCTCCTCGGTCGGCCGGGCGGCCCGCGCGCTGGTGGCGTGCCGCTCACCCGCGGCCGTCCGGTCCCGCTCGTACTCGGCCCCGATCTCCGCCTCGTCGAAGCGGCCCACCGCCGCCAGCCGCTGCACGAACGCCCAGCGCAGCTCGGTGTCGACGGCCAGCCCCTCGATCTCCTGCGAGCCGTCCAGCAGCCCCTCCAGCAGGTCGAGCTGCTCCGGCGTACGGGCCGTCGCCGCGAAGGCACGCGCCCACGCGAGCTGGTGGTCACCGCCCGGCGTCGCCGCGCGCAGGTGGGCGAGGGTCGCCTCGGTCCAGCGGGTCAGCAGCGTCTCGCGGGAGGCGGGGGCGGCGTAGCTGTCCACGGCCAGCTTCACCTGGCGCTGCAGGGACTGCACCACGCCGATGTCGGACTCCTTGCCGATCCCGGAGAGGACCAGCGCGAGGTAGTCCCGGGCGGGGAGTTCCGCGTCCCGCGTCATGTCCCAGGCCGACGCCCAGCACAGGGCGCGCGGCAGCGACTCGGCGAAGTCGCCGAGGTGCTCGGTGACGAAGGCCAGCGACCGCTCGTCCAGGCGGACCTTGGCGTAGGAGAGGTCGTCGTCGTTGAGCAGCACCACCGCCGGGCGGCGGACGCCGACCAACTGCGGTACGGCCGTCAGCTCGCCGTCCACGTCCAGCTCGACGCGCTCGCCGCGCACCAGCTTGCCGCCCGGGTCGAGGTCGTAGGCGCCGATGGCGATGCGGTGCGGGCGCAGCGTGGGCTCCCCCTGCGCGCCGGCCGGGAGCGCCGGGGCCTCCTGGCGGACGGCGAAGGAGGTGATGATCCCCTCGGCGTCGGTCTCGATCTCGGGGCGCAGCACGTTGATGCCGGCCGTCTCCAGCCACGCCTTCGACCAGGTCCGCAGGTCCCGGCCGGAGGTCTCCTCCAGCGCGCCCAGCAGGTCGGACAGGCGGGTGTTGCCGAACGCGTGCCGCTTGAAGTACGCCTGCACCCCCCGGAAGAACGCGTCCTCACCGACGTACGCGACGAGCTGCTTGAGCACCGAGGCGCCCTTGGCGTACGTGATGCCGTCGAAGTTGACCAGCACGTCGTCCAGGTCGCGGATGTCCGCCATGATCGGGTGCGTGGAGGGGAGCTGGTCCTGCCGGTACGCCCAGGTCTTCATGGAGTTGGCGAACGTCGTCCACGAGTGCGGCCAGCGCGAGCCCGGCGCCGCGGACTGGCAGGCGATGGAGGTGTACGTGGCGAACGACTCGTTCAGCCACAGGTCGTTCCACCACTCCATGGTCACGAGGTCGCCGAACCACATGTGGGCCAGCTCGTGCAGAATCGTCTCCGCGCGTACTTCGTACGCCGCGTCCGTCACCTTCGACCGGAACACGTACTGGTCGCGGATGGTCACCGCGCCCGCGTTCTCCATCGCGCCCGCGTTGAACTCCGGCACGAAGAGCTGGTCGTACTTCTCGAACGGGTACGCGTAGTCGAACTTCTCCTGGAACCAGTCGAAGCCCTGCCGGGTGACCTCGAAGATCGCGTCCGCGTCGAGGTGCTCGGCGAGCGAGGGCCGGCAGTAGATGCCCAGCGGCACCCGCTGCCCGTCCTTCTCGTACACGCTGTGCACCGCGTGGTAGGGGCCGACGATCAGGGCCGTGATGTACGAGGAGATGCGCGGCGTCGGCTCGAACGCCCAGACGTTCTCCCGCGGCTCGGGGGTGGGCGAGTTCGAGATCACGGTCCAGCCCTCGGGCGCCCGCACGGTGAACCGGAAGGTCGCCTTCAGGTCGGGCTGCTCGAAGGAGGCGAACACCCGGCGCGCGTCCGGCACCTCGAACTGCGTGTACAGGTACGCCTGGTCGTCGACCGGGTCGACGAACCGGTGCAGGCCCTCGCCGGTGTTGGTGTAGGCGCAGTCGGCGACCACCCGGAGGATGTTGCGGCCCTCCAGCAGCCCGGGGAGGGCGATCCGGGAGTCGGCGAAGACCTCGTCCACGGCGAGCCGGTCGCCGTTGAGGGTGACCTCGTGGACGGTGGGCGCGACGAGGTCGATGAACGACTCCGTTCCGTTCCCCGTTCCGTTCTCCGCATCGGTCTCCGCATCGTTCTCCGCGACGTCGAAACGCACCGTGGTCACGGACCGGAAGGTGCCGCCCTCCTGCGCGCCGGAGAGGTCGAGATCGATCTCGTACGAGTCAACGGTGAGCAGCTTCGCCCGCTGCTGCGCCTCTTCACGGGTCAGGTTTGTGCCAGGCACGCGGTCATCTCCTCGATATGTGTCGGTTCCGCCATCCTTCCACGGCACCCCCGCGCCGGGCGACGGCCTTGAGGACGCGAAGGGCGCGGTCACCGCCACCGGTGACCACGCCCTTCGCGTCCTGCGGGTGGTCCTACTCCGCCTTCGAGGACAGCTCCGCCGCCACCAGCTCCGCGATCTGCACGGCGTTCAGCGCCGCGCCCTTGCGCAGGTTGTCGCTGGAGACGAAGAGCGCCAGGCCGTTGTCGACCGTCTCGTCCGCGCGGACGCGGCCGACGAAGGACGCGTCCTGGCCGGCCGCCTGGAGGGGCGTGGGAACCTCCGTGAGCGCCACGCCGGGCGCGCCGCCCAGCAGCTCCTTGGCCCGCTCCACGGTGAGCGGGCGGGCGAAACGCGCGTTGATCTGGAGGGAGTGGCCGGTGAAGACCGGTACCCGCACACAGGTGCCGGAGACCTTCAGCCCCGGGACCTCCAGGATCTTGCGGGACTCGTGGCGGAGCTTCTGCTCCTCGTCGGTCTCGTGCAACCCGTCGTCGACGATCGAGCCGGCCATCGGCAGCACGTTGTACGCGATCGGCGCCACGTACTTCTCCGGCTCGGGGAAGTCGGCCGCCGTGCCGTCGTGGGTCAGCTTCGGCGCGTCCTCGCCGACCTTCCTCACCTGCTCGAACAGCTCGTCCACGCCGGCCAGACCGGAGCCGGAGACCGCCTGGTAGGTGGCGACGACCAGCGCTTCGAGGCCCGCCTCGGCGTGCAGCGGCTTCAGGACCGGCATCGCGGCCATCGTGGTGCAGTTCGGGTTGGCGATGATGCCCTTGGGGCGGGAGGCGATGGCGTGCGGGTTCACCTCGGAGACGACCAGCGGCACCTCGGGGTCGCGGCGCCAGGCCGAGGAGTTGTCGATCACGACCGGGCCCTGCGAGGCGACCTTCTCGGCCAGCGCCCTGGAGGTGGCGCCGCCCGCGGAGAAGAGCACGATGTCCAGGCCGGAGTAGTCGGCGGTGGCGGCGTCCTCCACCGTCACCCCGTCCAGGTCCCGGCCCGCGGAACGGGCCGAGGCGAACAGACGCAGCTCGGTGACGGGGAAGTTCCGTTCCTTGAGGATCCCGCGCATGACCGTGCCGACCTGACCGGTGGCTCCGACGATTCCGACCCTCACGGTGTTTCCTTCCGTCTGGACACGTGCGGTGCACGTGACGTTCCCCGCGTAATGCCTGGCCGCGGCTTTTCCATCATGCGGTCATCCCGGCCCCACCTGTCCAATACATTGCCCGGTGAGCCCGAGGACCGAGACGCGGCGGCCCACCCCGCAGCTGCGGTCCCTGCGGTCTCCACCCCCGCCGAGCTGCAGATAATCACCCGGATCGGGCCTCGCGCCGCAAGCTGTGCTGCCTCGCCCCTGCCCCTCCAGGCTCCGCCCATACAGGGTGTGACGTACGCCTCGGCCGGATCGGCGGACCTCGCGCGAACGTTTCGGCGCCGACCGGCGTCCTAGGGGAAACGCGGCGAGGGGAGGGGTGGCGTGCTGCTGCGCGGAAAGGCCCGCCGTGGCCAGGGGGACGCCGTGCCGGGCGATCCGCTGGACGCGGCGCAGGAGCGTCGGGTGCGGGCGGTGCTCGCGCTCGGCGGAGTACCGCAGGCGGACCTGCCGGACGGGGTGCAGCAGGTCCGTCTGCGGTTGCTGGAACGGGCCGCGGGTGGTCAGGAGGCACCGCGGAACGTCTCCGCGTGGGCGGCGGTCGTCGCCTCCCACCTGGCCATGGACTGGCACCGGGCCAAACGCCGCCAGGAGCGGGTCGGCGAACGCCTCGCCGCGCTGCGCCAGAGTGAGCACCCCTCCGGCGAGGAGACCAGCCTGCTCTCGCTCGCCGTCGCCCGGGGTCTGGACGAGCTGCCCGACGCCCAGCGCCAGGTCCTCGTGCTGCGCTTCTACGCCGATCTGTCGGTGCGCGGCATCGCCGAGGAGCTGGGTGTCCCGGAGGGCACGGTGAAGAGCAGGCTGCACACGGCGGTCCGGGCCCTGCGCGCCCGCCTGCACGAGGACGAGGTGGTGTGACATGGCCGCCGAGCACGAGAGGCACGACGGGTACGAGAGGCACGACGGGCACGCCGAGCAGGACGACTACGACCAGGGGTACGACGGGCGGGGCGGGGACGACGGGTACGCCCACATGGATGCGCTGATGGCCGCGATCACGGGCGAGCCGTTGCCGCCCGGGGCCGCCGAGGACGCCGTACTGCTGGCCGAGCACCGGGCGGCCGAGGCCGATGTGGCGCTGCTCCGAGAGCAACTGGCGGTCATCGGCGGGGCGCTCACCGCGCCGGTCCGCGACACCGAGCCGGCCCGCGCCGCCGTACCGCCGCTCGCCCCCGCATCCGGGCGGCCGCACCGGCCCCGCTCCCGGCGCCGCCCGTTCGCCGTCGCTCTGGGCGCGCTCGCCGTGGCCTGTGCCGGGGCGTTCGTGGCGGGGCTCGGATGGCTGGCGGTGCAGGGCGGTCCCGCAGGCTCGCAGGACTCGTCGGCCGCCAAGGACGCGGACTCGGCGGCCGAGGCGCCGGGCGGCGCCGAGGCGCCCTTCGGCAGCCCCCGCTACCTCGCCTGCGCCCGGCTGGTCGCCGAGGGCGAGGTGGTCGCCGTGGAACCGGTGGCCGGGACGGGACGGCACCGGGTCACCCTGGAGGTGACCCGCTCCTACCTGCCCGACCCGGGCGAGCGGCGGGTCACCTTCCCGCTGGACGACACCACCGGGACGGTCACCGAGGGCGATCTCGTGCTGGTCGGCATCCCCCGGCACGGCGACGCCCCCGACGCGGTCTTCGTGGGCGAGGCCGCCCTCGCCGGGCAGCGCGCCCGGATCACCGCCGCCCTGCCCGGGTCCCGCACCCTCGGCTGCGGCTGAGCACCCCCGGAGCGGGTGAGAGGGGCGGGCGCCGGGCGCCCGCCCCTCTCACCTACCGATGCGGTACCCGGCTACGGAACGACCGTTCCGATCACCACGCTGCCGGTGCCCGCGACCGTGCCGCGGGCGTTCACCAGTCGCGCCTGGCCGAAGAACTCACGGCCCTGCGGCGCGGCGGCCAGCGCGGTCACGCTGCCGGAGACCGTCGCGGACTCGCCGGTGCCGAGCTGCACCGCGGCCGGTCCGTCCACGGTGACCGCGCCGAGGGAGGCGGCGAAGTACACGTCCCGGTAGTCGTACTCCGTGGTGCCGGCCGGCACCGCGTAGCCCGCGACCTCGACGGTGTACGTACCTGCGGCCGGGTCGGACAGGGAGACCGACTCCTCCGAGTCGCCGTCGGCGGACTGGCCGACGAGGTTGCCGTCGGCGTCGTAGACCGACAGGTCCAGGTCGGCGGCGGCGTCGGAGACGTTGCCGATGGAGACGTCCAGCGACTCGGCGCCGGCCGGCACCTCGACGGTGGAGGTCTGCGCCTCGCCCTCCCCGATCGAGGGGCGGGCCGACTTCGACGAGCCCAGCGGGCCGCCCACCAGCTTGCCGTCGATCGCCGCGAACCGGTTGGTCACCGTCCAGGAGGCGGTGACCGGGGTCCCGGCCTTCGCCTCCGGCACGGTCACGACCTCGGGGTCGAAGTCGGCGCCGAGCACGGCGACGTCCAGCTTGTAGGGGTTGTCGAGCAGCGGCGAGGTGCGGCGCGACTCGACCTCGATCTCCCAGACGCCGGGCTGCGGATCGGCGTACGCGCGCAGGTCGGGCCGGCAGCCGTTGCCGTCGAGGTAGTTGTTGTAGCAGTACGGCGTGGACGTCTCGTCCATCGGGACGCCGTACGGGTGGATGGCGATGAACCGGGTCTGGCTCAGGCCCTTGAGTCCGCCGATCGCGACCTCCAGGGACTTGGCGCCCTCGGGGACCGTCACGAAGTACGACCGGCTGCTGTTGCGCTGCACCGAGTCCTTCGCCGCGTAGGTGTACTTCAGCGGCGCCGAGACCACGACGGTGGTCATGACCTGCTTGTCGGTGCCCGCGGTGCGCGGGTCGTCGACCTCCAGGATCGCGCTCTTGAGCCCCGCCGACCTCGGCGCGGCCCGCACCTTGACCGTCACCGGCCGGTTCAGCGGCAGGTTCACCGTGTCGGAGCCGACGATCCGGAAGGTCGAGCCCGCGTTGTCGGCGAAGGCCAGCTCGTGGCGGATCGCGCGGTCGGCGCCGGTGGTGCGGGTCAGGGTGACGTCGTACGTCTTCTTCTGCCCGGCCTTCAGGCCGCCCTCGCGGTCGTAGAGGCCGGTGCCGAAGCCCGGGGTCTTGAGGGCGTCGTCGATCGCGGTGTCGACGGGGGCCTTGACCGTGTACTCGTGGGCCGTGGCACCGCGCCGGATCACCTTCCAGGCGTCCACCACGTCGATCAGGCCCGCGCCCTCCTCGTACGCCTGGGTGTCCTCGATGTGGTGGGCGGTCGAGGTCAGCGCGGTGCGCAGGGTCGCCGGGGTGAGGTCGATCCGCTGCTGCTCGGCCGCCGAGAGCAGCAGCGCCGAGGCGCCCGCGGCCTGCGGGGACGCCATCGAGGTGCCCTGGAGCATGCCGTAGCCGGCCGGCAGCGAGTAGCCCGCCTCGGCGACCGGGGCGCCCGGCAGCCAGGTCTGGATGGAGTTGATCGCCGCGCCCGGCGCGGTCAGCGTCGGCGTGAAGCCGCCGTCCTCACGCGGACCGCGCGAGGAGAACGGCATCATGGCGTACTTCTTCGTCACCGCCGAGCCGTAGTTGGCCGCCCAGGTCTCCTTGGCGATGGACGCGCCGACCGAGATGACCTTGTCGGCCAGGCCGGGGTCGCCGACGGTGTTGGCGCCGGGACCGTCGTTGCCCGCGGAGATCACCAACTGCACGCCGTAGGTGTCGATGAGCCGCGTGTACAGCTCGGCGCGCGCGTTGTTGCCGTCGTTGAGGGGAGGCAGGCCGCCGATCGACATGTTGACGATGTCGACGCCCCGGTTGACGACGAGGTCGATCATGCCCTCGGTCAGCGCGACGTTGGTGCAGCCGCCGCTCCAGGTGCAGGCGCGCGAGGAGACCAGGTGCGCGCCCGGGGCGGCGCCGTCCATCTGCCCGCCGAACAGGCCGTTGGCGGCCGTGATGCCCGCGACGTGGGTGCCGTGCTCGGACTCGATGACGCCGATGTTGACGAAGTCGGCCGTCCGCCCGATCCAGTCGCCGCCGTAGGGGTCCATCGGGACGTCCTTGCGGATCTCCACGACGAACGGCTGGCGCTCGGCGACGTCCGTCGTCGGGTCGTCGGTGCCGAAGTACCCGATCTGGAAGCCGTCCTTGTACGGCTTCATCGGGGTGTCGTCCCGGAAGTCCAGGTTGTTGTTCAGGTCGACCCGGACCGTCCCGGCGGCCTTGTCGTACAGCACGCCCCAGGAGTCGGTGGTGTCGCCGTCGCGGTTGGCGTCACCGGCGGCGTCGCCGCCCGCGGTGACCGCCTCGCGGAAGACGCTCGCCTGGTAGGAGCCGGCCGGCGCGGTCCAGGACTGGCCGCCGTAGGTGAAGGCGGGGCCGGCCACCGAGGTCGTCATCGGCCGCCAGGTGGCGTCGCCGTCCACGATCGGGTCGGTCGCCGTCACCCAGTCGACGATCTTGCGCTCGCCGGTGGTGGTCCTCCGCAGCGCGGGGTGGGCGAGGTCCACGCCCGAGTCCAGGATGCCGATGGTGACGCCGCGGCCGTCCGCCTTCGGGTTCTTCCGCACGAAGTCGACGGCGCCCGTCTCGAAGGACGGGTTGTACGGGTTCTTCGCGGGCGTCTTCCGGTTCGGCGCCGGGTAGGCGGCGGACGCCTTGGCCGAGGTGCCCTTCGACGCGCTCCTCGACGCGCCCCGCGCGGTGTCCGCGGCCGGTGTCGGGTCGTCCAGCTCGATCTCGTCGCGCAGGTCGATGCCGTGCACGGAGGAGAGCTTGGCGGCGGAGGCGATGACCGCGTCCGCCTTGCCGGTGGGGACGGTGGCGCGGACGTAGCCGAGCTTGTCGTAGGCGCGGCCCACGGCACCGCCCTTGACCGCGTCCAGTTCCTTCGCCACCTGCTCGGTGGCGCCGGGCGCGGTGGCGATCATCAGCGTGACGTTCTTCGCGCCGTCCGCCTTCGCCTCGGTGAGCAGGCCGGCGTCGTCCGAACCGAGCTTGTCGTGCGCGGACTTCACGGCGGTGCCGGCCGGTACGGTCGTGGCCGGTGCGTCGGCGGCGAAGGCCAGCGGTATCGGCCCGGCGGCGCCGAGCGCGGCGGCGAGACCGGCGGCCACGGCGAGGCGGGCCGCGCGTCTCGCACCCGGTATCGGGTCGCGCTGAGGGGTCTGGGTCATCGGCATCCCTTGCAGGTTTCGGCATCCCTTGACGGTGCGGGCGATGCGGGGACGAAGGTGAGCGACCGGGACCGACCGGCCCTGGCCGAGGAAGTCCGGAATGCGATCCCGGACGACCGCTCAGCTTTACGCAAGACGTCGCCGTTTGGGGAGAGTTGTCCGGGGCGAGATCGGGCCATGGCGTACTTCCGCCATACGCCACCGGGGACACAAGGGTGCGGGACATGACATTCCCGCACTCTCTGCCGGGCGGGCGCCGACGGGGCGCGGTCCGGGGGCCGGCCGGGCTAACGTCCCGGCGTGCGAGAGAAACTCAGGGTGGCGGCCTACGCCGTGTGCGTGCGCGACGGAATGCTCCTGCTGGCCCGGTCGCCGGGTCCCGGCGGGGTGCCCGAGTGGGTGCTGCCGGGCGGCGGCATGGAGCACGGCGAGGACCCCCACGACACGGCCGTGCGGGAGGTGGCCGAGGAGACCGGCTACCGCGTCGAACTGAGCGGCCTGCTGGGCGTGGACTCCTCCCGCCACACCTTCCCCGGGCGGTTCGGCCGCCGCGTCGACCAGCACGGGGTGCGGCTCGTCTACGAGGGCCGCGTCGTCGGCGGTGACCTCCGCCCCGAGGTCGGCGGCTCCACCGACCTGGCCGCCTGGCACGCCCTCGCCGCCGTGCCCGGCCTGACCCGGGTGCCGCTGGTCGACACCGCGCTGCGGCTGTGGCGCGAACGCCCGCCGTCGGGCCGGCCGACACCCTGACAGGGGGCGCCACCGCGGACCCACACCCCGTCGAGGGCGGGGGTACTACCCCGGAAAGTGAACGCGGAGCGACCGGCTCCCGGCGGGGCGAGGAGCGGTGGCGGGCGCGCAGGGTGGTGCGTGATCCACGTACGGTGATGGGCGTGGCCCGTTGCCACCCCGTTCATGCGCAGGTCATCCCCGGTGCCAACGATTCCGGTGAGAGCGGATGCTCGCGGATGCGATCGCCCGCCGCCACGCCGACGCGTTCGCACTCGGGGAGAGAAGCGCATGCCGCGCATACGCTCAGTCACCGGCTCCACGCCGGGTGTCCACCGCCGCACCATGCTCGCCGCCACCGGGGCGGTGGCCCTCGCCGGAGGCGTCGGCTACGCCCTGCGGCCCGAGGAGGCCAGGGCCACGCCGGCCGTCGCCGCCGACGCGGAGGGAGCGGCCCTCGCCTCCTCCCGCCGGGCCCCGGCCGCGCCCCTCGCCCCCTACACCCGCGGCACCACCCTGGCCGCGGTCGCCACCCCCGGCTCGGGCTCCGGTTACCGGCGGCTCGGCGAGGGCCCCGGCTGGCAGCGCGTGGTCCGCGGCGAGCTGGCCGCCGCCAAGACCGGCCGGGCCGGACGCCGTACCGCGCTCGCCGCCTTCGTCCAGCTCACCGACCTGCACCTGATCGACACCCAGCACCCGCTGCGCCTGGAGTACCTGCGCTCCACCGACATCCACGCCTGGCGGCCCCAGGAGGCGCTGACCGTGCAGGGCGCGACCGCGCTCGTGGAGCGGGTCAACGCGCTGCGCGGCGCCCCCGTCACCGGCGCCCCGCTGCACTTCGCCATGACCACCGGCGACAACACCGACAACAACTCCCGCACCGAGCTGGAGTGGTTCCTGAAGGTCATGAGCGGCGGGCGGATCAGCCCCAACTCCGGCGACCCGCGCCACTACGAGGGCGTCCAGAACAGCGGTCTGAAGCAGTACTGGCAGCCCGACGCGGCCACGAGCGACGCCGACAAGCGGCTCGGCTTCCCGCACCTGGAGGGGTTCCTCGCCGCCGCGATCCGCGAGGTGCGCAGCCCCGGCCTCAACCTGCCCTGGTACTCGACGGTCGGCAACCACGACGCGATGCCGCTGGGCTGTTACGCCTCCCACGGCGACTCCTACCTCACCGAGCTGGCCGTCGGCGGCCGCAAACTGATGGAGCTGCCCGCCGCCGAGGCCGCGAGGCTCCAGAACGCCCTCAAGAAGGACGCGGACCCCCGGGGCACCCAGTACCGCGAGTTCCTCCGGGCCCACAGCCGCGACATGCGCGCGGTCACCCCGGACGAGAACCGCGCCCCGTTCACGCCCGCCGAGTACCTCAAGGCCCACCTCGACCCGGCCCACCTCGGCGCCGGCCCGGTCGGCCACGGCTACTCCACCGCCAACGTCGACGCCGGCACCCAGTACTACAGCTTCCGCATCGCCGACGACGTCCTCGGCATCAGCCTCGACACCACCGACCCCGGCGGCCACTACGAGGGCTCGGTCGGCGCGGCACAACTGCGCTGGCTGGAACGGACACTGCGGGAGAACGCGGACTCCTACGCCCTGGTCTTCAGCCACCACACCAGCAAGACGATGGACAACACCCGCCCCGACCCGGCCCGCCCCGGCGAACGCCGCCACGACGGCGACGACGTCCTCGCCGTACTGGGCGCCCACCGCAACGTCCTGGCCTGGGTCAACGGCCACATCCACCGCAACGCCATCACCCCCCACAGGGGCTCAGGCGACCACTCCTTCTGGGAGATCTCCACCGCCTCCCACGTCGACCACCCCCAGCTCGCCCGGGTCATCGAGGTGGCCGACAACAAGGACGGCACGCTCTCCCTGTTCACCACGCTCGTCGAGTCCTCCGCGCCGTCCCGCACGGACTTCACCGACCTCTCGCAGACCGGCCTCGCCGCCCTCTACCGCGAGCTGTCCCTCAACGCCCCCGGCGCCCGCACGGACCTGGCGGGCGAGGCGGGGGACCGCAACACGGAACTGGTCCTCAAGAAGGGCTGAGACAGGTACGGGCGTGATGGGCACCGGCAGGGCCGGTCGCCGGGTGAGTGCGCGGCCTACCGGGGCAGGACCACCACGTGAACCTCCGCTTCCCGGTCCGTCGACGCCCTCAGTGCCGTGCGGACCACCGTCGCCTGCTGCTCGGGCGAGTCCCGCAGCTTCCTCGGGGTGAGGTGGACGACGGTGATGCCGAGGTGCTCCAGATGCTCCCGTTTGCGGGCGTACTCCGACCAGAGCGCGTCGTCGCGGCGGTGGGCGCGGGTGTCCAGTTCCACGGCGACCGCGTGCTCGGGCCAGTAGGCGTCCAGGCCGCCGAGGCGGGAGCCGTCCGGCAGACGCAGGTCGACGTTCCAGACCGGGTCGGGCAGGCCCTGCTCCCGGACCAAGCGGTACAGGCGCTCCTCGGCCAGTGCCCGGCCCTCGGCGACCAGCGAGTCCACCGCGTCCACGACGTGCGGGAGGGTCAGCAGCCGGGCCCGGTTGAGTTCCCGTACCACCGCCGCCGGTTCGCAGTGGCCGCCGCGGACCGCCTCGGTCAGCAGCCGGAGTACGGCCGCCGCGTCGGTCAGGGCCGCCGCCGCGTCCGCGAGGGCGCGGGCGACCGGCGCCACCGGCACCCCGGTGAGCTGCTCGGGCCGCGGCAGGTCGGCGCCGCGCACGATCCGCGCGCAGCCGGCCGAGCGCAGCCGGCGGGTCCGCGGCACCAGCACGTCGATCATGTTCAGGGACGCCAGCGGGGGAGTGGCGGTGAAGCCGTGCAGGGTCAGCGCGGCCAGCCCGGTGATCATCGCCTCCGGCTCCCGCGGACCGCTCTCCTCGTCCCCCGCGGGCTGGGCCGGGACGCCCGTCGTCCGCTCCCGTGAGGCGTACAGCAGCACGGCCTGCAGCCGCTCCTGGCTGGACGGCGGGCCCGGGTGGAGCAGGACGACACCGGGCAGGAACTGCTGCCAGGGGCCGCCGGGCCGGCAGCGCTCGTTGGCCTGCGCGGCCGTGACACCGTGCGCGCGGAGCTGAGCGGCGGTCAGCACGCGGCGGCGGCCCTCGGCGAGGTGGTGCAGCGGGCGGGGGGACAGCGGGGTGTTGTGGTTCATGTCCCGCAGGTTCCCGTGTCCGAACCGTTCTTGAACCCTTGTTACGGAGCTGTCGACAAATGCGGACAAGGGCGTCCCTTGCCGGGCTTCCCGGAGTGGATGCACCCTTACCCTGCTATCTGCATATTTACCTACCGGCGTCGCACTCCTGGCCGCGCAGCGCCCTGGCCAGGTCGTCCCGCGCCTCCAGCACCAGGCGGCGCAGGGCGGGCGCGGCGTCCTCGTGCGCCGACAGCCACGCGTCGGTCGCCTCCAGCGTGGCGGGCGAGTCCTGGAGCCCCGGGAACAGGCCCCGGACCACGTCCATGCCGATCTGGATGGACCGCTCGGTCCACACCCGCTCGATCGCGGCGAAGTACTTCTCGGTGTACGGCGCGGTCAGCTCGCGCTGCGCGGGCTGCGCGAAGCCCGCGATGGTCGCCTCGACCAGGGCGTTGGAGAGCGCGTCGGACTCCACCACCTGCGCCCACGCCTGCGCCTTGACCGCCGCCGACGGGCGGGAGGCCAGGCAGCGGACCTGGTGGCGCTTGCCGGAAGCGGTGTCGTCGCGGGCCAGTTCGGCGGCGAGCGCCGCCTCGTCCGCGACCCCGTGCGCGGCCAGCGGCTCCAGGAACACCCAGCGCAGCTCCTGGTCCACGTCGAGCCCGTCGACCTTCTCGGTGCCGGCCAGCAGCCCCCGCAGCAGCGCGAGGTCACCCTCGGTGGTGGCCGTCGCCGCCAGGAACCGGGCCCACGCGAGCTGGTGCTCACCGCCCGGCTCCGCCGCCCGCAGTTCACGCAGCGCGCCCTCGGCGAGCAGCCGCGCGCCCGTCCCACGCCAGTCGGGCGCCGCGTAGTGGGTGACCGCCGAGTCCACCCAGGCGTGCAGCATCTGCAGCACGCCGATGTCCGACTCGCGCCCCGCGAACCGCAGTACCAGGTCCACGAAGTCCCGGGCCGGCAGCAGCGCGTCCCGCGTCATGTTCCACAGCGCCGACCAGCACAGGGCCCGCGCCAGCGGATCGGAGAGGTGGCCGAGCGAGGCCCGCAGCGTGGCCAGCGAGGTCTCGTCGAAGCGGATCTTGCAGTAGGTGAGGTCGTCGTCGTTGACGAGTACCAGCTCCGGCGCCTGCTCACCCGCCAGTTCGGTGACCACCGTGCGCGGACCGGCGACGTCCAGCTCGGCGCGCGCGTACCGCTCCAGCGCCCCCGACGGCGAGCGGCGGTACAGGCCGACCGCCACCCGGTGCGGGCGCAGGTCGGGGTGCGACTCCGGGGCCTCCTGCACCACCGCCAGCTCGTCGATCCGGCCGTCGGTGCTGAGCAGCGTCTGCGGGGTGAGCGAGTTGACGCCCGCAGTCTGGAGCCAGGACCGCGACCAGGCGGCCAGGTCCCGCCCGCTGGTCTCCTCCAGCGCCGACAGCAGGTCGCCGAGGCGCGTGTTGCCGTACGCGTGCCGCTTGAAGTAGTGGCGGGCACCCTCCAGGAACGCGTCCTGGCCGACGTACGCCACGAGCTGCTTGAGCACCGAGGCGCCCTTGGCGTACGTGATGCCGTCGAAGTTGAGCTTGGCGTCCTGGAGGTCGCGGATGTCGGCGGTGACGGGGTGGGTGGAGGGGAGCTGGTCGGCGCGGTAGGCCCACGCCTTGCGGCGGTTGGCGAAGGTGATCCAGCCGTCGGTGAACCGGGTCGCGCCCACCAGTGAGAAGGCGCCCATGAAGTCCGCGAAGGACTCCTTGAGCCACAGGTCGTCCCACCACTCCATGGTGACCAGGTCCCCGAACCACATGTGCGCCATCTCGTGCAGGATCACGTTGGCGCGGCTCTCGTACGACGCGCGCGTCACCTTGCCCCGGAAGATGAACTCCTCCCGGAAGGTGACCAGACCCGGGTTCTCCATCGCCCCGAGGTTGTACTCGGGCACGAACGCCTGGTCGTACTTCCCGAACGGGTACGGATAGTCGAAGTGGTCGTGGAAGAAGTCCAGGCCCTGCTTGGTGATCAGGAAGACGTCCTCGGCGTCGAAGTGCGGCGCCAGACCCTTGCGGCAGAGCGCGCCGAGCGGGATCTCCAGCCGTGTGCCGTCCTCGAAGGTCCGCTCGTAGGAATCCGTCACGTAGTGGTACGGACCCGCGACGACACAGGTGATGTACGTCGAGATCGGCTTCGTCTCCTCGAACCGCCACACCCCGTCGGCGAACTCGCCGGTGCCGTTGGACCAGACCGTCCACTCCGCGGGCGCCCGCACCTCGAAGCGGAACGGCGCCTTGAGGTCCGGCTGCTCAAAGCCCGCGAAGACGCGGCGCGCGTCGGCCGGCTCGTACTGGGTGTAGAGGTAGACCTCGCCGTCCTCCGGGTCGACGAAGCGGTGCAGGCCCTCGCCGGTGCGGGAGTAGGCGCACTGCGCGTCCACCACCAGCTC
This sequence comes from Streptomyces ziwulingensis, assembly GCF_039542605.1. Classification (NCBI taxonomy): domain Bacteria; kingdom Bacillati; phylum Actinomycetota; class Actinomycetes; order Kitasatosporales; family Streptomycetaceae; genus Streptomyces; species Streptomyces ziwulingensis. Next base: position 85,327 of record NZ_BAABIG010000026.1, read on the forward strand.
GTTCTCGGCGGCCAGGTCCTCCAGGAGGATCCGGGAGCCGTCGAAGACCTCGCTCGGGTCGAGGTCGCGGCCGTTGAGGGAGACGGCGGTCACGCGCGGCGCGATCAGGTCCGCGAAGCTGCTCGCCCCGGGCTCCGCACAGCGGAAGCGGAGCGTCGTCACCGACCGGAAGGTGCGCGGACCGGTGGCGGCGCCGTTCCCGGCCGCCGCGAGGTCGCCGACGGCCGACCGCACGTCGAGCGACACCTCGTACCCGTCGACGGACAGCAGCGCGGCCCGCTCCCGGGCCTCGTCACGGGACAGATTCTCACCGGGCACGGGCGGTACTCCCTCGGCATGTGGTCAAGCGGCAGGTGTTCACGATGTGGACCGCACCGATCTTCCCACGCGCCCCTGACGGCGGACAGCCGGGAATGGGCGCGGGCACCCCCGGCGTTGTGCGGGAGATCGCCCGCTGACCGGTTCCGTACGAGGAGAGACATGTCGGAGAAGACCCCCGTCGACTTCTGGTTCGACCCACTGTGCCCCTGGGCCTGGATGACCTCCCGCTGGGTCCTGGAGGTCGAGAAGGTCCGCGACATCGAGGTGCGCTGGCACGTGATGAGCCTCGCCGTGCTCAACGAGGACAAGCTCGACGACCTGTCCGAGAGCTACCGCGAGCTGCTCACGACCAAGGCGTGGGGCCCGGTCCGCGTCGTCATCGCCGCGCGGGAGGAGCACGGCGCCGAGGTGCTCGGCGACCTCTACACCGCGCTCGGCACCCGCTTCCACAACCAGGGCGAGGGCCCGACCAAGGAGGCGACCGCCGCCGCGCTGAAGGACGCCGGCCTGCCCGAGTCCCTCCTCGACCACTGGGACGGCACCCCCTACGAGCCGCAGCTCCGCGCCTCCCACAAGGAGGGCATCGACAAGGTCGGCCAGGAGGTCGGCACCCCGGTCATCGCCGTCCCCGGCGCCGACGGCGAGCAGATCGCCTTCTTCGGCCCGGTCGTCACCCCCGCCCCGAAGGGCGAGGAGGCCGCCCGCCTCTGGGACGGCACCCTCGCGGTCGCCTCCGTCCCCGGCTTCTACGAGATCAAGCGCACCCGCACCAAGGGCCCGGACTTCAGCAACCTGTAGCCCCGGCCCCCGGCACCCCCCTGGGCCCTCACCGGCCCTCATTCCTGGGCCCTCACCGGCCCTCATTCCTGGGCCCTCGCTCCTGGGCTCTCACCCCTGGGTCCTCATCCCTCGGCGGTGGCGGCCTGCCGGCGGAACCTCTCCGGCAGCAGGCCGCCGCCGTCCGTGTGCAGATAGGGCTGGTACCACGCGCAGCCCTCGGCGGTGCAGCGCCACAGGTCGTGCACGTAGTGCCGCCGACCCCGCTCCGCCCGCACCGCCGCTCGCTCCTCCTCGGTGAGCTTGACGAAGTCCTGCATGGTGCGGCAGGTCCGGCAGGCCCTGCGGATCATGAACCCCTCCTCGGTGGACCGCGGTGCCGCGGCCCTCAGCTCAGGTCAGGTCAGGCAGTGCGCCGGCGGCTGCCCGCGCACCCAGCGTCCGACCTCCTGCGCGGCCGTGCGGGCCGCCTTCTCGGCCACCGCCCGCGAGGTCCCGCCCAGGTGCGGGGTGAGCACCACCCGGTCGGTGAGGCGGCGCAGCCGCGACGCCTCGGGGAGCGGTTCACGCGCGTGGGCGTCCAGCGCCGCCGCCGACACCTGCCCGTCCTCCAGCGCGTCGCACAGCGCCTCCTCGTCCAGCAGTCTCCCCTGGGCCGTGTTCACCACCACCGCGCCGCGCGGCAGCAGCGCCAGCTCGCGGGCGCCGATCAGCCCCGGGGCGCCGGGTGCGAGCCGGGCGTGCAGGCTGAGCACCCGGGAGCGGGCCAGCAGGTCGTCGAGCCGGGGCACCCGCAGCCCGTGGATCTCTGCGCGCGCGTACGGGTCGTAGACCATCACCTGGGCGCCGAACGCGCACAGCACCCGGGCCACCCGGCTGCCGACGGTCCCGTGCCCGACCACGCCGACGGGCAGGTCCTCCAGTTCCAGCCCGCCGTGCTCGCGGGCGTGCCGGGCCGCGTCCTCCCAGCCGCCGCCCCGCCGGGTGAGCAGCTCGTGCGCCTGCGGGATGCGGCGCAGCGCCGACAGCATCAGGCCGAGGGTGTACTCGGCGGTGGCGGCGGCCTCGCTGCCGGGGGTCCGGCAGACCCTGACGTCACGCCGCTTGGCCGCGTCCAGGTCGACGTCGACCGGGCCGCCCCGGCAGACCACGACCAGCCGCAAATCCGGGCAGGCGTCCAGGAGGCGTTCGGTGACCGGGGCGCCGCGCGTGATCAGGACCTCCGCCCCCGCCAGCGCCTCGATCAGCTCGTCCTCGGCGTCGGCGGCCGGGGTCAGCTCGCGCAGCTCCACGGGCCGTCCGCGCAGTTCGTCGCCGACCGCGTGGGCGATCAGCGACGGCGGGACGACGTCGTCGCCGGCCGCCACGACACGTAAGGGATCGGTCATCGCAGGGGGTCTCCCGTCCGGAGGGGGTGGCTCCTCGATCACGCCGTACGCGCACTCGCACTCGTCCTACGGACATTGGGCGCGGCGCGACGGACCGTCAATCCCTCACACGGGTCCGATCCCGGAACACCACCCCCGCGGGGCCCGGGGGCGCACACAGGAAACCCCCGCGAGTCACGTCCTCGCGGGGGTTCCCCTTCTTCCGCCTGCCGTCGCGAAGGGTGAGAAGACGATCACGAGGCAGGACGTCTGTGCGGGTGCTGCGGGTGCTGCGGGTGCGCGGGTCAGGGCGCCAGCAGCAGTACGTCGGCGCGCGAGCGGGCGGCCTCGTAACGGCGGGCCACGTCCTGCCAGTTGACGACCGCCCACATGGCGTCGATGAAGTCGACCTTCTGGTTCTTGTACTGGAGGTAGAAGGCGTGCTCCCAGGCGTCGAAGACCAGGATCGGGACCGATCCCTGGCCGACGTTGCCCTGGTGGTCGTAGACCTGTTCGACGATCAGCCGGCCGCTCAGCGGCTCGTGAGCGAGGACGCCCCAGCCGGAGCCCTGCGTGGTCGCGGCGGCCTTGGTGAGCTGCGCCCGGAAACCGGCGAAGGACCCGAAGGACTCGGCGATCGCGTCGGCGAGCTCCCCGACACCGTCGGCGGCCAGCGGCTCCCCGCCGCCGTCACCGGTCATGTTCTGCCAGTAGATCGAGTGCAGGATGTGCCCGGACAGGTGGAAGCCCAGGTTCTTCTCCAGCCCGTTGATCGACCCCCACCGCTCCTTGTCCCGCGCCTCCGCGAGCTGCTCCAGCGTGTCGTTGGCGCCCTTCACGTAGGCCGCGTGGTGCTTGTCGTGATGCAGCTCGATGATCTCGGGGCTGATCACGGGTGCCAGCGCGGAGTAGTCGTACGGCAGGTCAGGAAGCGTGTAGACGGGCATGGCGGATCCCCTCGGAGCCTTGTCGCCTTATTGCAATTTACTTGCAACTGCACGCTAGCAGCAAGAGTTACCGGCGACGGGTGGCTGGGCGCGCCCCGACCAGGGTGTCGCGGGCGGACGGCGCGGGCGGCGATGCCCGCGCCGGACCCGACGAAGAGCCCGGCGCCGATCACCCCGCCGAGGGCGATCATCGACAGGTGGCGCTGCTTGAGTCCGTGGGACAGCGAGACGCCGTCGGCCTCCGGCGGTGTCTCGGTGGTGGTGCGGGGCATGGGCGCGGCCCGTCCCTTGCTGCGAGGGGGCAAAAACGACCACAGTCTGGGCGTCCGCGCAGCTCGGGAGGGGTGACCGCCCAGTATGCGGACTCCAAACTTCCGGAGGGTGATATTCCGGTTACTTCGTTGGAGGGAACCCACAGCCCGGCCGCCCGCCACCCGGGTGGGACACACCACGCCACCTCCGTGACCGGTGTCACGTTCGTAGCTCTGAGCCGCTGTCGTTGTCCGAAGCCCACCAAGGCTCCGATCCCGCCTTTGTCGGGCGCCGACGGTGATCCGCGCCCGCCCCCCGGTATAGCGTCACGGTGTCCCGACCTGCCCACACCACCCGCGGAGTCCCCATGAGCACCGCCACCGCCCTCGCCCGTCCCGGCCAGGTACTCGCCGACCTGCTCCCCGCCTCCCGTGTCCGGGACGCCGCGCTCGTCGTCGGCGGCGCCGCCCTCACCGGGCTCGCGGCCCAGCTCGCCGTGCCCGTGCCGGGCTCCCCGGTGCCGGTGACCGGCCAGACCTTCGCCGCGCTGCTCGTCGGCACCACCCTCGGCGCCCGGCGCGGCGTGTTCGCCCTCGCGCTGTACGCGCTGGCGGGCCTGGCCGGCCTGCCGTGGTTCGCGGCGGGCGGCTCCGGCCTCACCGTCTCCTTCGGCTACGTCCTCGGCATGCTGCTCGCCGCCGTGGCCGTGGGCTCCCTCGCCCGCCGCGGCGCCGACCGCTCCACCTGGCGCACGGCCGGCACGATGCTGCTGGGCGAGGCGATCATCTACGCCGTCGGCGTGCCCTACCTGGCGCTGGCCGCCGACATGTCCCTCTCCGCCGCGGTCGCGGCCGGCCTCACCCCGTTCCTGATCGGCGACGCGGTCAAGGCCGCCCTCGCGATGGGCGTGCTGCCCACCGCCTGGAAGCTCGTCAAGCGCTGACCCGGAAGCGCCCACCGCACAGCGAGGCCCGTCACCCCAGCCGTCCAGGACTGGGGTGACGGGCCTCTGTGCGCGGGTGCGCGGGCAACCCCCGTCAGTCGCGGACCCGGCGCCCGCGCCCGAACCGCTCCCGGGCGAACGCGACGACCAGCACGACCGCCGCGACCAGCAGCGACAACAGCACGGTCGTCCGCCCGTCGTGCTCCGTGTCGGTCAGCATGTAGCCCAGCACGAAGACGATCACCGCGGCGGCGAGCCAGGTCAGATACGGGTACAGCCACATCCGTACCACCAGCCGCTCCGGCGCCTCGGCCTGGATGATCTTCCGCATCCGCAACTGCGAGAAGCAGATCACCAGCCAGACGAAGAGCGCCACCGCCCCGGAGGAGTTGACGAGGAAGAGGAAGACCGAGTCCGGGAACTCGTAGTTGAAGAAGACCGCGACGAAGCCGAAGACGACCGAGACCAGGATCGCCGTGCGCGGCACACCCCGCCGGGTCGTACGGGCGAACGCCTGGGGCGCGTCCCCGCGCAGGCCGAGCGAGAACGCCATCCGGGAGGCCGTGTACAGCCCGGAGTTGAGACAGGACAGTACGGACGTCAGCACGATGAAGTTCATGATCTGACCGGCATCGGGGATGCCGAGCGAGTCGAGCGCGGCGACGTAGGAGCCCTTGTCGACGATCGATCGCGAGTCCCACGGCAGCAGCGCGACCACGACGAAGATCGAGCCGAGGTAGAAGACGGCGATACGCCAGATGATGCTGTTGGTCGCCTTGGTGACGGCCCGCTGCGGGTCCTCGGACTCACCGGCGGCCAGCGTCGGGATCTCGCTGCCCATGAAGGAGAAGACGACCAGCAGCACGCCGGTGAGGACCGCCCCGGGCCCGTGGGGCAGGAAACCGCCGTGTTCCGTCAGGTTGGAGAGCCCCGCCTGCTCGCTGTCGACACCGGGCAGCACGCCGAAGACGGCCAGCCCGCCGATCACGATGAACGCGGCGATCGCGACGACCTTGATCCCGGCGAACCAGAACTCGAACTCGCCGTAGGAGCCGACCGAGACGAGGTTGGTCGCGGTCAGCACCAGCATCACGATCAGCGCCCAGCCCCACTGCGGCACGGCCGGGATCCACCCCTCCAGGATCTTCGCGCCCGCGGTCGCCTCGACCGCCAGCACCACCACCCAGAAGAACCAGTACAGCCAGCCGATCGAGAACCCGGCCCAGTGCCCGAGCGCCCGGTCGGCGTGGGCGGAGAACGACCCGGAGGTCGGATGGGCCGCGGACATCTCGCCCAGCATCCGCATCACCAGCACGACCAGCGTGCCGACGAGCGCGTACGACAGCAGGATGCCGGGGCCCGCGGTGGCGATACCGGTGCTGGAGCCCACGAAGAGACCGGCGCCGATGACACCGCCGATCGCGATCATCGACAGATGGCGGCTCTTGAGCCCGGCCTGGAGACCGGACCCGGGTTCTCCGGGGTGCGCGGGGTCGTTGTCGGCCGGGGTGAGGGTCGGCTGCGAGGTCATGGGGTGGATTTCCTTTGCGCCGGGGGACTGCTCCCGTACGGACGGCGTACGAGTCGGACCAGTGAAACGGAGGCCGACGAGATGAGGAACCTGTGATTCCGGATCGTTACCCCGGCTTTACCTGAGCTTCAACGGCCCCGCTCACTCTTTCGACCCGACACCCGACGATGCTGCCCCCTGGCACGCGTGTCACACTCGACCCATGCGCGTGTATCTCGGCTCCGACCATGCGGGCTACGAACTCAAGAACCACCTCGTCGAGTGGCTGAAGGCCGCGGGCCACGAGGTCGTGGACTGTGGCCCCCACCTCTACGACGCCCAGGACGACTACCCGCCCTTCTGCCTGCGCGCCGCCGAGCGGACCGCCGCGGACGAGGGCGCCCTCGGCATCGTGATCGGCGGCTCCGGCAACGGCGAGCAGATCGCGGCGAACAAGGTGAAGGGCGTCCGCGCGGCCCTGGCCTGGAGCGAGGAGACCGCCTCGCTCGGCCGGCAGCACAACAACGCCAACGTCGTCGCCGTCGGCGCGCGGATGCACTCCTCCGAGGAGGCGACGAAGTTCGTCGAGACCTTCCTCGCCACCCCGTTCTCCGGTGACGAGCGGCACCAGCGCCGCATCGACATGCTGACCGGGTACGAGACCACGGGCGACCTGCCGCCGATCCCGGCGCACCACCCGCAGCAGTAGCACCCCGTACTTCCGCGGCGCCCGCCCACCGGCCCGGCTCCCGCCCCCGGCCGGGATCGGCGCCGGGCGGGAGCGGGTCAGGGAAAGAAACGGGAGCAGGTCCGAAAGGAAGCAGCGCCGTGCCGGAGGGGCACACGATCCACCGGCTGGCCCAGGACTACGCCGCCGCCTTCACCGGCACGACCGTCCGTGTGACCAGCCCGCAGGGCAAGTTCTCGGACGCCGCCGCGCTCCTGGACGGCACGGAGCTGACCGACACCGAGGCACACGGCAAACACCTGTTCCTCGGATTCCTCGGCTCCCCCGGGTCCGCCGAGTCCTGGGTCCACATCCACCTCGGCCTGTTCGGCAAGGTCGCCCTCGGCCCGGCCCCCGCGCCGCCGCCCACCGACACCGTGCGCCTGCGGCTGCTCAACACCGCCGCCCACGTCGATCTGCGCGGCCCCACCACCTGCGCGCTGATCACCCCCGCCGAGAAGGACGCGATCCACGCCCGCCTCGGCCCCGACCCGCTGCGCGCGGACGCCGACCCGGCCGCCGCGTACCGCCGGATCTCCCGCAGCCGTACCACGATCGCCGCCCTGCTCATGGACCAGAAGGTCATCGCCGGCGTCGGCAACGTCTACCGCGCCGAGGTCCTCTTCCGGCACGGCATCGACCCGTACCGCCCCGGCCGGGACCTCACCCGCGCCGAGTGGGACGCGATCTGGCGGGACCTGGTCGCCCTGATGCGCGAGGGCGTGCGGAACAACCGCATCGACACCGTCCGCCCCGAACACACCCCCGAGGCGATGGGCCGCCCGCCCCGCGTCGACGACCACGGCGGCGAGGTCTACGTCTACCGCCGGGCCAACCTCCCCTGCCACCTGTGCGGCGGCCCGGTCCGCACCGCCGACCTCGCCGCCCGCAACCTCTTCTGGTGCCCCGCCTGCCAGCGCACCTGACCGCACCCCGCACCTGACCGCACCCGGCCTCCGCCGGGCCCCGGCGTCAGAAGCCGGGCCCCGGCCCCCTCCGGCCCCGGCGTCAGAAGCCGTGCGGCAGCCACGGCGCCACCGTCGAGGCGAACCCCACCGACGCCGGTGCCAGCGCGCCCCGCCGCACCTCCCGCACCCGCCCCGCCGCACCCAGCGCGGCCAGCGACACGCCACCGAGATAGGCCGCGCCCAACTCCCGTACGGACAGCGCGAGGTCCGCCGGGTCCGAGGTGGGCGTGCAGGACGCCCCCTTGGCGTCCCCGGACAGCCGCCAACGCCCCGCGTTCCACGGGCAGAAGGCGTCCTCGACCTCGAACACCACGTCCACCGGCGCCTGATACGTCCGGGCCGACAGCGCGGCCCCGACGTCCACCAGCCGCGCGAACAGCGTGTCCCGCAGCCGCGGCGCGCACCGCCGCGGATCCGACACCTGGTACAGCCACGCCTCGTCGGCCGGGCGCCCCCGCGCCGTCACCCGCGACGTCAGGTCGATGTCGAACAGGAAACGCCACAGCGCCGCCCGCGTCACCGCGTCCACCGCGTCCAGGTCCTGGAGCACCACCTCGCCGTCCGGGCCGCCCGGCCCCCACCGCGGCCGTACCCGGAACCGCGCGTACCCCGTGACCTCGCCGTCCCGGGAGGCGACGACGCACTGCAGCGGCGACGCCCCGTCCCGGCGGCTCTCCGGGTCCAGCAGCCCCAGCCGCTCCCAGCCCGGCCGCCGCTCCAGCATCCCCGCCCGCTCGGGCACCAGCCGCGCGTACACCGCCTCGCACACGTCGAGGACGGCCGCCGGGTCGGCGTACCGCAGCGCCACGCCGTCCGTGCCGGCGGGGACGGAGAGCCGTACCCGGCCGGTGTCGATCTCGGCGTTCACCTGGACGGTCGCCGCGCCGTAGCCGAACCGGCCGTAGATCGCCGGCTCCGAGGCGGTCAGCACCGCCAGCGGCTCGCCCCAGGAGCGGACGTCGTCCAACTGCCGCCGCATCATGGCGGTCAGCACGCCCCGCCGCCGGTGGGTGGGGGCGACCCCGACCATCGTCACCCCGGCGACCGGGACCACCGCGCCGCCCGGCACGGACAGCCGGAAGCCGAACGCCCCCGCCGTCCCGACGCAGGCGTCCCCGTCCCAGACCCCGATCGACCGGTCGCACTCGGTCAGGGAGCGGAACAGCTCCCGCTCCTCGGCCGGTTCCGGCACCCCGCCGAAGGCCCGGACCAGGGTGTCGTACCAGATGTCCCACTCGTCCCGCCGCAGTACTCGCACCTCGGTGGCGAGGCCGGTGCCGTCCGTGCCGTCAGTGCCCATGGACTATGCCTACCAGTGCAATGCGGGACGAGCCAGGGAATTTCTCCCGGGTGGCCGCGCGACGGCTTTCAGTGGAGTTCACTGTGAAGTCGAGTATCGGACGGGGGACAAGCGGGACCTCCCGTACCGAGCGGCCGCTCCGATGGATAGGGTCCCGAACGATGGCAGCAGGACGACAGCGGCGCGCGGAAGCCGACACGTTCCCGGCCCGGTGCAAGAAGCAGTGGCACCGGGCCCGCGTCGGCCTGCGCAGATCCGCCGTCGACTACTTCCGCGGCGACGGCTCCGACTGGATCGCCCTGGCCGGTCTGCTGCTGACCGTCCCGGTCATCGCGGCCACCACCATGGTCAACTCGGTCTGGATCGCACCGGCCGCGCTGGTCCTGCCGATCGTCGCCGGCGGCCTGCTGCTCCGCCCGGCCAGCCTGCTCGGGCTGTACGCGGCCGCCGCCACCGCGCTGATCGTGGAGTCCGTCCAGCTCGGCCCCTACACCGAGGGCCCCTCCCGGGTCACCCCGGGCGTCGTCCTGGTGGTCGCCGCCTGCGGATTCTTCGGGCTGCTGATCGCCCAGTTCCGCAGCCGGGTCGGCGTGCCCTGGCGGCGCGGCGGCACCATGCTCTTCGACCTGCGCGAACGCATCCGCGTCCAGAGCAAGCTGCCCGGCCTGCCGCCGGGCTGGCACCGCGAGATGGCGCTGCGCCCGGCGGGCGGCCAGTCCTTCTCCGGCGACTTCGTGGTCGCGGCCCGTACCAGCGGCGGCCGGACCCTGGAGGTCGTCCTCACCGACGTCTCCGGCAAGGGCATGGACGCCGCCTCGCGCGCCCTGCTGCTCTCCGGCGCGTTCGGCGGCCTGCTCGGCAGCCTGCCCCCGCACGCCTTCCTGACGGCCGCCAACGGCTACCTCCTGCGCCAGGACTGGGACGAGGGCTTCGCCACCTCCATCCACCTCGTCCTGGACCTCGACTCCGGCGACTACGAGCTGTACTCCGCCGGCCACCCGCCCGGTCTCCAGCTCAGCGCCGGTACCGGCCGCTGGGAGGAGAAGGCCGCCGAGGGCCCGCTGCTCGGCGTGTACGACGGGGCCCAGTTCGACCCGGTGAAGGGCTCGCTGCGGGCCGGAGACGTGCTGATGCTGTTCACCGACGGCCTGGTGGAGACCTCCGAACGGGACATCGTCGAGGGCATCGACCGCCTCACCGGCGAGGCCGACCGCTATGTCGCCGGCGGTTTCCACGGCGCCGCCTGGCACCTGATCGAGGCGGTCGCCAAGGACGTCAATGACGACCGGGCGCTGCTGCTCATCTGCCGGGAGGGCCCGACGACCGCCCAGGCCCTGGCCGCCGGAGGACACTGACCGCCGTGGCCCAGGACCCGCCGCTGACCGTGCCCGAGGTGGCGGCCACCGCCCGCGCCGCCCACGAGGGGCAGACCGACAAGGCGGGACGGCCGTACGCCGAGCACCTGGCGGCCGTCGCCGAGGGCGTACGGCGCCGGGGCGGCGACGACGCGCAGCTCGCGGCGGCCTGGCTGCACGACGCGGTCGAGGACGGCGCCCTGTCCCGCGAGTGGCTGGAGCGGGCCCCGCTGAGCCGCCGTACCAAGGACATCGTCCTCGCGCTCACCAAGCGGGCGGGGGAGCCGCCCGAGGCGTACGCCGCCCGCATCCTCGCCACGCCCGGCGCCCGCTTGGTGAAGGAGGCGGACCTGGCCCACAACGCCGACCCGGCCCGCCTCGCGGTCCTCGCCGGACCGACCCGCACGAGACTGGCCGAGAAGTACACGCGGATGCGCGCACTCCTCGGCCTGACAGAGACATGAGGGACCAGCCCGGCGACTACTCGACGGAGGGCTTCCGCCGGCGCTCCTGGCGCTCCCGCCCCTCCCGGCTTTCCCGCCGCGGCTCCGCGCCTTCGCGCTCGCGGGCCAGTTCCGCCGCGTCCCGCTTGAAGGCCCACTCCATCCCCGGCTCCATCGCGAACCGGAAGACGCGCCGCACGGGACGGGTGCACAGCAGCGTGACGGCCACCGCCGCGAGGACGGTCACCAGGACCTCGCCGAGCGGCGTGCGCAGCCAGTCGTGGTCGAACCAGCCGAGGTAGTCGCCGCCCTTGATCAGGAAACCGTGCAGCAGGTAGCCGTAGAGCGTGCCCGCGCCGAGCGCGGTGAACCACCGGTGGCGGCGCGGCACCCAGGCGAAGAAGCAGGCGGTCAGCAGCAGCGAGCAGCCGAACAGCGCCAGCGTCATCACCGGCCCGGTCCACCAGGGCGCGCCCAGCTCCTGGGCCGCGTCGCGGTGGTAGAACCACCCGGTGTTCATCCGCGGCACCGCCCACCAGCTCACGGCGACCGCCGCGGCGAACACCGGCACCGCCGCGATCCGCACCGACCGCCGCCGCACCCACCGGAAGTGCTCGGCCTTCATCGACAGCCCCAGCACGAAGAACGGCAGGAACTGCAGCACCCGCTGGAGGTCCAGGTCGTCGCCGATCTCCGGCGCCGCGGACGCCGCCATGGCGACGACGAGCGCGAGCGGCAGCGGACACCGGACCAGCTTCCAGATCGGCGTGGTCAGCCGCCACACGAAGAGGGCGACCAGGAACCAGGTCAGGTACCAGGGGTCCAGGAGGCTGATCTCCTGGTGCGGGTCGTGGTCGACGAACCGCTTGAAGAGCGGATAGGCGGTCTCGAACAGGACGTACGGCACGGCGACGCCGGTGATCAGCCGCCGCAGCCGGTCCGGCCGCAGGTCGAAGCCGCGCGAGAAGAAGCCGGAGATGATGATGAACGCCGGCATGTGGAAGGCGTAGACCACCTGGTAGAGGCTCTCCAGCAGGCGGCTGTCGCCCTTCAGCGGCTCCCAGGAGTGGCCCATGGCCACCAGCACGATCGCCAGGTACTTGGCGTTGTCGAAGAACGCGTCGCGCTGTGTGCCGCCCTGCCGGGCTTGCGGCGAGGACCGCGGGCCCGGCACTCCCGACGCCGGAGGCTCGGCCGGGGGGAGCGGCGCCGCGCTTGTGGGGGACGAGGCAGCGGGGAACATCTGAGGCACCCTAGCGTCGCCCGCGGGAATCCGTAAAACCCCCTGCGGCATTTCCGCACGGGACCCGGAAAAAGGGCGCGACCATCCACCATCCGCCGCGGTTTCGGTGCCGGACGGACCCGCCGCCCTCACCCCTCCCGCGCTCCACCTGTGCCCCTGCTTCGCCCTTCTTGTCGTGATTCTTCCGGACTGAAGGGGGCGTGGGGCGGGCGTCCGAGAGGGTTCCGCGGGTGCCGGGCGGCAATGCGGAATACCTGCGAAAGCATTGTGTGGACATGGAAACAACCCGGTCGGATTTCCTGTGTGAGTAATCCTTCGAATTGCTGTGCGGGCCATGGCCGTTGGGACGCCGCAGGCCCTCGGAGGTCCGCCCGGACGGGAGGGCCGGGACAGACGATGTGTCACCTGCCGCATGAGAGGGCCCGGTTGGTGGCACGATGGTCCTGGCGGGGATGTGCGCGGCGGCGTCCCGGGAGAGCGAACCGACCTAGGGTGTGATCAGTTGTGGCCATTTCACTGTCTGTGGTGCTGCTGTTGGCGATCATCCTGGTGGTACTCCTGCGAGGGGGGTCCCTCAAGGCCGGCCCCGCGATCGTCGCGGTGCTCTTCGGCTTCTTCCTCGCCTCCACGGGCATGGCCCCGTCGATCAACCGCTTCATGAACTCGATAGCGGACACGATCAACTCGATCAGCTTCTGAGAACGCCCTCAGGGCCCGGTTCCGAGGAACCGGGCCCTGAGGGGTGTGTGGAGCGGGCGACGGGAATCGAACCCGCGTAGCCAGTTTGGAAGACTGGGGCTCTACCATTGAGCTACGCCCGCACAGCAGGCACCGCAGGTCGGCGACCGCGGTACTGAAGGCATCGTAGCGGGTCGTCCCCCCGCGCCGCACACCCCGTGGCCGCGGACCCGGGACCCGTGCGGTCGCCCGGTGAATGAGGCCGCCTCGGGAGGCGGCGGCATGTACCCTTCGTGTCGCACCAGACGGGGTGTGGCGCAGCTTGGTAGCGCGTCCGCTTTGGGAGCGGAAGGCCGTGGGTTCAAATCCCGCCACCCCGACCAGTCATCGATCAGGCTCTGACACTTCACCGGCCCGGCCGGCCACCTCGCGAGACCGGCCGCGGCCACGTCGCAAGATCGCCGCCGGTCACCTCGGGAGATCGCCTTTTGGGCCGTCCAGCCGCTGCCGTTACTATGCAAGCTGCACGCCCGTGTGTCTCATCCTGTGCAGTCTCCGGGCGGTGTGATCGGCCGGGCCGCTCTGGCTCCGGCAGAATCCAAGAATGTCAGCCACCAAGGAGACCGAACCGTGAAGAGCGCCGTGGAGACCCTGAACCCGACCCGGGTTCGGCTCACTGTCGAGGTGCCCTTCGAGGAGCTCAAGGACAGCCTCGACGCGGCGTACAAGAAGATCAACCAGCAGATCACGGTGAAGGGCTTCCGCAAGGGCAAGGTCCCGGCCCGCGTCATCGACCAGCGGTTCGGCCGCGGTGCGGTGCTGGAGGAGGCCGTCAACGACGCGCTGCCGAAGTTCTACACCGAGGCCGTCACCGAGGCCGAGGTGGACCCGCTGGGCCAGCCCGAGGTCGACATCACGGAGCTGAAGGACGGCGAGACGCTGAACTTCACCGCCGAGGTCGACATCCGCCCGTCGATCGAGATCCCGGACTTCTCCGGCATCGAGGTCGAGGTGGACACGGTCGAGGTCACCGACGAGGACGTCGAGAAGTCGGTCGAGCAGCTCCGTGAGCGCTTCGCCTCCACCTCCCCGGTGGAGCGCGCCGCCGAGGAGGGCGACGTCGTCACCCTCGACCTGGAGGCCAAGGTCGACGGCGAGGTGCTGGAGGACGGCGTCGCCAGCGGCGTCTCCTACACGGTCGGCTCCGGCGAGCTGCTGGACGGGATCGACGACGCCGTGAAGGGCGTCGAGGCCGGGGGAGAGGTCACCTTCACCTCCGAGCTGAAGGGCGGCTCGGCGGCCGGCAAGGAGGCCGAGGTCACCGTCAAGGTCACCCAGGTCGCCGCGCGTGAGCTGCCCGAGCTGGACGACGACTTCGCCCAGCTCGCCTCCGAGTTCGACACGCTGGACGAGCTGAAGGCCGACAGCCGCAAGCGCCTGGCCGACATGAAGCAGTACGACCAGGCCACCCAGGCCCAGGAGCGCGTGCTCGACAAGCTCCTTGAGCTGGTCGAGGTCCCCGTCCCCGAGAAGCTTCTCGACGACGAGGTCAACACCCGCAAGCACAACCTGGAGCACCACCAGCTCGGCCAGATGGGCCTGGACCTGGAGAAGTACCTGGAGATCCAGGGCAAGACCGCCGAGGAGTTCGAGACCGAGACCCGCGAGGCCGCGGTCAAGGGCATCAAGACCCAGTTCGTCCTCGACGCGCTGGTCAAGCAGGAGGAGTACAACGTCAGCCAGGAGGAGCTCACCGAGCACCTCATGCGGCGCGCGGCCTCCTCCAACATGTCCCCCGACCAGTTCGCCCAGGCCATCGTCGAGCAGGGCCAGGTCCCGCTCCTCGTCGGCGAGGTCGCCCGCGGCAAGGCCCTGGCCGCCGTGGTCGAGAAGGCCACGGTCAAGGACACCAACGGCGAGATCGTCGACCTGGACGACGAGGAGGAGGAGACGGAGGCCGCCGAGGCCGCCGCCGAGCCCACCGACACCGCCGAGCAGAAGACCGACGCCACGGCCGAGGACGAGGCCGGGACCAAGGCCGCGGACAAGGCTGAGGACAAGGCCGAGGAGAAGACCGAGGGCTGAGCCCACGGCACCTTGTAGCTCTCAGGAGGGCCCCGGGGCAGACCCCGGGGCCCTCCCGTCTTGACGCCGGGGGCGGGCCCGCCGCTACGCCCCCGGCGAACAGCCTCGTATCAGGGATTCTCCGGAGGGGGCCGCGCGTTAGGGTCCATGAATACGAGGGCAGTGGAGTCTCCGATACGGCTCCAGCCCCGCAGGGAAACGTGAGACGGCCCGGCGCCGTCGTAAGACGAGCAGGTGGATACGTGACGAATCTGATGCCCTCAGCCGCCGGCGAGCCCTCCATCGGTGGTGGCCTCGGCGACCAGGTCTACAACCGGCTGCTCGGCGAGCGGATCATCTTCCTCGGCCAGCCGGTCGACGACGACATCGCGAACAAGATCACCGCACAGCTTCTGCTCCTTGCCTCCGACCCGGACAAGGACATTTACCTGTACATCAACAGCCCGGGCGGTTCGATCACCGCCGGCATGGCGATCTACGACACCATGCAGTACATCAAGAACGACGTGGTGACCATCGCCATGGGTCTCGCGGCCTCGATGGGACAGTTCCTGCTCAGCGCGGGCACCCCCGGCAAGCGCTTCGCGCTCCCGAACGCCGAGATCCTGATCCACCAGCCCTCCGCCGGCCTGGCCGGTTCCGCCTCGGACATCAAGATCCACGCCGAGCGGCTGCTGCACACCAAGAAGCGCATGGCGGAGCTGACCGCCCAGCACACCGGTCAGACGATGGAGCAGATCACCCGAGACTCGGACCGCGACCGCTGGTTCGACGCCTTCGAGGCCAAGGAGTACGGCCTCATCGACGACGTCATCGCGACGGCCGCCGGCATGCCGGGCGGCGGCGGCACGGGCGCCTGAGTCCCTCCCCGCGCCCCGAGCCGACCGCCCCAGCCCTCTCCCAGGAGACACTGTGAACGACTTCCCCGGCAGCGGCCTGTACGACCGCACGCGCGCCGAGTACACCGCTCCCGCGGCCGAGTCCCGCTACGTGATCCCGCGCTTCGTCGAGCGCACCTCGCAGGGCGTGCGTGAGTACGACCCGTACGCGAAGCTCTTCGAGGAGCGAGTGATCTTCCTCGGCGTCCAGATCGACGACGCCTCCGCCAACGACGTCATGGCGCAGCTCCTGTGCCTGGAGTCGATGGACCCCGACCGGGACATCTCGATCTACATCAACAGCCCCGGCGGTTCCTTCACGGCCCTCACGGCCATCTACGACACGATGCAGTACGTGAAGCCGGACGTCCAGACGGTCTGCATGGGCCAGGCGGCCTCCGCCGCGGCCATCCTGCTCGCCGCCGGCACCCCCGGCAAGCGCATGGCGCTGCCCAACGCCCGGGTCCTGATCCACCAGCCGTACAGCGAGACGGGCCGCGGTCAGGTCTCCGACCTGGAGATCGCCGCCAACGAGATCCTGCGGATGCGCGCGCAGCTCGAGGAGATGCTGGCCAAGCACTCCACCACGGACATCGACAAGATCCGTGAGGACATCGAGCGCGACAAGATCCTGACGGCCGAGGACGCGCTCGCCTACGGTCTGATCGACCAGATCATCACCACCCGGAAGATGGACAACTCCTCCCTCCGCTGAGGCAGGACGCTGTAACGTCTGCTGCCCCTTGGCATGGTTTGGCGCGGTTCACGTCAAAGCGAACCGTGCCAAGGGGGGCCCGGACGGGGGTCCCGGCAAGGTACCGTCGGACATAAGGCAGCACCAGGAGTCCGCTTGGACGGCGACGTCCAGGAGTCTCCCAGGCGAAGGGGAAGCACACCGTGGCACGCATCGGTGACGGCGGCGATCTGCTCAAGTGCTCGTTCTGCGGCAAGAGCCAGAAGCAGGTCAAGAAGCTCATCGCAGGGCCCGGTGTCTACATCTGCGACGAGTGCATCGATCTCTGCAACGAGATCATCGAGGAAGAGCTGGCGGAGACCAGCGAGGTCCGCTGGGAGGAACTTCCCAAACCCCGCGAGATCTACGAGTTCCTCGAGGGGTACGTCGTCGGCCAGGAAGCCGCCAAGAAGGCGCTCTCGGTCGCGGTGTACAACCACTACAAGCGCGTCCAGGCCGGTGAGAACGGCGGCGCCCAGAGCCGCGAGGACGCCATCGAGCTGGCGAAGTCCAACATCCTCCTGCTGGGCCCCACCGGCTCCGGCAAGACGCTGCTGGCCCAGACCCTCGCCCGGATGCTCAACGTCCCGTTCGCGATCGCCGACGCGACCGCGCTGACCGAGGCGGGCTACGTCGGCGAGGACGTCGAGAACATCCTGCTGAAGCTGATCCAGGCGGCCGACTACGACGTCAAGAAGGCCGAGACCGGGATCATCTACATCGATGAGATCGACAAGGTCGCGCGCAAGAGCGAGAACCCCTCCATCACCCGCGACGTCAGCGGCGAGGGCGTCCAGCAGGCGCTGCTGAAGATCCTGGAGGGCACCACGGCCTCGGTGCCGCCGCAGGGCGGGCGCAAACACCCCCACCAGGAGTTCATCCAGATCGACACGACGAACGTCCTGTTCATCGTGGGCGGCGCCTTCGCGGGCCTGGAGAAGATCATCGAGTCCCGGGCCGGCGCCAAGGGCATCGGTTTCGGCGCGCAGATCCGCTCCAAGCGCGAGCGCGAGTCGCAGGACCAGTTCCAGCAGGTCATGCCCGAGGACCTGGTCAAGTTCGGGATGATCCCCGAGTTCATCGGCCGGCTGCCGGTGCTCACCTCCGTGCACAACCTCGACCGCGAGGCCCTGCTCCAGATCCTGGTCGAGCCGCGCAACGCGCTGGTCAAGCAGTACCAGCGCCTCTTCGAACTCGACGGTGTGGAACTGGACTTCGAGCGGGAGGCGCTGGAGGCCATCGCCGACCAGGCGATCCTGCGCCAGACCGGCGCGCGCGGCCTGCGCGCCATCATGGAGGAGGTCCTCCAGGGCGTGATGTACGAGGTCCCGTCCCGCAAGGACGTCGCCCGCGTCGTCATCACCGCCGACGTGGTCCTCTCCAACGTCAACCCCACGCTCATCCCGCGGGACTCCCGGGGCCGCGGCCCCGGCGAGCAGAAGACGGCCTGACCGCCGCACACAGCCACCCGGACACACCGGCACACAGCGAGGAGGGGCCCCGGTCACGCGACCGGGGCCCCTCCTCGCCGTATGTGCGGCGCCGGTCAGGACTTGACCCGGACCTCCTCGCGGAGCTTCCTGGTGAGGTCCACGGCCGTCTCCTTGGAGATGCTGTCGGTGACCTCGCCCGGCGACACCAGAGCGATCGTGCTGTAGTCGGCCCACGCGCAGAACCAGTCGGACTTCTCCTTCTTGGTCTGCGGGTTCTGCCCCTTGGCCTGCTGGCACTTCATGAGCGCCCCGTCGAGGTCGACGTCCTCGGGATCGCCGACGAGCTGGGTCTGGCCGGTGCCACTGGTCGAGGTGGAGCTCTTGGCGGCCGACTCCTTCATCTGCGCGAAGAACTTGTCCAGGGCCCCCTCGGGGTCGGCGACCTCGCCGTAGGCACCGGTGAAGGTGATCGTCGAGAAGTCGGTCGGCACCGTGCTCGGGTCGCTCGGGTCGTACGCGTCCGGGTCGATCGTCGAGTAGACGCCGAAGGCGGACTTGCCGTTCTTGACGCCGGTCTTCTCCAGCTCCGAGGCGGTCGCGCTGGCGTCCACGCCGGTGTCGGACATCAGGGTGTACTCGCCGCTCAGCACGGTCTTCGGCGCGGTCAGCTTGTGCGCGCCGTCGTCCTCGACCGCGCCGCCGCCCGCGCCGCCGCCCGAGCCGAGCACGAACCAGGCGCCCACCCCGATCGCCACGACCACCGCGACCGCGCCGATGATCAGACCGGTCTTCTTCTTGCCGCCGCCCGGGGCCGGGGGCTGCGGCGCGCCGTAGGGAGCCTGCCCGTAGGGCGGCTGCTGACCGTACGGGGGCTGCTGGCCGTAACCGGGCTGCTGGCCGTAGGGCGGCTGCTGCGGGGGCACACCGCCCTGCGGCTGCTGCGGATAGCCGTAACCCGGCTGCGGGGGCTGCTGCGGCTGGCCGGGAGGGGGCTGCTGGGGGTAGCCGTAGCCGGGCTGGGGGGCCTGCGGCTGCTGGCCGTACGGTCCCGGCTGGCCGTACGGTCCGGGCTGCTGGGGCTGCCCGCCGTACGGGCCCGGCTGGTTGTAGCTCATTCCTGAAGTTCCCCTCCGGATGCTTATGTGTTCCTGACATACTCACCCAGGCCGTGCGGGGGCAGGCCTTCGGGGGCCGCACCGTTACAAAGGAATCGCGTTTCGGGACTGGGTGGTGACACCTCTAAACTGGGCCCGTGACCGAGAACACTCAGCAGCCGCGACCAGCGCCCACGACCGAACTGCCGACCCAGTACACGCCGGCCGAGGTAGAGGGGAAGCTGTACGAGCGCTGGGTGGAACGGGGGTATTTCACCGCCGACGCGGAGAGCGAGAAGCCCCCGTACACCATCGTCATCCCGCCGCCGAACGTCACCGGCTCGCTCCACCTGGGCCACGCCTTCCAGCACACGCTGATGGACGCGCTCACCCGCCGCAAGCGGATGCAGGGCTTCGAGACGCTCTGGCTGCCCGGCATGGACCACGCCGGCATCGCCACCCAGAACAAGGTCGAACAGCAGCTCGGCGAGGAGGGCAAGTCCCGGCACGACCTCGGCCGGGAGGCGTTCACCGAGCGGGTCTGGCGGTGGAAGGAGGAGTACGGCGGCAAGATCCTCGGCCAGATGCGGCGCCTCGGTGACGGCGTCGACTGGTCCCGGGAGCGCTTCACCATGGACGAGGGCCTCTCCCGGGCCGTCGGCACCATCTTCAAGCGCCTCTACGAGGACGAGCTGATCTACCGCGCCGAGCGGATCATCAACTGGTGCCCGCGCTGCCTGACCGCCATCTCCGACATCGAGGTGGAGTACCAGGAGGACGACGGCGAACTGGTCTCCATCCGGTACGGGGATGGGGACGAGACGCTCGTCGTCGCCACCACCCGCGCCGAGACGATGCTCGGGGACACGGCCGTCGCCGTGCACCCCGACGACGCGCGCTACCGGCACCTCGTCGGCAAGCGGATCAAGCTGCCGCTGACCGACCGGACCATCCCGGTCGTCGCCGACGAGCACGTGGACCCCGAGTTCGGCACCGGTGCCGTCAAGGTCACCCCCGCCCACGACCCGAACGACTTCGCCATCGGCCGGCGCCACGGCCTGGAGGCGATCACCGTCATGGACGAGCGCGGCGTGATCACCGCGCACGGCCCCTTCGAGGGCCTGGACCGCTTCGAGGCGCGCTCCACCATCGTCGCCGCGCTGCGCTCGCAGGGCCGGATCGTCGCCGAGAAGCGGCCCTACGTCCACAGCGTCGGCCACTGCTCGCGCTGCCGGACCACGATCGAGCCGCGGCTGTCCATGCAGTGGTGGGTCAAGGTCGGCCCGCTGGCGAAGGCGGCCGGCGACGCCGTCCGCGACGGCCGGGTGCGGATCCACCCCGAGGACATGTCGAAGCGCTACTTCGACTGGGTCGACAACCTGAACGACTGGTGCATCTCGCGCCAGCTCTGGTGGGGCCACCGCATCCCGATCTGGTACGGCCCCGAGGGCGAGGTCGTCTGCGTCGGCCCCGACGAGGAGCCGCCCGCCGGCGAGGGCTGGCACCAGGACACCGACGTCCTCGACACCTGGTTCTCCTCCGGCCTGTGGCCCTTCTCCACGCTGGGCTGGCCCGAGCAGACCGCCGACCTGCGCAAGTTCTATCCGACCGACGTCCTGCTCACCGGCCACGACATCATCTTCTTCTGGGTCGCCCGGATGATGATGTTCGGCCTGTACGCCATGGACGGCGAGGCCCCGTTCAAGACCATCGCCCTGACCGGCCTGGTCCGCGACGAGCGCGGCAAGAAGATGTCGAAGTCCTTCGGCAACGTCGTCGACCCGCTGGACTGGATGGACGAGTACGGCTCCGACGCCGTCCGCTTCACCCTGGCCCGCGGCGCCAACCCCGGCACCGACGTGCCCATCGGCGAGGACTGGGTCCAGGCGTCCCGCAACTTCGCCAACAAGATCTGGAACGCCACGCGGTTCGCCATGATGAACGGCGCCACGGTCGAGGGCCCGCTGCCGGACGCCGCCGAGCTGTCCGCCACGGACCGCTGGATCCTCTCCCGGCTCAACCGCACGGTCGCCGAGGTGGACGCGTTCTACGAGGACTTCCAGTTCGCCAAGGTCTCCGACGCGCTGTTCCACTTCGCGTGGGACGAGGTCTTCGACTGGTACGTGGAGCTGTCCAAGACCACGTTCCAGGCGGGCGGCCCGGCGGCCGAGGTGAGCAAGCGCGTCCTCGGCGAGGTCCTCGACGTGACCCTGCGGCTGCTGCACCCGGTGGTCCCCTTCGTCACCGAGACGCTGTGGACCACGCTGACCGGCCGCGAGTCGGTCGTCGTCGCCCCGTGGCCGGCCGACTCGGGGTTCCGGGACGCCGCCGCCGAGGACGAGATCGAGGCGCTCCAGTCCTGCGTCACCGAGGTCCGCCGCTTCCGCCACGACCAGGGCCTCCAGCCCGGCCAGCGGGTCCCGGCCCGGCTCACCCTGGACGGCACGGCGCTCGCCGCGCACGAGGCGGCCATCCGGCAGATGCTGCGGCTCCAGCCGGAGGGCGAGGAGTTCACGGCGACGGCGACCCTGCCGGTGGCGGGAGTCGCGGTCGCGCTGGACCTCTCGGGCGTGATCGACGTCGCGGCGGAGCGCAAGCGCCTCGCCAAGGACCTGGCGGCCGCCGAGAAGGAGAAGGCCCAGGCCACGGCGAAGCTCGGCAACGAGGCGTTCCTCGCCAAGGCCCCCGACCAGGTGGTGGACAAGATCCGCGGCCGTCTGGCCAAGGCGGACCAGGACATCACCCGCCTCCGGTCGCAGTTGGACCGGCTGCCGCAGGCGTAGGCACCGGTACGGCGATGAAGGCTTCCGGCGCTTCTCAGCGCCGGGAGCCTTCATGCCCTCAGAGGCGCGGGGAACCGCGCGGTGAGCCACGACGCATCCGCACCCGCCCGCGAAGACCAGCCACCCCGCCCGCGGGGCGCACTCCGTAGACTGGCCCCGTGAGCGACATCCCCGGCGGCAACGACCAGCCCGACCCCCTCGACGGCTTCGACGAGATCATCGACGCGGAGACCGACCGCGACCCCGACCTCGCCGTGATCGAGGCGGGCAGCCGCACCCTGCGCACCCAAGGCGGGCCGCCGGAGGCCGACGTGCCCGGCCGCCCCGAGGACCCCGAGGTGGACGCCGCCCTGCGCGAGGTCGAGGCGGAGCTGGCCGGCCGCTGGGGCGAGACCAAGCTGGAGCCGTCGGTCAGCCGGATCGCCGCGCTGATGGACATCCTGGGGGAGCCGCAGCGCTCGTACCCCTCGATCCACATCACCGGTACCAACGGCAAGACCTCCACCGCCCGCATGGTCGAGGCCCTGCTCGGCGCCTTCGAGCTGCGCACCGGCCGGTACACCAGCCCGCACGTGCAGTCGATCACCGAGCGGATCAGCCTGGACGGCGCGCCGATCTCCGCCGAGCGGTTCGTGGAGACCTACCGGGACGTCGAGCCGTACGTCGAGATGGTCGACGCCCGACAGGAGTACCGGCTCTCCTTCTTCGAGGTGCTCACCGCGATGGCGTACGCCGCCTTCGCGGACGCGCCCGTGGACGTGGCCGTCGTCGAGGTCGGCATGGGCGGCAGTTGGGACGCCACCAACGTCATCGACGGGGACGTCGCCGTCGTCACCCCCATCGACCTCGACCACACCGACCGGCTCGGCTCCACCACCGGCGAGATCGCGACCGAGAAGGCCGGGATCGTCAAGCAGGACGCCACCGTGATCCTCGCCCAGCAGCCGGTGGACGCCGCCCAGGTGCTGCTGAAGAAGGCCGTGGCGGTGGACGCGACGGTGGCCCGCGAGGGCCTGGAGTTCGGCGTCGTGGCCCGCCAGGTCGCCGTCGGCGGCCAGCTCGTCACCCTGCGCGGCCTGGGCGGCGAGTACCCGGAGATCTTCCTGCCGCTGCACGGCCCCTACCAGGCGCACAACGCGGCCGTGGCGCTCGCCGCCGTCGAGGGGTTCTTCGGGGTGGGCGCCGAGCGGCCCCACCCGCTGGACATCGACACCGTGCGCAAGGCGTTCGCCGCCGTCGCCGCACCGGGGCGGATGGAGGTGGTGCGGCGCTCCCCGACCGTGGTGCTGGACGCCGCGCACAACCCGGCGGGCGCCCGCGCCACCACCGAGGCGGTCGGTGAGGCATTCGACTTCAGCCGGCTGATCGGCGTGGTCGGCGCCAGCGCCGACAAGAACGTCCGCGGACTCCTGGAGGCGTTCGAGCCGATCTTCGCGGAGATCGTCGTCACGCAGAACTCCAGCCCCCGGGCGATGAGCGCCGACACGCTCGCGGCGCTCGCCGTCGAGGTGTTCGGCGACGACCGCGTCCAGGTCGAACCGCGGCTGCCGGACGCCCTGGAGGCCGCGATCACCCTGGCCGAGGAGGACGGCGAGTTCGCCGGCGGCGGCGTCCTCGTCACCGGTTCCGTCATCACCGTCGGCGAGGCCCGACTGCTGCTGGGGAGGGGCTGACAGCCCGTGCGTACGCTCTGTTCTTCGACCCTGATCGGCGAGTTCTTCGTCATCGGCTTCGCCGGACTGGTCGCCATGAAGGAACCCGACCTCGGCATGGGGACGGTGTGGACGGTCAGCGGCATCGCCATGTTCCTCTGCCTGGTCCTGTGCGGCCTGGTCACCCGCCCCGGCGGGGTCGCGCTCGGCTGGGCCCTGCAGCTCGCGCTGGTCGCCTCCGGGATCTTCGTACCGATGATGTACGTCCTCGGAGTCGTCTTCGGCGCCCTGTGGTGGGCGTCGGTGCACTACGGCCGGAAGATCGACGAGGCGAAGGCGAGGTTCGCGGCCCAGGCGGACGCCGCCTGACCCGGCCCGCCGTCCCCGGCGGCATCCCCTGGAGCTGACGCTGCGTGACCGAGGCCGCGACACGCCCGGTAACCTCAGTGCTCACGTCGCACCACCTCACCTTCCAAGGAGCCGCCGTGACCCAGCGCACCCTCGTCCTGCTCAAGCCCGACGCCGTCCGTCGCGGCCTGACCGGCGAGATCATCAGCCGCGTCGAGCGCAAGGCCGGCTGGCAGATCACCGCGCTGGAACTGCGCACCCTGGACCAGGAGACCCTGGAGCAGCACTACGGCGAGCACCGGGGCAAGCCGTTCTACGAGCCGCTGGTCGAGTTCATGGCCTCCGGCCCGGTCGTGGCGCTCGTCGTCGAGGGCGAGCGGGTCATCGAGGGCGTCCGCGCCCTGGCCGGTCCCACCGACCCGATCGCCGCCGCGCCGGGCTCCATCCGCGGGGACTATGGTGTGATCGTCCGCGAGAATCTGATCCACGCCTCCGACTCCGAGGAGTCGGCCGAGCGCGAGCTGAAGATCTTCTTCCCGGGCCGCGTCTGACCGGCACCCACCGATCGGCGGCGGTACCGATCGGTGGTCCTTTTTCCTGACGGTAAGTCAGCCGAATGGCCCGGTCGGCCAGGGCGGCCGTGCACATGCGGCCGTCCTGCGGCAGAAGGGTGCCGATCGGGGGAACGTTTGCCTCCATCGGCCCGTCTCCACAAGCGAGGCGGGACGCCATCTGCTGACAATGGCGAAGACCCTCGCGCAGTGTCCGGGAAAGCGCGTCTACGATGGAAGCCTTCACGTCACTGCACCCACCTCGCCTACCTGAAAAGCCCTCAAAAGCTCTGGGAAGGCCAGTCGAATCCTGATGGGGAACTCAATGTCGTTCATCGGCCGTGACATGGCTGTCGACCTCGGGACCGCCAACACGCTGGTGTACGTCAGGGGTCGCGGGATCGTACTCAACGAGCCGTCCGTCGTCGCGATCAACACCAACACCGGTGGCATCCTCGCGGTCGGCGCCGAAGCGAAGAAGATGATCGGGCGCACGCCGGGCAACATCGTCGCCGTGCGTCCGCTGAAGGACGGCGTCATCGCCGACTTCGAGATCACCGAGCGGATGCTCCGCTACTTCATCCTGAAGATCCACAAGCGGCGGTATCTGGCTCGGCCGCGGGTCGTCGTCTGTGTGCCCTCGGGCATCACGGGTGTCGAGCGCCGTGCCGTCATCGAGGCGTCGTCCCAGGCCGGCGCCCGCCAGGTGCACATCATCGAGGAGCCCATGGCCGCGGCCATCGGTTCCGGCCTGCCGGTCCACGAGGCCACGGGCAACATGGTGGTCGACATCGGCGGCGGCACCACGGAGGTCGCGGTCATCTCGCTCGGCGGCATCGTCACCGCCCAGTCCATCCGCGTCGCCGGCGACGAACTGGACAACGCGATCATCCAGCACATCAAGAAGGAGTACTCCCTCCTCCTCGGTGAGCGGACGGCCGAGCAGATCAAGATCACGATCGGTTCGGCGTACGACCTCGACGCTGACGAGCACACCGAAATCCGGGGCCGCGACCTCGTCTCCGGGCTGCCCAAGACCGTTGTCGTCTCCGCCGGCGAAGTACGCAAGGCGATCGAGGAGCCGGTCAACGCCATCGTCGACGCCGTCAAGACGACCCTCGACAAGTGTCCGCCGGAGCTGTCCGGCGACATCATGGACCGGGGCATCGTGCTGACCGGCGGCGGTGCGCTGCTGCGCGGCCTCGACGAGCGGCTGCGCCGGGAGACCGGTATGCCGATCCACATCGCCGAGGACCCGCTGGACAGCGTGGCGCTCGGTTCCGGCAAGTGTGTCGAGGAGTTCGAGGCGCTCCAGCAGGTGCTGGACGCCCAGCCCCGCAGATGACGTAACGCTTCGGTTCCGCCGTACGAGACGATCTCCTCTCGTGCGGCGGATCGTTGATATAGAGACATGAGAACGCATCCGACGTACCTGGCCGGGGGGCCATGGGCGGTGCGGACAAATCCCCCGAAGCAGAGCCAGAACCGGAACCGAGCCAGAACCAGAACCAGAACCGAGCCAGAACCGAACCAGAGCCACGCACCGCGTTCCTTGAGTTCCTTGAGTTCCTTAGATTCCCGAGTTTCCTGAATTTCCCGAATTCCGACGAGGAAGGCACGGCCGCCGCACGTGAGGGACACGAAAGAGAGCCGGCTGCTCCTGGTGCTGCTGATCGCCGTGGCGTTCGCGCTGATCACGGTGGACATCCGCGGCGGGGAGGACTCACCGGTCGACGGTGCCCGACAGGCCGCGGCCGGTGTCTTCGGACCGATCGAGAACGGGGTGTCGTCCGCCGTCGACCCCGTCGGCAACGCGATCTCCGCGGTCCGCGCCTCCGGTGACCGGCACGACCGGCTCGCCGCGCTGGAGGAGGAGAACGCGGCCCTGAAGGCGAAGCTCGGCAGCGACGACCGCGGCCGCAGCCGCCTGGCGCAGTTGGAGAAGACGCTGAAGATCGCCGGTCAGGGCCAGTACGGCATCAAGGGCGCCCAGGTCATCGCCATAGGAGCGGCCCAGGGCTTCTCCTGGACCGTCACCATCGACGTCGGCGCCCACGACGGCATCAAGCGGGACATGACCGTGCTCAACGGCGACGGACTGGTCGGCCGCGTCACCACCGTCGGCCCCGACTCCGCCACCGTGCTGCTCGCCAGCGACCCCGACTTCACCGTCGGCACCCGCATGGAGTCCGGCGACGAACTCGGCTTCGCCTCCGGCCAGGGCGACCGCCCGCTCCGCGTCGAACTGCTCAACGGCAAGGCCGACGTGAAGAAGGGCGACCGCCTGGTCACCTTCGGCTCGCAGGCCGACAAGCCGTTCGTGCCCGGCGTCCCCGTCGGTGTCGTCTCCCGGGTCGACCCCTCCGGCGGCGACCTGACCCGCACCCTGTACGTCACGCCGTACGTCGGCTTCACCAAGCTCGACGTCGTCGGTGTCGTCGTCCAGGCCCCGACGAAGGACCCGCGCGACACCGTGCTCCCGGACAAGCCCACGCCGACCCCCCGGCCGACCGTGACGGTGACCGTGACGCCGTCCGCCCAGGCCCCCGCAGACGGTCAGCCGCAGCCCGAGCAGTAGGAGTCAGAAGTCCCATGCGCGTCAACCGGATCCTGCTGTCCGTCTCCCTCGTCGTCGTCGCCCTGGTGCTCCAGGTCAGCGTCCTGGCCCGGCTCCACCTGCCGGGGGCCGTCCCCGACCTGATGCTCCTGGTCGTCCTCGGCCTCGCCCTGGTCTACGGCCATGTCGGCGGCGCCCTCGTCGGCTTCGGCGCCGGACTCCTCGCCGACCTCGCCCCGCCCGCCGACCACGCCGCCGGGCGCTACGCCCTGGTGCTGTGCCTCATCGGCTACCTCGCGGGTCTCGCCAAACCGGAGAACGGCCGGCTGAAGTCCGCCACCGTCCCGATGTTCGTGGTGGTCGCCGCGGCGATCGGCTCCACCCTGCTCTACGCCGGTGTCGGCGCCCTGGTCGGCGACACCGCCGCCCGCCATGTCGGCCTCGGCGGCCTGCTCTTCACCGCCGCCCTCTACGACCTGCTCCTCGCCCCCTTCGTGGTCCCCGGGATCATGGCGCTGGCCCGGCGCGCGGAGAACGACCCGCTCGCCGAGACCGGCTCCGCCGCCCAGACGACCGACATCTCCTCCGGCTGGCTCTCCTCGGGCACCGGGCTGCGTATCGGCGGGCAGCGCAACGGACTGAAGGTGAAGGCGGCGCGGGCGCGGATGGCCCGGGCCGGTCGCATCAAGGGGGTCAAGCGGCTGTGACCGCGCCACAATTCACCGGAACGAGCGAGTCCGGTAGGAACGCGGCCGCATCGGCCGAGCGTTCCTCATGCGTACGGACACCTCCGCAGCCACCACCGGGATCGCAGCCGCGGCCACGGACCCATCCGCGGCCGCGACCACGACCGCAGCCACAGCCGCAGACCCATCCGCAGCCACAGACCCAGCCGCAGACCCA
Source organism: Streptomyces ziwulingensis (assembly GCF_039542605.1). Taxonomy (NCBI): domain Bacteria; kingdom Bacillati; phylum Actinomycetota; class Actinomycetes; order Kitasatosporales; family Streptomycetaceae; genus Streptomyces; species Streptomyces ziwulingensis. Next base: position 113,175 of record NZ_BAABIG010000026.1, read on the forward strand.
GCCGCAGACACCCGCGTTCGCGTCCTGAGAGGGGGAGGCAGCCGCAGTGACCAACATTCCCGAGACCGGGCGCAACCCCCGGGTCCAGATCCGGCTCGTCGTCATCCAGATCCTCGTGCTCTCCCTCCTCGGCACCCTCGGCGGGCGCCTGTGGTACCTCCAGATCCGCCAGGGCGACGAGTACGCCGCGGAAGCCTCCGGCAACCACGTCCAGCAGGTCGTCCAGCCCGCCGTGCGCGGCTCCATCCTGGACGCCCGCGGCGTGGCCCTCGCCGACAACGAGACCCGGCTGGTCGTCTCCGCCTCCCGCACCGAGCTGCTGAAGATGAAGGACGACGGCGAGGCCGTCCTCACCAAGCTCGCCGCCGTCCTCGGCATGAAGCCCCAGGAGGTGAAGGAGAAGGTCCGGCTCTGCGACGCCGAAACCCCCCAGCCCTGCTGGAACGGCTCGCCCTACCAGCCCATCCCCATCACCGACGAGGCCACCGCCAAGCAGGCCCTGCAGATCCGCGAGCGCGCCGAGGACTTCCCCGGCATCACCGCCGAACCGCAGGCCGTGCGCCGCTACACCGCCCCGGGCCAGGCCAACACCGCCCAGGTCCTCGGCTACCTCTCGCCCGTCACGGACGAGGAGATCACCAAGGCCCAGGACACCGACTCGCCCTACCTGCGCTCCGACCAGGTCGGCCGCAGCGGCCTGGAGCGCCAGTACGACAAGGCGCTGCGCGGCAAGGCCGGCGTCACCCGCTACGAGGTCGACAACCTCGGGCGCGTCATCGGCCAGGCCGAGTCCGACGCGGCCCAGCCCGGCGACAACCTCGTCACCAGCGTCGACGCCCGCGTCCAGCGGATCGCCGAGTACGAGCTGAACGAGGCGATGAAGGCCGCCCGCAAGGAGTTCGACCGCAACACCAACGAGAACTACAAGGCCGACTCGGGCGCGGTCGTGGTGATGGAGGCCAAGACCGGCCGCATCGTCGCCATGGCCTCCAACCCGACCTACGACCCGAACGCCTGGGTGGGCGGCATCTCCGCCGCCGACTACAAGAAGCTCACCGGCAAGAGCTCCAACTACCCGCTGCTCAACCGGGCCATCCAGGGCCAGGCCGCCCCCGGCTCCATCTTCAAGGTCGTCTCCACCTCCGCGGCGGTGGAGGCGGGCTACGACTTCGACGGCGGGTACGACTGCTCCAGCTCCTACAGCGTCGGCGGACAGGTGTTCAAGAACTTCGAGTCCGCCAACTACGGCTCGATCAGCCTCGGCCGCGCCCTGGAGGTCTCCTGCGACACCGTCTTCTACCGCCTCGCGCACGAGCAGTGGAAGAAGGACGGCGGCATGAACCCCAAGAAGGCCAACGACTACTTCTACAAGGCCGCCCACCAGTTCGGCCTCGGCAAGGAGACCGGCATCGACCTCCCCAACGAGGTCACCGGCCGCGTCCCCGACCGCCAGTGGAAGCAGAGCTACTGGGAGGCCAACAAGGACGCCTGGTGCCGTACGGGCAAGAAGGACGGCTCGTACGTGGAGAAGATCGCCTACGAGAACTGCCTCGAAGGCAACAAGATGCGCGCCGGTGACGCCATCAACTACTCCATCGGTCAGGGCGACACCCAGGTCACCCCGATACAGATGGCCACCATCTACTCGGCCATCGCCAACGGCGGCACCCTCTACGACCCGTCCATCGGCAAGGCCGTCATCAGCGCCGACGGCAAGCAGGTCAGCGAGATCGAGCCCGAGTCGCACGGCAAGCTGCCGATAAGCAAGGAGACGCGGGAGAAGATGGACGCCGCCCTCGCGGGCGTCGCCACCTCCGGCACCGCCGCCTGGCGGTTCCAGGGCTGGCCCCAGGACGAGATCCCGATGCACGCCAAGACCGGTACCGCCGAGGTCTACGGCAAGCAGACGACGTCCTGGTTCGCCACCTACACCAAGGACTACTCGATCGTCATGACGATCTCCCAGGGCGGCACCGGCTCCGGAGCCTCCGGCCCCGCCGTCCGCAACATGTACGACGCGCTGTACGGCGTCTCGGACGACGGGACGATCGACCCGAAGAGGGCGCTGCTCTCCCAGCCGCAGCAGAGCCTGCCGAAGGTCAAGAAGGACGGCACCATCGCCTCGCCGAAGATCTCCGACGACCCGGTCAAGGACCAGCAGGCCACCGAGAAGGACGAGTACGCCCCGCTCGACGCGGCGGAGCAGGGCGCGACCACCGGCAACCAGCAGACGGCGAACCGGGAGACCCGGCGCCGGCGACGCGGCAACTGCCGGGACCGCAAGCGAAGGATGCTCACATGACCGGGGCGAACGGCTTCCAGGTCTCCGGCTACGGACCCGAGCGAGCGGGCTGGACCCGCCTGTTCGCCCGGGACTCCGTCGCCCGCCGGCTGGACTGGCCGATACTGCTGGCCGCCACCGCGCTGTCACTGATGGGCACCCTGCTGGTCTACTCCGCGACCCGCAACCGCACCGAACTGAACCAGGGCGACCCCTACTTCTTCCTCCTGCGGCACCTGCTCAACACCGGCATCGGCATCGCCCTGATGATCGGCATCGTCTGGGTCGGCCACCGCACCCTGCGCACGGCCGTACCCCTGCTGTACGGCGCCTCCCTGTTCCTGATCCTGCTGGTGCTCACCCCGCTCGGCTCGACCGTCAACGGCGCGCACTCCTGGATCAAGCTCCCCGGCGGTTTCTCCCTCCAGCCCTCGGAGTTCGTGAAACTCACGATCATCCTCGGCATGGCGATGCTGCTGGCCACCCGCGTCGACGCCGGCGACAAGCAGTACCCCGACCACCGCACGGTCCTCCAGGCGCTGGGCCTTGCCGTCGTCCCCATGCTGATCGTGATGCTCATGCCCGACCTCGGGTCGGTCATGGTCATGGTCATCATCGTGCTGGGCGTCCTGCTCGCCTCCGGAGCCACCAACCGGTGGGTCTTCGGACTGCTCGGCGCCGGCACCCTCGGCGCCCTCGCGGTCTGGCAGCTCGGCATCCTGGACGACTACCAGATCAACCGCTTCGCCGCCTTCGCCAACCCCGAACTCGACCCGGCGGGCGTCGGCTACAACACCAACCAGGCCCGGATCGCCATCGGCTCCGGCGGCCTCACCGGCTCCGGCCTCTTCCACGGCTCGCAGACCACCGGCCAGTTCGTGCCCGAGCAGCAGACCGACTTCGTCTTCACGGTCGCCGGCGAGGAACTCGGCTTCCTCGGCGCCGGACTGATCATCGTGCTGCTGGGCGTGGTGCTCTGGCGCGCCTGCCGCATCGCCCGCGACACGCCCGACCTGTACGGCACGATCGTCGCCGCCGGCATCGTCGCCTGGTTCGCCTTCCAGGCGTTCGAGAACATCGGGATGACCCTCGGCATCATGCCGGTCACCGGCCTGCCACTGCCGTTCGTCTCCTACGGCGGCACATCGATGTTCGCGGTCTGGATGGCGGTGGGCCTGCTGCAGTCGATCACGGTCCAACGGCCCATGTCGGCGTAGCACCCTCCGGCCAGAGGCGCCCGCATCCCGTTTCGGTTCGCGAACCGGGGCTAGATACACCATATGACGAAGACAAAGCGGGAGATCGAGCGGAAGTACGAGACCGACGACGGCGCCCTGCCCGACCTCACCGCGGTGCCCGGCGCGGCGTCCGTCGTCGGCAAGGGCGTCACCCACCTCGACGCCACGTACTACGACACCGCCGACGAACGCCTCGCCGCCGGCGGCATCACCCTGCGCCGCCGCACCGGCGGCCACGACTCCGGCTGGCACCTGAAGCTCCCGGTCGCCCCCGGCGTCCGCGACGAGATCCACGCCCCGCTGAGCGACGAGATCCCCCGCGCCCTCGCCGCCCTGGTCCGCTCCCGCGTCCGTGGCAGCGCCCTGCTGCCCGTCGTCCGGCTCCGCTCCGAGCGCGACGCGCACCACCTCGTCGACGCCGACGGCACCCTGCTGGCCGAGGCGAGCACCGACACCGTCACCGCCGAACGGCTCAACCGCGCCGGCGGGAGCACCCGGTGGACCGAGATCGAGGTGGAACTCGCGGACGACGGCGACCCCGCCTTCCTCGACAAGGTCGAGAAGCGGCTGCGCAAGGCGGGCGCCCGCCGTTCGCAGTCGACGTCGAAACTGGCCCGGGCCCTGGAGGAGACCGGCTCCCCCCGGCCCCGGGCCGCCGGCCGCGCCGAACCCGTGACCGCGGGCGACCACGTCCTCGCCTATGTGCGCGCCCAGCGCGACGCGATCGTCGAGTACGACCCCGCCGTCCGCCGGGACGTACCGGACGCCGTCCACAAGATGCGGGTGGCCACCCGCCGGATGCGCAGCACCTTCCGCAGCTTCGGCACCGTCCTGGACCGGGCCGCCACCGACCCGGTCGCCGCCGAACTGAAGTGGCTGGCCGGGGAGCTGGGCGCCGACCGCGACCAGGAGGTCCTGGCCGAACGGCTCACCACCGCCCTCGCCGGCCTGCCCGCCGTCGTGACCACCGAACCGGCCCGCCGCCGGCTGGCGGCCTGGGCCGGCGCCGAGCACCGCAGCAACCACGCCCACCTGCTCGCCGTCCTGGACTCCGCGCGCTACCTGGCCCTGCTCGACGCCGTCGACGCCCTCCTCGCCGACCCGCCGCTGCTCCCGGCGGGCACCGGGAAACCGCGGAAGGTGCTCGCCAAGGCCGTACGCAAGGACCTCGCCAAGATCTCCCGGCTGGTCACCGAGGCCCTGGAGCTGCCGTCCGGACCGGACCGCGATGTCGCGGTGCACGAGGCCCGCAAGAAGGCCAAGCGCGGCCGGTACGCGGCCGAGGCGACCTCCCCGGCCCTCGGCGGCCCGGCCCGCGCCCTGGGCAAGGCGCTGAAGACCCTGACCGGCGAACTCGGCGACCACCAGGACAGCGTCATGGCCCGCACCACCCTGCGCGAGCTGTCCGCGGTGGCGCACGCGGCGGGGGAGAACGCGTTCCCCTACGGCGTGCTGTACGCCAGGGAGGAGGCCCGCGCGGCGGCCACCGAGAACGAGCTGCCGGCGCTCTGGAAGAAGATCCACACCGGGGCGTCCGTCTGAGCGTACGGGGCACCCCGCCGATCGGGTTAGGCTGGATGGTCACCCGCCCCCAGCCTCCGGCCGGGGGGACCCCAGTCAGCACACGAAGGTTCCGCGAGATGCCTGCCGAAGCCGCCGAGTCCGTGTCGTCTGTGCCGTCCGAGCCGTCCGTGTCATCCATGGCGTCTGTGTTTCCGCAGCTCGAAGCCCTGCTCCCGCATGTGCAGAAGCCGATCCAGTACGTCGGCGGAGAGCTGAACTCCACGGTCAAGGACTGGGACTCCTGCGACGTCCGCTGGGCGCTGATGTACCCGGACGCCTACGAGGTCGGACTCCCCAACCAGGGCGTCATGATCCTCTACGAGGTGCTCAACGAGCAGGAGGGCGTCCTCGCCGAGCGCACCTACAGCGTGTGGCCGGACCTGGAGGCCCTCATGCGGGAGCACGAGGTCCCGCAGTTCACCGTGGACGGCCACCGCCCGGTGAAGGCGTTCGACGTGTTCGGCCTCTCCTTCTCCACGGAGCTGGGCTACACCAACATGCTCGCCGCCCTCGACCTGGCCGGCATCCCGCTGGAGGCCAGGGACCGCGGCCTCGACGACCCGATCGTCATGGCAGGCGGCCACGCGGCGTTCAACCCCGAGCCGATCGCCGACTTCATCGACTGCGCCGTGCTCGGCGACGGCGAGCAGGCCGTCCTGGAGGTCACCGCCCTCGTCCGCGCCTGGAAGGCGGAGGGCCGCCCCGGCGGCCGCGAGGAACTCCTCTTCCGCCTGTCCCGCACCGGCGGCGTCTACGTCCCCCGTTTCTACGACGTCGAGTACCTCCCCGACGGCCGTATCGCCCGCGTCGTCCCGAACCGCTCCGGCGTCCCGTGGCGCGTCTCCAAGCACACCGTCATGGACCTCGACGAGTGGCCCTACCCCAAGCAGCCCCTCGTCCCGCTCGCCGAGACCGTCCACGAGCGCATGTCCGTGGAGATCTTCCGCGGCTGCACCCGGGGCTGCCGCTTCTGCCAGGCCGGCATGATCACCCGCCCGGTGCGCGAGCGCTCGATCACCGGCATCGGCGAGATGGTCGACAAGGGCCTGAAGGCGACCGGCTTCGAGGAGGTCGGCCTGCTCTCCCTGTCCTCCGCCGACCACTCCGAGATCGGTGACGTGGCCAAGGGCCTGGCCGACCGCTACACGGACGACAAGATCGGCCTCTCGCTCCCCTCCACCCGCGTCGACGCCTTCAACATCGACCTCGCCAACGAGCTGACCCGCAACGGCCGCCGCTCCGGCCTCACCTTCGCCCCCGAGGGCGGCTCGGAGCGCATCCGCAAGGTCATCAACAAGATGGTCTCCGAGGACGACCTGATCAGGACCGTCGCCACCGCCTACGGCAACGGCTGGCGGCAGGTGAAGCTGTACTTCATGTGCGGCCTGCCGACCGAGACCGACGACGACGTCCTGCAGATCGCCGACATGGCCACCCGCGTCATCCAGAAGGGCCGCGAGGTCTCCGGCGCCGGCGACATCCGCTGCACGGTCTCCATCGGCGGCTTCGTCCCCAAGCCGCACACCCCCTTCCAGTGGGCCCCGCAGCTCTCCGCCGAGGAGACCGACGCCCGCCTGACCAAGCTCCGCGACAAGATCCGCGGCGACAAGAAGTACGGCCGTTCCATCGGCTTCCGCTACCACGACGGCAAGCCCGGCATCATCGAGGGCCTGCTCTCCCGGGGTGACCGCCGCGTCGGCGCCGTCATCCGCGCCGTCTACGACGACGGCGGCCGTTTCGACGGCTGGCGCGAACACTTCTCCTACGACCGCTGGAGGGCCTGCGCCGGCAAGGCCCTGGAACCGTTCGGCGTCGACGTCGACTGGTACACCACGCGCGAGCGCGGCTACGAGGAGGTCCTCCCCTGGGACCACCTCGACTCCGGCCTCGACAAGGACTGGCTCTGGGAGGACTGGCAGGACTCCCTCGACGAGACGGAGGTCGAGGACTGCCGCTGGACTCCGTGCTTCGACTGCGGGGTGTGCCCGCAGATGGACACGTCCATCCAGATCGGCCCCACCGGCAAGAAGCTGCTGCCGCTGACGGTGAAGCAGCCCGCGGCCGGCGGGCACGCGCACTGAGAGACCGTGGACGCCCGGGAACCTTCCGGTGCCGGCACACGTACTCTTGGTAGTAGTACGACCGCTCTCACGAAGGACTGAACGACACTGGGCAAGCGACAGCCCGAAGGCCCGCCGCCGGTTCCTGCGGTGCAGCGCATCCGACTGCGCTACACCAAGCGTGGCCGCCTCCGGTTCACCAGCCACCGTGACTTCCAGCGCGCCTTCGAGCGTGCGCTGCGCCGCGCCGAGGTGCCGATGGCCTACTCGGCGGGGTTCACCCCGCACCCCAAGGTGTCGTACGCCAATGCCGCACCCACCGGCACGGGCAGTGAGGCCGAGTACCTGGAGATCGCGCTCACCCAGGCGCGCGACCCGGACCAGCTCCGGACGCTCCTCGACGAGTCGCTGCCCACCGGTCTCGACGTCGTCGACGCGGTCGAGGCCCGTACCTCAGGGCTCGCCGACCGGCTGACGGCTTCCGAGTGGGAGCTGCGGCTGGCGGGCGTGGACCCGGCCGACGCGCACCGCGCGGTCGAGGCCTTCAACGAGGCCGGCACGGTCGAGGTCCAGCGCAAGACGAAGAACGGCGTGCGCACCTTCGACGCCCGTTCCGCGGTCGTCCGGCTGGAGAGCACGGAAGGGCTCGGTGGGCCGGCTGATAGGCCGACCGACCTGCCCTGTGCGATACTGCGGCTGGTTGTTCGGCACGTGACGCCTGCCGTACGACCCGACGACGTCCTGTCCGGTCTCCGCGCCGTGGCCGACCTGGCGCCGCCGGTCCCCGTAGCGGTGACCAGGCTGGCGCAGGGGCTGCTCGATGAAGAGACCGGCACGGTGACCGACCCGCTCGCGCCCGACCGCGAGGCAGTGGCGACCGAGCCGCAGACGGCCGCCGCCACTGCCGCCGCGACGGCGCCGGTGTAAGGAAGGTCCCGCGTAGGGACGGATGTCGTAAGCGTCGCCCTCGAACTCGGGAGCCACCTGGGTCGGGCAGCGCACTCCAACACAAGACTTTCGCCAGGCCGTGCACGCCAAGGTGTACGGAACCGGCGAGACAGGACACAGACAGCTCCCGAGTGGCGCTCGCGCCCCGGACGGCGGCACCCGCGCAGCGCGCGAGCCGCGGACGTCACCGGCGGTCGACACAGTCGATGCCGGACCAGGTGCGGCGCCCGGGAGCCCTGACGGGAGCTACGCCCGCATGCTCGAACCGACCACCGAGACCGCGCAGACCGCGACGGGATCCGAATCCGACAACACCCCCAGCGACACCCTGCCGCCGCGACGCCGGCGCCGTGCCGCGTCCCGGCCGGCGGGCCCGCCGGCCGGCCCCTCCGACGTCGCCGCGGAGACCGTGGAGCCGACCGTCGCCGTCGCGGAGCCCGACCCCGGGCCCGACGCCGTCGACGAGACGGAGCAGGCACCCGAGGCCGCGCCCGCGGTCCAGGAGCCGGAACCCGCGCCCGCGGGCCGTCGCCGCCGCGCCGTACGCCGTGCCTCCGCGCCCGCCGGGGCACCCGCCGCGGCGGAGGCCGCCGAGACCGTCGTCCCCGCGACGCCCGCCGCCGAGATCCCCGCCGAGCCCGAGGCCGCCGCGCCCGCCGCCGAGGAGAGCCCGGCCCCGCGCCGCAGCCGCCGCCGCGCGACCCGCAGCGTGTCCGCCCCCGCGGCGGTGGAGAGCGCGCCGGAGACCGACACCGTCGCGCCCCCCGCGACCCCCACGACTTCCGAGGCCGAGGCCGCCGGGACGCCTGCCGTCACCGAGGGCGCCGCCTCGCAGCACCCCGAGACCACTGCGGACGCCGAGACCACCGGGAACGCCGAGGACGCCGCGCCGCGTCGTTCCCGTCGCCGGGCCACCCGCCGCGCGACCGCTCCCGCCGAGACGCCCCAGGGCGCCGAGGCGGTCGAGTCCGCCGGTGCGCGGGAGGCCGCCGTGCCGGAGGCCGCCGCGCCCGCCGAGCCGGAGCGGGCCGCCAGGTCCGACCAGGCCGACGAGGCCCCCGCGCCCGTGGACGAGGCCGCTCCGCGCCGCGGCCGCCGCCGGGCCGTGCGCAAGGCCGCCACCGGCTTCGCCGAGCCCGCCCGGGGTGCCGGCGCCGAGGCCGCCGAGGCGGAGACGCCGTCCCGTCCCAAGCGCCCGGCCGTGGCGCTGTTCCAGGCGCCCGTGTTCGCCGAGCCGAAGTTCCAGTTCCAGACGCCCGAGCGGGCCGCCGCCGAGGCCGCCGCCGTGGCCGCAGGCCCCGCCGAGGAGCCGGAGGAGACCGCGCGGCCCGTAGCCGCCGAGGAGCCCCCGGCCGAGGAGCAGCCCGCCGGTTCGCGCCGCCGCCGGCGCCGTAAGGGCGCCGCCGACGAGACCCCGGAGGCGCCCGCCGTTCCCGAGGTCCCCGCGACGACCCCCGAGGCCGCCGACGCCGACGAGCCGGAGGCCGACGCGGAGGAGCCCGAGGAGCAGGCCGAGGACGCCGACGAGGCCGACGCCGAGGAGGGCGGTTCGCGCCGCCGCCGTCGCCGGGGCGGCCGTCGCCGCCGCCGCGGGGACGCCACCGACGCCGACCTGGCGGACGACTCCGACGGTTACGCCGCCGAGCGGGGCGCGCAGGACACCGACGACGACACCGCCGAGCAGGTCGAGCAGGCCGGCGAAGACGCCGCGGGTGACTCCGAGGAGGACGAGCACGACGGGCGCGGCGAGGAGGGCGGCGGTTCGCTGAGCAGCCGTCGTCGCCGGCGCCGTCGCCGCCGCGCCGGGGACGGCTCGGGCGGCGAGGCCGACCCGTCCGCCGACGACCCCGAGCGCACGGTCGTCAAGGTCCGCGAGCCCCGCAAGGCGGTCGAGTCGTCCTCGGCGGACTTCCAGGACGCCGTGCAGTCCATCAAGGGCTCGACCCGTCTGGAGGCGAAGAAGCAGCGCCGCCGCGAGGGCCGCGAGCAGGGCCGCCGGCGGGTGCCGATCATCACCGAGGCCGAGTTCCTCGCCCGCCGCGAGGCCGTCGAGCGCGTCATGGTCGTGCGCCAGCACGGCGAGCGCACGCAGATCGGCGTCCTGGAGGACGACGTGCTCGTCGAGCACTACGTCAACAAGGAGCAGGCGACCTCGTACGTCGGCAATGTCTACCTCGGCAAGGTGCAGAACGTCCTGCCGTCGATGGAGGCCGCCTTCATCGACATCGGCAAGGGCCGCAACGCCGTGCTCTACGCCGGCGAGGTCAACTTCGAGGCGCTCGGCATGGGCCACGGCCCGCGCCGTATCGAGGCCGCCCTCAAGTCCGGGCAGTCGGTCCTCGTGCAGGTGACGAAGGACCCGATCGGCCACAAGGGCGCCCGCCTCACCAGCCAGGTCTCCCTCCCCGGCCGCTACCTGGTCTACGTGCCCGAGGGCTCGATGACCGGTATCAGCCGCAAGCTGCCCGACACCGAGCGGGCGCGGCTGAAGACCATCCTCAAGAAGATCGTCCCCGAGGACGCGGGCGTCATCGTGCGCACCGCCGCCGAGGGCGCGAGCGAGGACGAGCTGCGCCGGGACGTCGAGCGGCTCCAGGCGCAGTGGGAGGAGATCCAGAAGAAGGCCAAGAGCGGCAACGCCCCGACGGTGCTCTACGGCGAGCCGGACATGACCGTCCGGGTCGTGCGGGACATCTTCAACGAGGACTTCACCAAGGTCGTCGTCAGCGGCGAGGAGGCGTGGCAGACCGTCCACGGTTACGTCGCGCACGTCGCGCCCGACCTGACCGACCGCCTCCAGAAGTGGACGAGCGAGGTCGACGTCTTCGCCACGTACCGGATCGACGAGCAGCTCGCGAAGGCGCTGGACCGCAAGGTCTGGCTGCCCAGCGGCGGTTCGCTGGTGATCGACCGGACCGAGGCGATGATCGTCGTCGACGTCAACACCGGCAAGTTCACCGGCCAGGGCGGCAACCTGGAGGAGACGGTCACCAGGAACAACCTGGAGGCGGCCGAGGAGATCGTGCGCCAGCTCCGGCTGCGCGACCTCGGCGGCATCATCGTGATCGACTTCATCGACATGGTCCTGGAGTCCAACCGGGACCTGGTGCTGCGGCGCCTGCTGGAGGCCCTCGGCCGCGACCGTACGAAGCACCAGGTCGCCGAGGTGACCTCGCTGGGGCTCGTGCAGATGACCCGTAAGCGGGTCGGCCAGGGCCTGCTGGAGTCGTTCTCCGAGACCTGCGTGCACTGCAACGGCCGCGGGGTCATCGTCCACATGGAGCAGCCGACCGCGATCGGCGGCGGCGGTGGCGGCAAGCGCCGCAAGCGCGCCCGTGCCGGTGGCGGCGAGCAGCCGCACGAGCACGAGACGGCTCTGGACAGCGGTCCGACGGCGGAGCAGGAGGCCGAGACCGAGACCGAGTACGAGGTGGCCGCCGAGGCGGCCGAGCCGGCCGCGCTGCCGGCGCCCGACTTCGGGGACGACGAGGAACTGTTCAGCAGCGTCGCCGAGGCGGAGGCCTCCGCCAAGCGCGGACGGACGCGGCGCCGGGCGAGCCGGCGGGCGTCGGCCCCGGCGGGCGCGCCCCGCGGCGAGGCGGCACGGCCGGAGAACGGCCACCGCCGGTCCGAGGACGGGCAGCCGCAGGCCGAGGTGGCGACGGCGCAGGACGTGACGGCCGAGGAGTCCGCCGCGCGTCCGGTGCGTCCGGAGCCGGCCGCCGAGGTGCTGGCCGCGCCCGCGGCCGTCGAGGACGCGGTCGTGGAGACCCCGGTCGCCGCGACCCCGGCCCCCGCGACCTCGGCTGTCGAGGCCCCGGACGCCGAGGTGCCGGAGGCGACGGCGCCCGCCGAGGACGCCGCCGCGCCCAAGGGCCGTGGCCGCCGTCGGGCCACCCGCAAGGTGTCCGCGCCCGCCGGTTCGCCGGCCGGTGCGGAGGCCGCCGTCGTGACGGTCGCGGAGACCGCCCCGGTGGAGCGGGCCGAGGAGCCGGCGCAGCCCGCGCCCGCCGCCCCGGCCGAGCAGCCGGAGCCGGCCGCCGAGGCCGCGCCCCCGGCCCGCCAGCGGCGCCGTGCCGTGCGCAAGGCCACCGCGCCGACCGCTTCGGCGGAGGCGGCCGTCGTGGTCGTCCCGTCGGTGACCGAGGTCCCGGCCGAGACGCTGTCCGAGGTCCCGGCTGCGGCCCCGGCCGAGGTCGCGGCGGCGGCCGCCGAAGCCCCTGCCGAGGCCGTGCAGGCCCCGGAGAGCGCCGACGCGGCCGAGGAGGCAGCCCCGGCGAAGAAGACCGCCCGCAAGGCGGTCAAGAAGGCCCCGGCGAAGAAGGCCGCCACCAAGAAGACGGCGGCCACCAAGACGGCCGCCGCGAAGAAGACGGTGGCCAAGAAGACGACGGCCAAGAAGACGGCGGCGAAGACCACCAAGACGGCCGCCAAGAAGACCACGTCGAAGAAGACCGCGGCGGCCGAGCAGTCGGCGCCGTCCGTGTCCGCCACGACGGAGGACTGACGGGTCCGGTGCCGCGGGCGGGCACCGTGCACCACCGGGGCGCCGGCGGAACCCAGGGTCGAAGACCGACCCCAGGGTCCGCCGGCGCCCCGCGTCGTCCGCCGCGACCAGCGTCCGGCACCCGCGTCCCGCACCCGCCCACGGCACCGCCCGGCCCTGGTCGGACCGGTCCGGTTTGACCGTAGGGCGCGCGCCCTCGTAACCTTGACCGTCGGCGTGTCGAATGACGCGTCACATCCCCGTAAACCTCTTCCTTCCGGGTGCCACGGCGTCCGGGAGAGGTCGTCCGTGTGTCGTGCCGGGTGACTGGCCTGCGGGGGTGCCGTTCTCCGAGCGAAAGAGAGATCCGCGTGTACGCCATCGTGCGCAGCGGTGGCCGCCAGCACAAGGTTGCTGTCGGTGACATCGTTGAGGTTGACAAGATTCCCACTGCCAAGGTTGGCGACACGGTCGAGCTCTCGACCCTGCTCGTTGTCGACGGCGACGCTGTGACCAGCGACCCGTGGGTGCTGGGCGGCATCAAGGTCCAGGCCGAGGTCGTGGACCACCACAAGGGCCAGAAGATCGACATTCTGCGCTACAAGAACAAGACCGGCTACCGCCGTCGTCAGGGCCACCGCCAGCAGTACACGGCGATCAAGGTCACTGAGATCCCCGCGGCTGCGAAGTAAGGGACTGAGGAGAGATGGCACACAAGAAGGGCGCATCGTCCACCCGGAACGGTCGCGACTCGAATGCCCAGCGGCTCGGCGTGAAGCGCTTCGGCGGTCAGGTCGTGAACGCCGGTGAGATCCTGGTCCGTCAGCGTGGCACCCACTTCCACCCGGGCGCGGGCGTCGGCCGTGGCGGCGACGACACGCTGTTCGCGCTGCTGCCGGGTTCGGTGCAGTTCGGCACCAACCGTGGCCGCAAGGTCGTGAACATCGTTCCGGTCGCCTGATCGGAAGCTTTCGCGAGGCGGACCTCACTTCCCTCACGGGAAGCGGGTCCGCCTTTCGCGTGTTGATCCAAGCACCATTCCGTATGTAACTGGAGGCACATCCCATGACCACCTTCGTGGACCGCGTCGAGCTGCATGTCGCCGCGGGTAACGGAGGCCACGGCTGTGCCTCCGTGCACCGGGAGAAGTTCAAGCCGCTGGGCGGCCCGGACGGCGGCAACGGCGGCCGTGGCGGCGACGTCATCCTCACCGTCGACCAGTCCGTGACCACCCTGCTCGACTACCACCACTCCCCGCACCGCAAGGCCACCAACGGCAAGCCCGGCGAGGGCGGCAACCGCTCCGGCAAGGACGGCCAGGACCTGGTCCTGCCGGTGCCGGACGGCACCGTCGTCCTGGACAAGGCGGGCAACGTCCTCGCCGACCTGGTCGGCCACGGCACCTCCTTCGTCGCCGCCCAGGGCGGGCGCGGCGGGCTCGGCAACGCGGCGCTGGCCTCGGCCCGGCGCAAGGCCCCCGGCTTCGCGCTGCTCGGCGTGCCCGGTGACCTCCAGGACGTGGTCCTGGAGCTGAAGACCGTCGCCGACGTGGCGCTCGTGGGCTACCCCAGCGCGGGCAAGTCCTCCCTGATCTCGGTGCTCTCGGCCGCCAAGCCGAAGATCGCCGACTACCCGTTCACGACCCTGGTGCCGAACCTGGGCGTGGTCACCGCCGGCTCCACCGTGTACACGATCGCGGACGTGCCCGGCCTCATCCCCGGCGCCAGCCAGGGCCGCGGCCTGGGCCTGGAGTTCCTGCGGCACGTGGAGCGGTGCAGCGTCCTGGTGCACGTCCTGGACACCGCCACCCTGGAGTCCGACCGCGACCCCACCTCCGACCTCGACACCATCGAGGAGGAGCTGCGGCAGTACGGCGGGCTCGACAACCGGCCCCGGATGGTGGTGCTGAACAAGACCGACGTTCCCGACGGCCGGGAGCTGGCCGAGATGGTGCGGCCCGAGCTGGAGGCGCGCGGCTACCGCGTCTTCGAGGTGTCGGCCGTGGCGCACCTCGGGCTCAAGGAACTCTCCTTCGCGCTCGCCGACCTGGTGGCGACCTCGCGGGCGGCCAAGCCCAAGGAGGAGGCCACCCGGATCGTGATCCGGCCCAAGGCCGTCGACGACTCCGGCTTCACGGTGACCCAGGAGGAGGACGGCCTGTTTCGGGTGCGCGGCGAGAAGCCCGAGCGCTGGGTGCGGCAGACCGACTTCAACAACGACGAGGCCGTGGGCTACCTCGCCGACCGCCTCAACCGGCTCGGCGTCGAGGAGAAGCTGATGAAGGCGGGCGCCCGCAACGGCGACGGCGTCGCCATCGGCCCCGAGGACAACGCGGTCGTCTTCGACTGGGAGCCGACCGTCACGGCCGGCGCCGAGATGCTCGGCCGCCGCGGTGAGGACCACCGCTTCGAGGCTCCGCGCCCCGCGACCCAGCGCCGCCGGGACAAGCAGGCCGAGCGGGACGAGTCGGACCAGGAGTTCGACGGCTTCAAGCCGTTCTGACCCACCGGGCCTGCCCTGCCCCGCCGGGCGCGACCCGCCGGGCCTGCCCTGCCGGGCTGGACCCGCCGGGCCTGGCTCGCACGGGCCCGGTCGCGCCGGCTCTGGCCCGCCCCGGGCCGGTCGCGCTCCGGCGTTTCCCGGCTGACCGTCCGGGCTCCGGCGTTCGCCCGCTGAACACCCTGTGGACCCGTCACGGCAAGGGAGCGTTCCCGTGCCGCGGCGGGTTTCCCGTTGTCTCTCTTCTTGTCATGCCCTCGCCTTGCCTGGTTCAGCGGGCCGTCCGGCCCGGCATGGGAGCTTCCGGTTGTTCAAGAGGCTGCCGCGGCAAGGGAGTTGCGCCGAATGACCGAAGTGACCGGACCTTCCCCCACGTCCACCCCGGGCCCCGGCCGGCGCCGGGTGCTGACCGGCGGCGCCGCCGCGCTCGGCGCCGCGGCCTCGGCCCAGCTCTGGCTGCCGTCCGCCGCCCACGCGGCCGAACCGGCGCTCGCCGAGAACGTGTTCAGCCTGGGCGTCGCCTCCGGTGACCCGCTCCCGGACGGCGTCGTCCTGTGGACGCGGCTCGCCCCCGACCCGCTGACCGGCGGCGGCATGCCCGACCGCCCGGTCTCCGTGCGGTGGCAGGTCGCCGAGGACTCCCGGTTCGCGAAGGTCGTGCGCACCGGTACCGCCCAGGCCCGCCCCGAGTACGGGCACAGCGTCCACGTCGACGTACGCGGGCTGCGTCCGGGCCGCGCCTACTGGTACCGCTTCAAGGCCGGCGGCCGGCTCTCGCCCACCGGCCGCACCCGTACCGCCCCCGAGCCCCTCGCCACCGGCGGCAGCCTGCGCATCGCGCTGGCCTCCTGCCAGAACTGGCAGCACGGGTACTTCACGCCGTACGCCGACATGCTCGACCAGGACCCGGACGTGGTGCTGTTCGTCGGCGACTACATCTACGAGTCCGCGCCGTCGGCGACCGCGGTCCGCCGGCACGAGGGCAGCGGCGAGCCGTACAGCGTGGAGCAGTACCGCAACCGCTACGCCCAGTACCGCAGCGACCCCGACCTCGCCGCGATGCACGCGGCCGCGCCCTTCGTCGTCACCTTCGACGACCACGAGGTCGACAACGACTACGCGGGCCAGGACCCGCAGGACCCCGACAAGCAGGCCCACGACGCCTTCGTGGCCCGGCTGACCGCGGCCTACCAGGCGTACTACGAGCACATGCCGGTCCGGGCCACCGCCGTGCCCGACGGCCCGCACATCCGCATGTACCGCCGCCTGGAGTTCGGGCGTCTGGCCCGGCTGAACGTACTGGACACCCGGCAGTTCCGCAGCGACCAGGCCACCACCCAGGCCGGTGCCCAGGACCCGTCGATGACCATGCTCGGCGCCCGGCAGAAGCAGTGGCTGATCGACGGGCTGCGCCGCTCGCCCGCCCGCTGGAACCTGATCGCCTCGCAGATCATGATGGCCGAGACCGACCTCAAGATCGGCGCGGGCAAGCTCTGGTACTACGACGCCTGGGACGGATACCAGGCCGAACGCAACGCGCTGCTCGCGGAGTTGAAGCGGACGCAGAACCCCGTCGTGCTCACCGGCGACCGCCACCTCACCATGGTCAGCGACCTCAAGGAGGACTACGCGCGGCCCGGTTCCGCGGTGGTCGGCGCCGAGTTCGTCGGCACCTCCATCTCCAGCAACGGCAACCAGGACCAGGCCGCCTTCCGCAAGGAGTGGGACCCGCGCATGGCGGACAACCCGCACTGGAAGCTGCTCGACGCCCACCGCGGCTACCACCTCTTCGACGTCCGCCACGACCGGATCGACGCGCGGGTGCGGGTCGTGGACACCGTGACGAAGCCCACGGCCAGCCCCCGCACGCTGGCCTCGCTGCGGGTACGGGCCGGCCGCCCCGGCGTCGACCTGGTCTGAGACCGCGTCGACCTGGTCCGAGCGACCGGGACGTCACCCCCAGGGCCTGGCACTCATCGGGGTCCCAGGCCCTTCTCAGCTTCCCCTCAGCAACGCCCCTTACCGTCCCTTGACCATGGAGACGGACTGTACGAGAGACGAGAACCGGGTGAACGCGGGCCTCGCGCCGCTGCCCGCCGGCACCCGGCTGCTGCACATCGGGCCGCACAAGACGGGCACCACCGCCGTGCAGGGCGCGCTGTTCGCCGCGAAGGACGTGCTGCCCGGCCACGGCGTCGTCTTCCCGGCGCACACCCGGCACCCGATGGAGGCCGCCCTCGCCGCCTGCGCCCGGCCCGCGATGATGGGCGACACCGCGCCGACCGAACAGCACTGGACGCGCCTCCTCGACCAGGTACGGGCGGCCGGCCGGCGCACCTCGGTGATCAGCAGCGAGTTCTTCGCCGACGCCGAGGACGACGAGACGATCGCCCGGATCGTGGCCCAGCTCGGCGGCGACCGCGTGCACGTCCTGGTGACCCTGCGCCCGCTGGCCCGCGTCATGCCCTCGCAGTGGCAGCAGTACGTGCAGAACGGCCTGCGCATGGGCTACGAGGAGTGGCTGGAGCACATGCTCCGCAGGCCGCCGTACCAGGAGCCGAACCCCAGCTTCTGGCGCCGCCACCGCCACGACCGGCTGGTCGAGCGGTGGGCCCGCGCGGTCGGGCCCGGCCGGGTCACCGTCGTCGTGGTCGACGACCGGGACCGCGGCGCGCTGATGCGGACCTTCGAGACGCTGCTCGGACTTCCGGCGAATCTCCTGCAACCCGTCCCGGACAGTGCGAATCGGTCACTCACGCTCGCCGAAACGGAAATGCTGCGCAGCCTCAACAAGGAATTCCGCAGCAATGACCTCCCGGCAGAGCTGTATTCCCGACTCGTCCGCAATGGTGCCGTCGTCCACATGAAGAATTCGTGCAGTCCCTCGCCCCTCGACGTGCGGATCGCGACGCCCGGGTGGGCCGTCGAGGCCGCGGCCGAGGCCGGCGCCGAGGCGGCCGGGCGGATCGCCGCCTCGGGCGTGCGCGTCGTCGGTGACCTGCGCCTGCTGTCGGCGGTGCCGAAGCCCGCGCCCGCCGTGCCCGGCGAGGCCCGGGTGGCCCCGGAGGTGGCGGCGCAGGCGCTGTACGGAGCGCTCGCCGCGGCGGCTTCGGCGCCCGTGCGGCACACCGCCCCCGCCAAGTCGCGCACCGTGCACCAGACCTCCTCGAAGGAACTGGTGAAGGTGCTCGGACACCGCTGCCTGCGGCGCCTGCGCAGGCGCTGAGAAGACGCCCGGGGCGGGGCTGAGAAGACGCCGGCGGCGGCGCCGGGCCGCGATCGTCCGGCGATCTCCATCGCGAACCGGACTTCTTGTGGACATACTCACAGCAATTACCCCGGTGCGCGGGAACCGTTCCCGCCTTTGCGACCATCACCAGGAGTCCCAGGTGAATGAAGGGTTGCGCGCACATATGCGGCGGTGAAAGCTCACCTTGCACTGCGGTAACCACAAGTGGGACCATCTCGAAGTTCCCTGTCGCCCCAAGGTAGGTCACGCGTGTCACAGCACATAGCCAAGCCCCGTACCACCGCAGTGATCCTGGCCGGTGGCACCGGCCAGCGGGTGGGTCTGTCGATCCCCAAGCAACTGCTGAAGATCGCCGGCAAGGCAGTCATCGAGCACACACTGACCACCTTCGAGAAGGCCGACTCCGTCGACGACGTGATCGTGCTGATGGCGCAGGGATATGTGCCCGACATCGAGAAGATCGTGGCCAAGGCCGGCTTCACGAAGGTGAAGAAGGTCATCGAGGGCGGCTCGACGCGCAACGAGACCACCGAGCGCGCCATCGCCGCCCTCGGCGAGGGCCTGGCCGAGGGCGAGGACGCCAACGTCCTCTTCCACGACGCCGTGCGCCCGCTGCTCTCGCAGCGCGTCATCGACGACTGCGTGGCGGCGCTGGAGCGCTACGAGGCCGTCGACGTCGCCATCCCGTCCGCGGACACCATCATCGTGACCCGCACCCACGGCTCGGACGGCGAGTTCATCACCGACGTCCCGGACCGCGCCCGGCTGCGCCGCGGCCAGACGCCCCAGGCGTTCAAGCTCTCCACGATCCGCCGCGCCTACCAGGTCGCCGCCGGTGACCCCAACTTCCAGGCCACCGACGACTGCTCGGTCGTGCTCAAGTACCTCCCCGACGTGCCGATCCACGTCGTCGCGGGCGACGAGTACAACATGAAGGTCACCCAGCCCGTCGACGTCTTCATCGCCGACAAGCTCTTCCAGCTCGCCTCCGGCGCCGCCCCCGAGCAGGTGAGCGAGGAGGCCTACCGCGACCTGCTCACGGGGAAGACGATGGTGGTCTTCGGCGGTTCCTACGGCATCGGCAAGGACATCGGCGAACTCGCCGAGTCCTACGGCGCCAAGGTGTACGCGCTGGGCCGCTCCACCACCGGCACCCACGTGGAGAACCCGGAGGAGGTCGACGACGCCCTGTCCAAGGCGTACGCCGAGTCCGGGCGGATCGACTACGTGGTCAACACCGCGGGCGTGCTGCGCATAGGCAGGCTCGCGGAGACCGACAACGCCACCATCGAGGAGGCGCTGAAGGTCAACTACCTGGCCCCGGTGCAGATCGCCCGGTCCTCCTACAAGTACCTGGCCGAGACCAACGGCCAGCTCCTGCTGTACACCTCCAGCAGCTACACCCGCGGCCGCGCCGAGTACAGCCTGTACTCCTCCACCAAGGCCGCCATGGTCAACCTCACGCAGGCGCTCTCCGACGAGTGGGCCGGCGACGGCATCCGCGTCAACTGCGTCAACCCCGAGCGCACCGCGACCCCGATGCGCACCAAGGCGTTCGGCCAGGAGCCCGAGGGCAGCCTGCTCTCCTCGGCGGCCGTCGCCCGCGCCTCCCTCGACGTACTGCTCTCCGAGCTGACCGGCCACGTCATCGACGTCCGCCAGCAGGACCCGACGGCCGGCGCGGCCCGCGCCTCCGGGTTCGAGCAGGCGCTCGCCGCCGTCCTGGACCGGCAGGACGGCGTGTAATATTCGTCGATAATAAGATGCACGGAATTCAGGCCCCTGCAGCCGCTCATTCATGGAGCGTTTGCAGGGGCCTGAATCCTTACCTTCACCCGTCGCTCACATTGCGGCAGCGCACCAGCACAAAGCCGAGACTTCTCCTTCACCAAGCAGGTTCTCCGTGATATCCACCGCTCTTCGCGTCGCCCGGGTGGGCAGCGCGGCCGAACTGGCCGCGGCGGTCCTCATGATGCTGGGCTTCCCCTGCCTCATGCTGGCCGCGCTGGTCCCGAGCGTTCCCGCCTTCGCGGCCGCCGCCGCCGTGACGTACCTGGCGGACCACTATCTGCACCGCAGGGGCAGTTACCTGATCAACCGCCTCGGCAAGGTCCGCGCGGGGCTGTCGATCCGGTTCCTGATCCGGCAACTGCTGCTGGTGCTGCTGCTGGCCCGGCTCTCGCTGGCCGACAACCTCATCTCCTACGGCGCCATCGCCTGCTTCATCGCCTTCTTCGGCCTCCAGGCCCCGCACGGCGCCCTGACCACGCTGATCCGCAACCGCCGCCGGATGCCGGTCGCCACCCGCAACATCGACCTGGCCTCGCGCATCCGCATCCCGGACGCGCCCCCGCGCGGCCTGCTGCACCGCTCCTCGGAGAAGATGCTCCACCTCGACCTGGCGGCCGTCGCCGGCGTCCTGGCCGCCGCCTACACCGAGCACCCCGTGATCGGGTTCGCCGGCATCGGCGTCACCATGGTCCTCGCCGTCGGCTACGTCCTGGCGCTGGTGCCCCTGGTCCGCGGCCGGCGCATCCCGCCGAACGCCGAGAAGGTGCTCGCCGCGGTCGACGACTGGCTGGCCGAGTACCGCCCCGAGACGGTCCTGTACTTCTCCGGCTCCAGGGACTCCGCCTACCAGGTCAACATGTGGCTGGAGACGATGGAGCAGCTCGGCTCCCGGCCGCTGGTCGTCCTGCGCGAGCGGGTCATCCTGAGCAACCTGGCGCCCACCACGGTCCCCGTGCTCTGCGTGCCCGGCGGCGTGCACCTGATGAACATGGACCTGTCCTCGGTACGGGTCGCGCTCTACGCGGCCAACGTCGGCAAGAACATCCACCTGCTGCGCGTCCCCACCATGAAGCACGTCTTCATCGGCCACGGCGACAGCGACAAGCTCGCCAGCGTCAACCCGTTCAGCAAGGTCTACGACGAGGTGTGGACGGCCGGCCGCGCGGGCCGCGACCGCTACGCCATCGCCGACGTCGGTGTCCGCGACGACGACATCGTCGAGGTCGGCCGCCCGCAGCTCGCCCCCATCCGGACCGGCGTCCCCGCGGGCCCCGGCCGCTGCCCGACCGTGCTGTACGCCCCCACCTGGGAGGGCTGGGACGACAACCCCGGCAACACCTCGATCCTGCTGGCCGGCGAGAACATCGTCCGCACCCTGGTGACCGCCGACCCGCCGGTCCGGGTCCTGTACAAGCCGCACCCCTTCACCGGCACCCGCAGCGCCCAGGCCAAGGCCGCCCACCGGCGGATCACCGCCCTGGTCGAACAGTCCGCCGCCGCCCGCGCCGGCGACGCCCGCTTCACCGCCGACGCCGCCGCGCAGACCGCCGCCAAGGCCGAGCTGGCCCGGATCGAGGCCCGGATCGCGGAGCTGACCGGCACCGCCGACCGCGGCGACGAGGCCGAGGCCAGCCGCGACGGCGTGGTCGACGTGGCCAAGCACACCGAGGTCGCCCGGCTGCGCGCCGAGTGGGACGACGCCTACTGGCGCTCGTTCCCCGCCTGGGAGCACCGGGTCATCACCGGCGCCCAGCCGCGCCTGTACGACTGCTTCAACGTCTCCGACGCGATGGTCTCCGACATCTCCAGCGTGGTCTCCGACTTCATCGCCAGCGGCAAGCCGTACGCGGTCACCGACTCGGCGGAGCTGGGCGCGGAGGAGTTCAAGCGGCAGAACACCGCCGTGCGCGCCGCGGTGATCCTCAGCAACGACGCCACCGAACTGGGCGGGCTGCTCGCCGCCGTCCGCGACCCGGCCGGCGACGCCCTCGCCGACGACCGCGGGGAGCTGAAGCGCTACCTGCTCGGCCCCGACGAGCCGACCTCCCGGGAGCAGTTCGACGCCGCCGTCGCCGCGCTCGCGGGCAAGGCGGAGACGCGCAACGCCGGGCAGGAGTCGCGGATCGTGGTCGGCGGCCCGGACGTGGAGCCGGCCGACGCGCTGCCCGCCCAGCGGACCGGGTCCGTCGGTGACACGGACAGTGTCGGCGCGGGCTGACCGCCCCGAAGCGCACGGCCCGGCCCCCGAGGATCGCTCCTCGGGGGCCATCTCCTTTTCCCGCGGAAGCGGCCGCCGAAAAGTGAAGCGCGTCACAAGATCGCGCACCGGAAGCAACCCTTCGCCCCCGGTACCCGTCTAACAGGCAGCGAATGAGGTGATACGGGGGAAATGCCGGATGACGAGGGGGAGAACGTGACCGTGACCGAACCGGATGTGACCGTGGTCATCGGGGCGTACGAGGGGATGCCGTACCTGGTCGAGTGCCTGGCCTCGGTCGAGGCGCAGACCCTCGACCCGGCACGCGTCGAGGTCGTCGCCGTGGACGACGGTTCGACGGACGGCACGGGGGAGTACCTGGAGGAGTTCGCCGCCCGCGCGCCGATGGCGGTCACCGTGATCCGGCAGCGGAACTCCGGCGGCCCCAGCGGTCCGCGCAACGTCGGCCTGGCCAGGGCCACCGGGCGGTACGTCTTCTTCCTCGACGCCGACGACCGGCTCGGACCCGAGGCGCTCCAGCGGATGGTCGCGGTCGCCGACCGGGCCGGCACCGATGTGGTCCTCGGCCGCGTCGAGGGCGTCAACCGCGGTGCCCCCAAGTCGATGTGGCACAAGTCGCTGGACCGCACCGACGTCTTCTCCTCCCACATCAAGTACACGCTCAGCGCCCAGAAGCTCTTCCGCCGCGCCCTGCTGGAACGGCACGGCATGCGCTTCGACGAGTCCCTGTTCACGGGCGAGGACGCGCTGTTCACCATGGAGGCGTACCTGCGCGCGGACGGCGTCTCCGTGGTCGCCGACCACACCTGCTACTACCTGGTCGGCCGCGACGACGGCAAGCACGTGACCAAGGGCGGCGGCTACGCCCTGCGCTTCGACTCCGCGCGCTCCCTGATGAGGCTGATCGCCGACCTGGTCCCGGCGGGCGAGCGGCGCGACCTGCTCATGGTCCGCCCCTTCGTCGTCACCCTGCTGCCCCAGTTCGGCCCCCGCTGGCTCAAGGACAGCGAGGAGGTCCGGCGCCACAAACTCGAACTGGCGAAGCCGCTCATGGACGCCTACTGGTCCGCGGGCGTCTCCCGGCTGCTGAAGGTCCACGAGCGGCTGCGGCTGCACCTGGTGGCCGCCGGACGCCCGGACCTGCTGACCGACGTCGTCAAGTTCCTCCGCGCCGACAAGCAGGCGGCCGCCCTCCTGGAGAAGGGCGGCCGGCACCTCTACCTCGTCTACCCGCACTTCCGGGACCGGAAGGCGGGCGTCCCCGACGAGGTCTACCGCGCCGGGGAACGCGAGGCGCGCCCCTTCCTCGGCTGGGTCGAACAGCCCGCCGGCTCGCTGCTGCGCCGGGCGGTGCGCAAGGCCCGCCAGGCCCTGCCGGCCGCCCGTGACCTCAACCGGGACGACCGGACCGCGGCGGCCTGACGGCGCCGGGGCCCGCCGCGACCCCCTGCCGCTGACCGGGGAGCTGCCCGGGGTGTCGGCCGGGAAGCTCCCCGGGAGGCTCCGCGGCCGGCCGCCCGTCCCGGCGTGCCCGGCGCTCCGCGGCCGCCGCGCACAGCGCCCGCACGGCCGCGCCGAACCGCTCCCGCGCGGGCGGCTCGGCCGGGCCGAGCAGCCGCCGCGCCAGCGCCGCCCGGGCCTCGGCGTACCCGTCCTCACGTGGGTGCCGCACCGCCCGCAGCAGGGCCGGCACCCCGGCCGCGTCCGGTGTCAGCACGGTCGCCGCCGCCACCGTCGGGAAGGCCGCGCGGAACGCCTTCTCGTCCAGCGGCCCGGTGTTGGCGACCGCGTACGGCTTCCCGCTGGCCAGGAAGTCGCTGATCACGCTCGACACATCGCTGATCAGCAGGTCGGCCCGGTTGAAACAGGAGTACAGGGCGGGCCGGGCACCGGTGACGACCCGGTGCTCCCCGGCGGGCAGCGCCGCCCAGTACGCCTCGTCCCAGGCCGCCGCCGCCCGCGCCACCGCCTGGGCCCGGCCCGGCTCCGGCGCCGTCCGGGTGAGCATCCGCTCCACCTGGTCGGCCCCGGCCCGGGAGACGGACCTGGTGAGCCGGTCCCACTCCGCCGCGCACCGGACCAGTTCGGCGGCGGCTGCGGGCCGCGCTCCGGGCCGCTGCCGGCCGGCCGCCCGGATCAGCTCCCGGATCCGCAGGTCGGCGGCGCCGGCCCGGGGGTCCACCGACCCGGTCAGCGGGTGCGGCTTGTACAGCAGCCGCACCCCGGGGTCGGCCAGCAGCGCCCGCACCAGGTTCTCGCCGGCCGTGACCACCGAGGTGTTGCCGGGGACGCCGTCCCAGCCCTCCCAGGTCGGCGCGTACAGCACGGTCGTGTACGGGCCGGCCGGCGGTCCCGCGTACGGCCGCACCGCGTCCAGTTGCGGGCGGCCGATCTCGACCACGTCCTTGTCCTCGACGCCGACCTCGGCCAGCGCGTACCGCTCCCGCGCCGCGGGCCCGGCCACCCACACCTGGTCGTACGCCTTCGCGTACGGGTTGCACGAGGACGGCTTGTCGCTCTCGCCGTGGTTGACGAAGGCGTGCTTGAGGGTGGGGATGCGCAGCACCTGCGAGGTCTTCCCGGAGTTCGAGGGGTGCAGGAGGACCTGGAGCGAGGAGTGTTCCAGGCGCATCAGCGTGGACACCTTCGGCAGGCACACGATCGGGAGGTCGGTCGCCGCGAGCCGGTGCACCATGGACCGCTCCCGCAGCACGACCACCGGCCGGCCGCCGAGCCGGGCCAGCGGCTCCAGCCACATGTCCGCCTGGTACGCGGAGGCGGCGCCGCCGGAGAAGTACAGCCCGACGGTCGGCCGGTACGCCGCCAGCCACGCGTCGAACCAGTCGAGGACCTCCCGCTCACCGGCCGGCCGCCGGCCCGGCAGCAGCCGCAGCAGCAGCGCGCCGAGCCCGGCCCCCGAGAGCGCCAGTGTCACGGACAGGCCCGCCGCGCCGTACACCGGGGCGTCGGCCGCCACCGTGGCCAGCAGCCCGGCCGTCGCCGGCAGGCCGAAGACGAGCAGGCGGTGGCCGGGGCGGCGCAGCAGGACGGGCGCGGCGGGGGAGAGCCGCAGCGCCGAGGCGTCGATGTTCCGGGTCACCACCGGCAGCGTCCGGCTGCGCCGGACCAGGACGGAGACCGCCTGGATCGCGCAGTGCAGCGCGTAGCAGGCGAGCAGTCCGGCGACCAGCGGCGCGTACACCGTCTCGCGCGGCTGCTCGCCCAGCCGCAGCAGGCCCACCACGAGCAGCAGGTCGCGCAGGACGTGCCGGACGGTGATGTCCGCGTGCGACTTGGCGAACAGCGACACCATGGAACGCTGCCACCGGTACAGCACCCCCTCGGCGGCCAGCGCGGCGGCGGTGGCGCCCAGCAGCAGCGGAACGTGCGGCAGCAGCGCGCCGACGGCCTGGGCGGCGAAGGCCGCCGCCAGCCCGGCGAGGACGAGCAGCTTGACGGTGATCCGGCGGCGGCGGGGCCGCGCCGTGCGCGACCGGCGGGAGGAGGGTTCGGGCACGGCGGTCGCTCCAGGGTCGTCTAGGACGGACGCCCGGGTTAACGCGCGCCGCCCTCACGACGACACGCGCGTGTCCCGGACCCTGGAGCGCCCGGACCGGCTGGAGCGCCCGGACCGGCTGTGGACTTTCCCGCCGGGGCCGGGGGCTACTTGCCGCCCTGGAGGGCGCGGCGCAGCGGCCGGCCCACCACCCGCCGGGCGCGGCGGATCACCGAGGACCTCGACTGCGCCGGCGCGACGGCCTTCTTGGCCGCGGGCTTGGCCGCGCCCGTCCTCGCCTTGGCCAGGTCCTGCTTCAGCTTGGCGTTGGCGGCGGTCAGCTCCGAGACCCGGCCGTAGAGCCAGCCCGTCCGCGCCGCCATGGCGGCGGGGTCGGAGTCGATCCAGGGGCGGACGCCCGCCGGGAACGACAGCGTGCGCATCCGCTCCTCGAAGGCCGCGCCCTGGTCGCCGTGGGTGAAGGTGTTCTCCAGGCCGTTGCTGTCCAGGAACGCGGCGAACCGCTCGAAGCGCTCCGGGTGGTTGCCGCAGAGCGGGCCGAAGTCCGCCTCCTCGTACAGCTCCGCCGGGTCGAGGTCCTCGGTCAGCTTGTCGATGCGCCGGTGCGGGATCTCGAAGTACCGGCACAGCTCCAGCGTCCGGGAGTCGCCGGTCAGCACGGTCGCGGGGGTGCCGGCCAGCAGGGCGGCGATGTTGCCGTGGATCCGGGAGCCGAAGGAGAAGTCGAACTCGCGCAGGTCGTCGATCCAGGTGACCGGGTCGATGTAGACCCGCGCCTTGTCCTCGCCGTACATCGGGTGGTCCGGGTGGGTCGGCATGTCGGTGACGCGGGCGTTCGGGTCCGACAGGTCCCGCCAGTGCAACTGCTTGGCGTCGCTGAGGTTCTGGCCTATGTAGCGCAGGTGGGGGTAGCGCGCGTGGGTGCGCCGGATCAGCTTGTTCAGGCCCTGCTTCTCGACCGCGTTGTGGGAGCCGTTGATCGCGATCCGCGACTCGGCCGTGAGCGCGGGGACCCGCTTCTCCACGACCAGTTCCTTGCCCCACATGAACATCGACGGGCAGCCGATGACCTCGACGTCCCTGAAGCCCATGTCCTTCAGGTACTGCTCGGTGAACTCGCCGCGCACGCCGATCGAGGCGCTGTGGTCGAGCACCGCCGAGACGAACTCGCGCACCGCCGGCTCCATCGGCTTCAGCCGCGCCGGGTCGTAACCCAGTCCGGTCTGCGCGCCGACGCCCACCACCACGACGGGGATGCGGAGCTTGCCGATCAGCCGGGACAGCCGCCGCAACTGCGGTTCGAAGGACGGCCGGAAGGCGTTCGCCAGGGGGACGACGAAGGCGTCGTACTGCTCGTTGATCCGCGCCGCCGCGTTCACATCGGTCCTGATCCCGTTGGAGACCACTTCGGTGTGCGGCGTCTGCAGGATCTTGTGCGCGGCGTCGCTGAAGATCAGGTTGCCGGAGTTGGTGGCGATGACGTCCCGGTGGAGGGCTTCCTCGACGGGAACCGCGTCGAAGGGGCTCTTCCCCGAACGGAGCAGGATGCGCTTCACGGGGCGGGCTGGGCGGGCTGCGGGGTCTGATGGTGACACAGGGTTCACCATATGTTTATCCGACCTTTGATTTCTACGGGCAACCAATACAGCGATTTTGCCATAAGCGTTACGTAAGCGGTCACTTACTCACTGAGCGTCGCCGGATGTCGCGGGCCGGTGCGGTGGCGGCCCGGGAGCTGTCCGGGGACTGGACCGTCCGGCACCGCCCGTCCCGGTTCGCGTAGATTGCGGACAGAACCGGGACCGAGGGGAAGAGTGCAGGTGGCAGGCGTGAGGCAGGCCGTGGGCGAAGCCCGCAGGATCGTCGTCAAGGTCGGCTCCTCCTCGCTGACGACCGCGGCGGGCGGCCTGGACGCCGACCGGGTGGACGCCCTCGTGGACGTCCTCGCCAAGGTGCGCGGCCAGGGTGAGCGGGAGGTGATCCTCGTCTCCTCCGGCGCCATCGCCGCGGGCCTGGCGCCGCTGGGCCTGAGCCGGCGCCCCCGCGACCTGGCCCGCCAGCAGGCCGCCGCCAGTGTCGGACAGGGCCTCCTGGTCGCCCGCTACACCGCCTCCTTCGCCCGCTACGGCGTCCGCGTCGGCCAGGTCCTCCTCACCTCCTACGACATGAGTCACCGCTCCCACCACCGCAACGCCGCGCGCACCCTGGACAAGCTCCTCGCGATGGGCGCGTTCCCGGTCGTCAACGAGAACGACACCGTCGCCACCGACGAGATCCGCTTCGGCGACAACGACCGGCTCGCCGCCCTCGTCGCCCACCTCGTCCGCGCCGACCTGCTGGTCCTCCTCTCCGACGTGGACGGCGTCTACGACGGCGACCCGGCCCGCCCCGGCACCTCCCGGATCGCCGAGGTGCGCGGCCCGGCCGACCTGGCGGACGTCGAGATCGGCAGCGCCGGCAAGGCCGGGGTCGGCACCGGCGGCATGGTCACCAAGGTCGAGGCGGCCCGGATCGCCGCCGCCGCCGGCATCCCGGTGGTGCTCACCAGCGCGGTGCACGCCGCCGACGCCCTCACCGGCGCGGACACCGGCACCCACTTCCACCCCACCGGCAGGCGCTCCGCCGACCGGCTGCTCTGGCTCCAGCACGCCTCCGCCCCGCAGGGCGCCCTCACCCTGGACGACGGGGCGGTACGGGCCGTGGTGGAGGGCCGCAAGTCGCTGCTGCCGGCCGGGATCGACGCGGTCGAGGGCGAGTTCAACGCCGGCGACCCGGTCGAACTGCGGGACGGCCGGGGCCGCGCGGTCGCCCGTGGCCTGGTCACCTTCGACGCCCGGGAGATCCCGAAGCTGATCGGCCGCTCCACCCGCGAACTGGCCCGCGAACTCGGACCCGCGTACGAACGAGAGGTCGTACACAGGGACGATCTGGTGATCCTTCACCCGTAATGGGTCGAAACGTCCCCGCACCGGTGGTGGACGTTCCGAAAAAACCGCCACGCGATCCCTGTCGGCCTGCTCAACTTTGTCCGAGGGACGACAATCCCGTGTGTTCGACGGGCGACGCTCCCGGCCGACCGCCGGGAGCGGACGCGTGCGAGAAGGAGGCCGTCGTGAGGCGAGTGCGCTCGGGGGCGACGGCGTCCTGCGGCGGTCCCGGCTCCCGCACGTCCGGCGCCCTGACCAGCGTCGCGGCCGGGGAACGGTTCCGGGGCGAGGAACCCGAGGACACCCCGCGCCTGTGGCACGTCACCCTCAGCGTCTCCGGCACGCGCTCCCCGCTCCCCGAGGTGCGGCGCGCCCTGGAACAGCTCGCCCACGACCATCCCTTCCTCCTGACCAGCAGATACGCCGAGGACCACGCCGAGATCCGGTACTGGGAGGAGGCCCGCGACCTGCACGACGCCGCCGCCGTCGCGCTGCGCCTGTGGGGCGAGCACCGGCAGACCGCGGGACTGCCGCCCTGGGAGATCGTCGGCCTGGAGGTCATCGACCGCGTCACCTACCACCAGCGCATCGCCGCCGGCTACGGCCCGGCACCGGCCACCCCCGTCGGCGTGCACCCCTTCTGAAAACCGCCCCGGGCCTCCCGTTCCACGGGGCGGCAAGGGCCGTCTCGGGCTCTGGGACAGCCGGTGGACGCCCTGCGACGGCGCATTACGCTTCCCCCATGACCACGCTCTCGCCGTACGACTCGATGTCCCCGGTCGCCCGGGCCGCCTACCGGTCCAAGGCCGCCGCCGCCGACCTCGCGCCGCTGCCGCGGGCCGCCAAGGACGACGCGCTGCTCGCCGTCGCGGACGCCCTGGAGGTCCGTACCAGCGAGATCGTCGAGGCGAACGCCCAGGACGTGGCCAAGGCCCGGGCCGCCGGGATCTCCGAGGCGATCGTCGACCGGCTGACCCTGACCCCCGAGCGGGTCCGGGCCATCGCCTCCGACGTGCGGGACGTGGCCGCGCTGCCCGACCCGGTCGGCGAGGTCGTCCGCGGCTCCACCCTCCCCAACGGCATCGACCTGCGCCAGGTCCGCGTCCCGCTCGGCGTGGTCGGCATCATCTACGAGGGCCGGCCCAACGTCACCGTCGACGCCGCCGCCCTCTGCCTGAAGTCCGGCAACGCGGTGCTGCTGCGCGGCTCCTCCTCCGCCTACCGGTCGAACACCGCTCTCGTCCGGGTGATCCGCGACGCCGTCGGCGGCGCCGGACTGCCCGCCGACGCCGTACAGCTCGTGCCCGGGGAGAGCCGGGAGAGCGTGCGCGAGCTGATGCGCGCCCGCGGCCTGGTCGACGTGATCGTCCCGCGCGGCGGCGCCTCCCTGATCAACACGGTCGTCCAGGAGTCCACCGTCCCCGTCATCGAGACCGGCACCGGCAACTGCCACGTCTACGTCGACGCCGCCGCCGACCTCGACATGGCCGTCGACATCCTGGTCAACTCCAAGGCCCAGCGGGTCGGTGTCTGCAACGCCGCCGAGACCCTCCTGGTCCACCAGGACATCGCCGCCGCGTTCCTGCCCCGCGCCCTGGACGCGCTCGCCGAGGCCGGGGTCACCGTCCACGCCGACGAGCGGGTGCGGGCCCACGCCCAGGGCTCCAAGGCCACCGTGGTCGAGGCGACGCCGGAGGACTGGGAGACCGAGTACCTGTCCCACGACATCGCCGCCGCGGTCGTCGACTCCCTGGACAAGGCCGTCGAGCACATCCGGCTGTGGACCTCCGGCCACACCGAGGCCATCGTCACCACCTCGCAGCAGGCCGCCCGCCGCTTCACCCAGTTGGTCGACTCCACCACGGTCGCCGTGAACGCCTCCACGCGCTTCACCGACGGCGGCCAGTTCGGCTTCGGCGCCGAGATCGGCATCTCCACCCAGAAGCTGCACGCGAGGGGCCCGATGGGCCTGCCGGAACTGACCAGCACCAAGTACATCGTCACCGGCGACGGGCACGTACGGCGCTGACCGGACCGGGCGCCCGGCCGGCCGCGGGGCAGATGAATTTCCCTGCCGTCTGCCCAGAACGACCCCCCAGGTCTACTCTGGATCCGTGCCGGAGGACGTGGGGGGTTCGCCGTTCCCTGACGGCTGGGAGCCCGACGACGACCACGACCGCGGGGTGTCGGACGAAGAGTTCGCCTCCGTGGTCTTCGACGAGGACTTCGTACGGGCGGCCGAGGTCCACGAACCGACCGCGGTCGAACGCCTCCTCGCCGCCGCCCGGGCCCGCGCCGAGGCGTCCGAGGCGGAGGCCCGCCGGACCCACACCCGGGGCGAGCGCCGGGACGACGGGTACGGCGGCTTCGGCCACGACCCGGACGGCTACGACGACGCCGACCCGCTCGACCGGCCGTACGGCGCCCCCGCTTCCTACGGCAAGCAGGTCCGCTGGCACCGTCCCGTCGCCTGGCTGCTCGCCCTCGTGATGGGCATCGGCATGGTCGCGCTGGCCTTCGCGGCCGTCTACCGGGGCGCTTCCTCGACCCCCGACCGGGACCAGGGCCCCCCGCCCGCCTCCACCGTCCCCGAGCAGAGCGGCACCGCCCGCGCCCCCTCCGCCTCGGCGGACCACCCCCAGCCGGCCGTCCCGGTGCTTCCGCGCAGCCCCTGACCGGCGCGCTCACCGCCTCTCCCGCCCCGGCCGCCCCGGCGGGAAACCGCCGCAACTTGACGCGTACCGGGGCGTTTACCGGAGCGTCCGGCGACCTACTCTGAAGATATGGGAGGGCCTTCGGACCCGCCTGAGGGGCCACCCGAGGGCGCCTCCGCGGGCGGAGAGGACGAGTACCGGTCCGTCGTCTTCGACGAATCGTTCGTCCGCGCTGCCCGGCTCCAGGAGTTCTCCGCCCGGGAGCGCATCACCGACCACGCGCCCGCCGTCCGCCGCCTGCCGCCGCTGCGCCGGGGACTGCCCCGGCAGGCCCTCCTGCTCGTCGTGCTGATCGCCCTCGCCTTCGGCACCGCGCTCTACATGGGCGTACGGGACCCCTACGAGACCCGGGCCGCGCGGCTGCGCGCCGACCCGCTGCGGACGACCGTCGTCCCGCTGGCCCCGCCCGGCCGGGTGCCCGGCGCCGCCGACGTCGAACAGCTCTACGCGCACAGCCCGGCGGCGGCCTTCCGGGCCGGCGCCGCGGGCGTCCCGCTGCCGCCCGCCCGCTCCACCGCCCACTTCGCGGACGAGCAGGTCATGAGCGCCCTGACGACGGCCCAGAGCTACGTCGTCCGCTCGGCGCTCGACCCGGAGGTGCTGGTCGGCGGGGAGACCCGGTCCGTGCGGGTGCTGCTCGATCCCGAACAGCTCGCCCAGTTCGACGAGAGCCTGGCGAGCCCCGCCGCCGACGGGCACCACGCGGTCACCGGCTGGCTGGTGCGCCTCGATCCCTCCCGGGCCGCTCTGGCCGCCTCCGAGATCCGGGTCCGCGGCTCCCTGCGGGTGGTGGAGAGCGACTCCGCCACCCTGGAGGTCGTCGCCGACCACACCGTCGTCTACCCGCTGCGGCCCGCCGGCGACGACCGGGCCGAGGCGTCCTTGTTCACCGTCCGGCGCGAGCTGCACTTCCGCTTCGACCGGGACGACCTGCGGCTGCGCCAGGCCCGGCTCACCCTCTCCTACGTCCAGGCCGGGCCGCTGTCCTGCGCCGAGGACTCCGCGGGGTACCTGCGCCCGCTGCTCGCCGGCCAGACCGCCAAGGAGGGCGGCCCGGCGGGCACCGACCCGTACACCAGCGAGAGCGCCACGGCGCTGTGCGGCTCCCTGGCGGGCGGCGCGCAGCCGACGCCGTGAGCCGCCGCCCGGCCGGCGGATCAGACCCCGTCGCGCGGGGGCGAGTCCGGGCCGCCCCGCGGACCGCCACTCCCGTCCGGGCCGCCCGGCCCGCCCGCCGAGCCGTTCGAACGGCCGTCCGTGCCGTCCGTGCCGTCCGTGCCGTCGGGGTCTCGCGGCGGCTTCGGCTGCGCGGCCGTGAACCCGCCGAAGCCCCGCCGCATCCGCTCGCCGAGGTCGCCGGCGCCGCCCGCGATGTCGTTCACCAGCCGCATCAGCGGGTCCTTGGAGCCGCGCACGTGGGTGGCGTAGCTGGAGGCCGACTCGCGGAAGGAGTCCCGGACCGAGGTGTCCTTGTCCTCCTCGCGCCGCGGATAGTGGCCGTCCATGATCCGCTGGTAGTCGCGGGACGCCTCCCACTTCTTCAGCTCGGCGGCGCGCACCGTGGTGAAGGGGTGGGAGCGGGGCAGTACGTTCAGGATCTTCAGCACCGAGTCGCGCAGGTCGCCCCCGGCCTCGTACTCCTCGGCCTGCTCCAGGAAGGCGTCCACGTTCATCTCGTGCAGGTGGTTGCCGCCCGCGATCTTCATCAGGCCGCGCATGGACGCCTGGAGGTCCTGGCCCACCAGCAGCCCCGCCCGGTCGGCGGACAGCTCCGACTTGCGGAACCACTCACGCAGCGCGGTCACCACCGCCATGATCGCCACATTGCCCAGCGGGATCCAGGCGACCCGGACGGCGAGCGAGGTCAGGAAGAGCAGAATGGTCCGGTAGACCGAGTGACCGGACAGCGCGTGCCCGACCTCGTGCCCGACGACCGCCCGCATCTCCTCCTCGTCGAGCAGCTCCACCAGCCCCGTGGTCACGACGATGATCGGCTCGTCCAGGCCGATGCACATCGCGTTCGGCGTCGGGTCCTGGTTGACGTACATCGGGGGGACCTTCGCCAGGTCCAGCAGGTAGCAGGCGTCCCGCAGCATGTCGTTCAGATGGGCGAACTGGCGGTCCGAGACGCGCACCGAGTCGGAGAGGAACAGCAGCCGGAGACTGCGCTCGGGCAGCAGACCGCTGAGCGCCTTGAACACCGTGTCGAACCCGCTCAGCTTCCGCAGCGCGACCAGGGCGCTGCGGTCGGCCGGATGCTCGTACGCCCGTGAGGAGATCCCGGGGAAGCGCCTGCGTGACCTGCCGGGCACCCGCTCGTGCCCGTGGTGCTGGTGGCCGTCGGACATGTCTTCCCCCATGTGCGTGTGTGTGGCCCTTTGCCAACCCTTGTGCGGCCCTTTGTGCCCCCGAAGCAAGCCCCAGCCTAGGCGGGGATACGGTGGACGGGCAGTACAGCTAAGGAGTCCGCGCCATGCAGCACATCCCCCACCCCGCCCGCCTCGCCGAGGCACTGGCCGCCGCCGAACCGCAGGGGACGGGCAACCTGCTCCGGATCGTCCTGGTCGTGATGGTGCTGGGCTGTGCGCTGGCGGCCTGGTTCCTGCTGCGTGGCTACAAGAAGGACGACTGAGGCCACCGGAAGGTTCCTCCGGCAGTTCCGGGACCTCCGGTCCCTCCCCAACGGCGGAGTCGGCGTGATCGTCAGCCGGGCGCCCGCATACGATGAGGCGACGTTTTTATCCCGCCCACACGCGAGAGGCCCTGCCGCAGATGAGCCTTCACAGCACCGCAGCCCAGATCGTCACGCTCGCCGCCGAGGGCGGCGAGGAGCACGGCGGCAACCACGAGAGCCTCAGCCCCTACCTCACCGGCATCGGCGCCTTCGTCATCCTGCTGCTCCTGCTGTTCATCACCACCCGCTTCAACCGCGACCGCTGAGCGGGTCCGCGGGGCAACTGGCGGCCGAGGCCCACCGTTCGGGCCGGTAGGGTCTGCACGCATGGGAGAGCAGGACATGCCTACCGGTCCGGCGCACGGCACGGAGAGCGGCGCGGAGAACAGCACGGAGAGCAGTACGAGGAGCGCATCCGCCGGCGGCACGCGGCACCGCCCGTCGCCCGGTCTCGGCAACCATCCGTCACGGTCGGGAAGACGCCGGCTCGGCGTCATGGGCGGCACCTTCGACCCGATCCACCACGGGCACCTCGTGGCGGCCAGTGAGGTCGCCTCGCAGTTTCACCTGGACGAGGTGGTCTTCGTCCCCACCGGGCAGCCCTGGCAGAAGAGCCACCGCGCGGTCTCCGCCGCCGAGGACCGCTATCTGATGACCGTCGTCGCCACCGTCGAGAACCCGCAGTTCTCCGTGAGCCGCATCGACATCGACCGCGGCGGCCCCACCTACACCGTGGACACCCTGCGCGACCTGAAAGCGCTCAACCCGGACACGGACCTGTTCTTCATCACCGGCGCGGACGCCCTCGCCCAGATCCTGACCTGGCGCGACAGCGAGGAACTGTTCTCCCTGGCACACTTCATCGGCGTCACCCGGCCCGGCCACACCCTGACCGACGCCGGGCTGCCCAAGGGCGGCGTCTCCCTCGTGGAGGTTCCCGCTCTGGCCATCTCCTCGACGGACTGCCGTGCGAGAGTCGCCAAGGGCGATCCCGTCTGGTACCTGGTGCCGGACGGTGTGGTGCGCTACATCGACAAGCGCGAGCTGTACCGCGGCGAGTGAGCCGAGAGGGGCACCGGTGAACGACCGATACGACGCGGGGTACGGCAGCGGGCACGACGACCGGTACGAACTCGTCGGTTACGACGAGTACGGCCGGCCGGTGTACCGCCAGGCCCCGGCAGACCAGCCCGCCCAGCAGCAGACGTACGACCCGTACGCGCAGCAGGGACACCACGGGCAGCAGGGATACCCCCAGCAGGGGCAGGGGCAGGGACAGGGACAGCAGGGTTACGTCCAGGGCGGCCCGTACGCCACCGGAGGGCAGCAGTCCGCCCCGGGCTACGACCTCTACGGCGGCGGCTACGACACGGGACCGCAGCCCCCCGTCCCGGGCCACGGCGCCGGCTACGAGACCTACCCCACGGGCACCACGGGTACCGCGGGCACCACGGGCGCGGGCGGGCAGGCGTACGGCGGTCAGCCGCGGGTCGCCGAGCAGACCGCGCACATCCCGCAGCAGGCGGGCCCCCGCGAGGCAGCACCCGGCCCGCCCGGGGCGGACGTCCCGGACCACGGCGGCGCGGCGCCGGACTACCGCACCGAGCAGTTCGCCTTCGTGGAGGAGCCGGACGGCGACTCCGAGGACGTCATCGACTGGATGGCGTTCACCGAGAACCGCACCGAGCGCCGCGAGGAGGCCCGCCGCCGCGCCCGCGCGCGAGTCGTCGCCCTCGTCGTCGTCCTCGCCCTGGTCGCGGTCGGCGGCGTCGGCTACCTCTGGTACGCCGGGAAGCTGCCCGGCCTGTCCTCCGCCGACTCCGCCACCGGCGGTACGACCGCGGCGGGCGCCCAGAAACGCGACGTGATCGCCGTGCACCTGCACGACACCAAGGGCGGCACCACCTCCACCGCGCTGCTCGTGGACAACACCACCACCGAGCAGGGCACCGCCGTCCTCGTACCCAACTCCCTCGGCCTGACCGGCGACGACGGCAACCCCACCACGCTGGCCAAGTCCGTCGACACCGGCCCCGACTCGGCGCGCACCGCGCTCGACTCGGCGCTCGGCACCGACATCGAGGGCAGTTGGCGCCTGGACACCCCCTACCTCCAGGTCCTCGTCGACCTCGTCGGCAACATCGAGGTCGACACCGACACCGACGTCCCCGACCCGGAGTCCAAGAAGAGCACCGCCCTGGTCCGCAAGGGCGAGGGCCAGACCCTCAGCGGCAAGACGGCCGTCGCCTACGCCACCTACCAGGGCGCGCAGGAGACGCAGGACGCCCAGCTCGAACGGTTCGGGCAGGTCCTGCAGGGGGTGCTGCGCAAGCTCTCCTCGGACGCGCGGGGAGCGACGACCACCGTCCAGACCCTGGGGATGATCCTCGACCCGCCGCTCACCGACAAGGACCTCGGCTCCTTCCTCGCCGGGCTCGCCGAACGCGCCAAGGGCGGCGACTTCAAGACCGCGACGCTGCCCGTCCAGGACGACGGCACACTCAGTGCGGAGGCGAGCGCCGGCGTCGTCAAGGACGTCCTCGGCGGCACCGCCAAGAGCCCCGACAAGGACGCGGCGGTCAGCGTCTCCGTCCAGAACGCCAGCGGCGTCGACAGCAACACCGACAAGGTCCGCGTCGTCCTGCTCAACGGCGGCTTCACCTTCCTGGAGAGCTCCGCCGCCGCCTCCGACCGGGCCACCTCCCAGGTGCTCTACGCGGACGCCGGCGACAAGGAGAACGCCACCGAGGTCGCCAAGACGCTCGGGCTGCCCACCAGCAGTGTCGCGAAGGGAGAGGTGTCCGCGAACGCGCGGGTGTCGGTCGTCCTCGGGCAGGACTACCGACCCGCCACGTGACCGGGAGTGACCGCACGGGGTGAGGTCGGCGGTCGTGAGACCCTTGGGGTCAAGCAACCGTCGACCGAAAGCCTCTCCGTGACCGCGACCGACCGCTCTCTCGAACTCATCAACAAGGCCGCCCAGGCGGCTGCCGACAAGCTCGCCCACGACGTCATCGCCTACGACGTCAGCGACGTCCTGTCGATCACGGACGCCTTCCTGCTGGCCTCCGCGCCCAACGACCGCCAGGTCAAGTCGATCGTCGACGAGATCGAGGAGCGGCTCAGCAAGGAGCTCGGCGCCAAGCCGGTGCGCCGCGAGGGCGACCGCGAGGCCCGCTGGGTCCTGCTCGACTACGTCGACATCGTCGTCCACGTCCAGCACAGCGAGGAGCGCGTCTTCTACGCCCTGGAGCGGCTCTGGAAGGACTGCCCCGAGCTGGAGCTGCCCGCCGACGCCCAGGCGACCCGCGGCAAGGGCGAGGAGCACGCCCGCGCCCGGTCCGCCGAGGAGGCGAACGAGTCCGGCGGGGAGTGGTGATGACCACCACCGATGACGCGGGCGCCCACCCGGCCGGGCGGGGCCGCCGCATCATTCTCTGGCGCCACGGCCAGACCTCGTGGAACGTGGAGCGCCGCTTCCAGGGCACCACCGACGTCGAGCTGACCGAGACCGGCGTCGCCCAGGCCCGCCGCGCGGCCCGCCTGCTGGCCGGCCTCCAGCCCGACGCGATCATCGCCTCCGACCTGAAGCGGGCCGTCGTCACGGCGGCCGAGCTGGCCGCCCTCACCGGCCTGGAGGTCTCGTACGACGAGGCCCTGCGGGAGACCTACGCGGGCGCCTGGCAGGGCCTGACGCACCAGGAGATCATCGCCCGGCACGGCGAGGAGTACGCCGCCTGGAAGCGCGGTGAGCCGGTCCGCCGGGGCGGTGGCGAACTGGAGACCGAGGTCGCCGACCGCGCCGCCCCCGTGGTGCTCCGCCACGCGGAGAAGCTCCCGGAGGACGGCACCCTCGTCGTCACCAGCCACGGCGGCACCATCCGCACCACCATCGGCCGCCTGCTCGGGCTCGACCCGCTCAACTGGGAGAGCCTGGGCGGTCTGACCAACTGCTGCTGGTCCGTCCTCGGCGAGGGCGCCCGCGGCTGGCGGCTGCTGGAGCACAACGCCGGCACGCTGCCCGAGCCGGTGCTCGGCGACGACGACTGAGCCGCGGCCCGGCCGAGGCCCGGATTTCACTTTCCGGCAGGTCGCAGGCTAAAGTTCTTCTTGTTCGCCCCGCCGAGCGGGGCGAGCCAGACACGCGGCCCAAGTCGCGTGGGACCTGGGGCTATAGCTCAGTTGGTAGAGCGCCTGCATGGCATGCAGGAGGTCAGGAGTTCAATTCTCCTTAGCTCCACGGACGAATCCCGTCCCCCTCGGGGGGCGGGATTTTTCGTTCTTCTCCGTTTGAGCGGTCCGGCCCCGACGGGCGTATACCTCCGTGGCGGCCGTACCGACGGCCGCCTCCGGACGGCCGTGTCCGGACTGGTACTGAGGCGTCGCTGACCGTATTGGCCGGGTCGTGGCAGAATCAAACGGCCGGAAGGGGGCGCGGCCCGACTGGGAGGGAGTAGCGATGCCTGCGAGCATCCTCAAGGAGGGCGACGGCCCCCTCGACGCGGTGTCGACACGGAACACCGCCACCCGTCTCCGCTGCCCTTCCTGCGGCTCCGCGCACGTCGCCCAGGTCCTCGGGGACAACGGCGGCATCTCGTACGTGTGTACGGCCTGCGGCCGTAACTGGAGCTGATCGATGGGTGCACACAGGCGGAAGTGCGACTGGTGCGGCAGCGGCACCCCCATCGTCCGGGACATGGAACCGCTCAACCCCGAGTACCAGTACTGGTGCGAGGAGTGCGCGCGGGCGCTGATCATAAAAGGCGACCCCATCGAGACGTACCGCGAACTCGAAGGCGAACCGATCTACGGCCGGCTCCTGGAGGAGCACTGCACGCTCAAACGGTTCTACTCGTTCGTCACCGCTTGACCCGCTGACCCGCTGACCCGCTCACACTGCTTGCCGGCGCTTGACCCGACGGCGAAAGAGGTCGAACCGGGCAGATCGGAAACGATTTGGTGTGCGGCCCGGGTGACCGTGTAATGTTGGCGTCGCCGCCGGGGAAACCGGGCGGACCGCAACAAGGGGCTATAGCTCAGTTGGTAGAGCGCCTGCATGGCATGCAGGAGGTCAGGAGTTCAATTCTCCTTAGCTCCACAGTTTCTTGAAAAGATCCCCCGGGTCCTCGGACCCGGGGGATCTTTTCCGTACCCGGCCTGCCTTGTGCCCGTTCAGCGGCCGAGGGCGCGGCGGCCCCGGCCCGGGGAGAGGACCGGCAGGTTGTTGCGGGGCGGCGTCTGCGCGCGCAGGTCCTCCTCGACGCGCAGCGCGAGCGCCGGGCAACGGCGCACCGCCCGCAGGGCCTTGGCCTCCGCGTAGCGCGGCACCTGGGCCTGCGCCACCGTCGGGAAGCCGTCGGCGCCGAGCTGGAAGACCTCCGGGAGGATGTCCGCGCACAGCCCGTGGCCCCGGCACAGCGTCCAGTCCACGTAGATCTTCTGCCGGCTGGGCCCGTCGTCCCCGGCCGATCCGCCGCCGGGAACGCCCGTCGGGCCGGCGCCGCCCTCGAAGAGCGGCAGGACGCCCCGCACGGGCCGTCCGCAGCCGTTGCCCAGGACATGGGCGGCGAGGTCGTCCGTGAACGCCGCGACGGTCGACTCCAGGAACATCGCCGAGCCGTCCGGGTGCGAGCAGGCGCCGCGCCGCTTCACGTTCCTGGCGACCTGCCTGACCGCCTCCAGGGCGGCCGGACCACCGCCGTTCAGGATGTCCTCCAGGCCGCGCGCGGCGGCCGGCAGCCCCAGGTAGCAGGGGCCGCACTGGCCCGCGCTCTCCTGCGCCAGCCACTGGGCCACCCGCAGCGACTCGCCCAGCGGGCACGTCTCCTGGCCGATCGGCAGGATCGCGCCGGCGCCCAGCGAACCGCCCACCGCGTCCAGCGAGTTGCGCGAGACGATCGCCTCGTCGACGGTGGCCGCGTCGATCCACTTGCCGTGATAGCCGCCGGTGAGCACGCCCTGCAAGGCCGGCGGGGCCCCCGCGAGCTGGAGGACGTAGCGCATCGGCACGCCGGTCGGCACCTCGATCACCATGGGCCGGGCGACCGCCCCGGAGACGGTCAGCATGACCGTGCCCGGCTCGTCGTACAGGCCCGTGTTGCCGTAGCGCTCCGGGCCGATGCGGGCGGCGATGGCGAGCTGCGCGAAGGTCTCGGCGTTGGAGAGCAGCGTGGGCGCGCCGCCGACACCGCTCTTCGACGCGCTGATCTTGCGGCCGGGCGGGACCGCAGGGCCGCCGTCGATGGAACGGATCAGCGAGGCGGCGGCGCCGGTCACCATCCGTACGGGATTGCGCTGCACGCGTGCCCGCAGGGCGGACCGGCGGCCGTTGCTCAGGCCGCGTTCGGCGAGCGCGGCCTCCATGGAGCGCTGCGTGGACTCGCGCGTGACCCCGATCACCAGGGTGCGCGCGCCCATCGCCTCGGCACACAGCAGCGCGCCGTCCAGGATGAGGTGCGGGGCGCGGTTGATCAGGACGGTGTCCTTGCGGCAGGCCGGTTCGTCCTCGCTGCCGTTGACGACGACGACCGGCCGTACGCCGCGCTTGATCGCCGCCTCGGCGACCGAGCGCAGCTTCTTGTGGAAGGGGAAGCCCGCGCCGCCGCGGCCCCTGAGGTTGACACGTTCGGCGAGCTGCGCGAGCTGCTCGCCGCCCATGGGGTCCAGCGGCCCGTGCACCTTCAGGTGCATGGGCAGATCCAGTCGTTCGACAAGGTCGAAACCCGACGTGAGCTGGGGAAGTCCGACCACGCGGACTTCGGGGACGTCAGGCAGGGCCTCGTTCACTCAGAGCCTCCGGAGGGCGTGTTCCAAGGTTCACCGGAACCCGGTGCGCCGAAGTCGTAGGACGCACCGGGGGTCGTACCCGTGGCGGGACCGCTGTCGTACGGGTCACCCGGGTAGTACGGGCCGCGGACACCGTTCGTCTCACCGGTGTCGTACAGGTCACTCGGACCCGGCCCGAAGGTGCCCGGAACGCCCTGGACCGGGATGGTGTGTCCGGTGTCGGTGAGGGGGTCGTAGGCCGACGGGGGCGCCTCACCGACCGGCGGCGGCGACGGCACCGGCCAGCTGCCCGGGGCGGCGGCGTCCGCGTAGGGCATGGTCCGCGCGGCCCGCGGGTCCGGGGGCAGCCCGGGGCCGGTGGACGCGAAGGGCTGCCGCGCGCGGGGCGGTCCGGCGACGGCACGGTAGGCGGCGGCGAAGCCGTTCGCGGGCTCCTGGGGAGCGGGGCCGCCCCCGGGCTCGTACGGCGGCGGCACGTAGGAGGCGTAGGAGGAGTAGGAGGAGTAGGAGTCGTACGGGGGCCCCGGGGTGCCGGGGACGTCCTGGGTTTGCGGGGCGTATGAGCGCTGCTGTGGGACGCCCGAGTCCGCGCGGCTCGCGCGGTCCGACGACGGCCGTGCGGACCCGGCCCGGGCGCGGGAGCCACTCGGCTGCGCCTCTTCGCGCTCCTCACGCTCCTCACGCCCCTCGCGTTCCGCGCGGCCGGTGTCGGTGCCGAAGAGGGTGGTGACGCGGTCGGCGATCCGTCGCTTGACCTGGGCCGGTGCCGAACGCAGCGCGAGCGCCGCCATCACGGCGACCAGGGAGAGGCCGTAGAGGAGCATGAAGACCGGCTTCGCCGCGCGGCCCGCGTAGAGCCCGTGGAGCAGGGCCAGGCACCAGGCCGGATAGGCCAGCATGTGCATGGCCCGCCAGCGGGCCGCGACGGGCGCGGGGGAGGCGAAGCGGTTGCGCAGCGCGCCGGTGACGGCCACGAAGACCATGAGCAGCCCGGCCAGCGTGCCGAAGCCGATCAGGACGGCCCGGCCGCCGAACTGCTCGTCCTCCGTGGCGAGCAGCCCGAAGGGGACGAGGGCGGCGACCCAGGTGGTGTGGGCCAGCCCCAGCTTGACCCCGACGTGGATCAGCAGGAGGACGAGCGAGGCGACGGCGGTGCTCCGGTGCACCGCCTGGGCCAGGATGCGCTGACGCGCCACGAGCAGGAAGCGGTCCTGGGCGACGAGACCCCAGATCACCGAGGCGCTGAGGCAGACCAGCGACAGTACGCCGGCGCCGAAGTCGAGGAACGACGCGAACGAGTCGTCCGCCGTGGTGGCGAGAGGTGGGTTCATGGGGGCACTCCGAGCGGTTCGGGGAAGCGGTCCCGATGCCGCACTTTAAGTGGCGCCAACCCCATGGGTACGAGGATTGAGTTATTGCGTTGTTATCAAACGACAATACGGTTGTTGTGATGTCCCTTAGCGGTTGTTACGCGAAGTAACGCTCCGTCTCCCTTCTCGCTCGCGACTCCGGCGACTCCGGCGACGTCGGCCGCTCCCCGCCCTCGCCGGAAGTCCCTCGCGGCCCGATCGGCGACTGCGGTACCCTGACGCCATGCGTGCCGTACGCCTTCTGCTTAGCGAGCCGCGCTGATCAGTCCCGACCGCCGGTGCTCCGGAATGGTTCGGAATCGGCGCGGCGTCCCCTCCTGTGCGAGGGGATTTTTCATTTCTGGAAGTCGCAGCCGCAGGCGAAGACGATCGATGGAGCTTTGAGGATCATGAGCGAGACCCACGCCGCCGCCACCGCCGAGGTGGCCGCGCCGCACCGCTACACGGCCGCCCTGGCGACCGAGATCGAGGCACGCTGGCAGGACTTCTGGGACGCCGAGGGCACCTACGCCGCCCCCAACCCGAGCGGTGACCTGGCGGGCGATCCGGAGACGGTCGCCAAGCCCAAGAAGTTCATCATGGACATGTTCCCGTACCCCTCCGGCGCCGGACTGCACGTCGGCCACCCCCTGGGGTACATCGCCACCGACGTCACCGCCCGCTTCCAGCGGATGACCGGCCACAACGTCCTGCACACCCTGGGCTTCGACGCCTTCGGCCTGCCCGCCGAGCAGTACGCCGTGCAGACCGGCACGCACCCGCGCGTGTCCACCGAGGCCAACATCAACAACATGCGGAGCCAGCTCCGCCGGCT
The DNA here is from genome assembly GCF_039542605.1 of Streptomyces ziwulingensis. Lineage (NCBI taxonomy): Bacteria > Bacillati > Actinomycetota > Actinomycetes > Kitasatosporales > Streptomycetaceae > Streptomyces > Streptomyces ziwulingensis. Next base: position 156,311 of record NZ_BAABIG010000026.1, read on the forward strand.
GGGCCTGGGCCACGACCGGCGCCGGTCGTTCGCCACGATCGACCCCGAGTACTACAAGTGGACCCAGTGGATCTTCCTGCAGATCTTCAACTCCTGGTACGACGTCGAGGCGCGCCGGGCCCGCCCGATCGCCGAGCTGATCGACCTGTTCGAGTCCGGTGAGCGGCCGGTACCCGGCCACACGCGCGCGTGGGGCGAACTGACCGCCGCCGAGCGCGCCGAGGTGCTGGGCGAGTTCCGCCTGGCCTACGCCTCCGACGCGCCGGTCAACTGGTGCCCCGGTCTGGGCACCGTCCTGGCCAACGAGGAGGTCACCGCCGACGGCCGCTCCGAGCGCGGCAACTTCCCCGTCTTCAAGGCCAAGCTGCGCCAGTGGAACATGCGCATCACCGCCTACGCCGACCGGCTGATCGACGACCTGGACGAGCTGGACTGGCCCGAGGCCATCAAGCTGCAGCAGCGCAACTGGATCGGCCGCTCCGAGGGCGCCCGCGTCGGCTTCCCCATCGACGGCGAGCGCATCACCGTGTTCACCACGCGTCCCGACACCCTGTTCGGCGCCACCTACATGGTGCTGGCCCCCGAGCACCCGCTGGTGGAGAAGTTCACCGCCGGCGCCTGGCCCGAGGGCACCCACGCGGCCTGGACCGGCGGCCACGCCACCCCGGCCGAGGCCGTCGCCGCCTACCGCGCGCAGGCCGCCGCCAAGTCCGACGTGGAGCGGCAGGCCGAGGCCAAGGACAAGACCGGTGTCTTCATCGGCGCCTACGCCACCAACCCGGTCAACGGCGAGCGGGTCCCCGTCTTCATCGCCGACTACGTGCTGATGGGCTACGGCACCGGCGCGATCATGGCCGTCCCGGCGCACGACACGCGTGACTTCGCGTTCGCGCGCGCCTTCGAGCTGCCGATCCGCTGCGTCGTGGAGCCGACCGACGGCCGGAGCACGGACACCTCCACCTGGGAGGACGCCTTCGCCTCCCACGACGCGAAGATCGTCAACTCCTCGGGTGACGGCGTCCGCCTGGACGGCCTGGGCGTCGTCGACGCCAAGGCGCGCATCACCGAGTGGCTGGCCGCCGAGGGCGCCGGCGAGGGCACGGTCAACTTCCGGCTGCGCGACTGGCTGTTCAGCCGCCAGCGCTACTGGGGCGAGCCCTTCCCGATCGTCTACGACGAGGAGGGCATCGCCCGCGCCCTGCCCGAGTCGATGCTGCCGCTGGAGCTGCCCGAGGTCGAGGACTACTCGCCGCGCACCTTCGACCCGGACGACGCGGACACCTCGCCGGAGACCCCGCTCTCCCGCAACGAGGACTGGGTCCACGTCACCCTGGACCTGGGCGACGGCCCGAAGAAGTACCGCCGCGAGACCAACACCATGCCCAACTGGGCGGGTTCCTGCTGGTACGAGCTGCGCTACCTGGATCCGCACAACTCCGAGAAGCTGGTCGACCCGGAGATCGAGCGGTACTGGATGGGCCCGCGCGAGGGGCAGCCGCACGGCGGCGTCGACCTGTACGTCGGCGGCGCCGAGCACGCCGTGCTGCACCTGCTGTACGCCCGCTTCTGGTCCAAGGTCCTGTTCGACCTGGGGCACGTCTCCTCGGCCGAACCGTTCCACCGGCTGTTCAACCAGGGCATGATCCAGGCGTACGTCTACCGGGACGCGCGCGGCATCGCCGTACCGGCCGCCGAGGTGGAGGAGCGCGACGGCGCCTGGTTCCACCAGGGTGAGAAGGTCAGCCGCCTGCTGGGCAAGATGGGCAAGTCCCTGAAGAACGCGGTCACCCCGGACGAGATCTGCGCCGAGTACGGCGCCGACACGCTGCGCCTGTACGAGATGGCGATGGGCCCGCTGGACGTCTCCCGGCCGTGGGACACCCGCGCGGTGGTGGGCCAGTTCCGGCTGCTGCAGCGGCTGTGGCGCAACGTCGTGGACGAGGCGACCGGCGACCTGGCCGTGGTGGACGCCGAACCCGACGAGGCGACCCTGCGCGCGCTGCACAAGACGATCGACGGGGTCCGCGGCGACCTGGAGGGCATGCGGTTCAACACGGCGATCGCCAAGGTCACCGAGGTGAACAACCACCTGACCAAGGCGGGCGGGCCGGTACCCCGCTCCGTCGCCGAGGCCCTGGTGCTGATGGTCGCGCCGCTGGCCCCGCACGTCGCCGAGGAACTGTGGCGCAAGCTGGGCCACACCGACTCGGTCGTCCACCAGGACTTCCCGGTCGCCGACCCGGCGTACGTGGTGGACGAGACGGTCACCTGCGTCGTCCAGATCAAGGGCAAGGTCAAGGCGCGGCTGGAGGTCGCCCCGTCCATCTCCGACGAGGAGCTGGAGAAGGTGGCCCTGGCCGACGAGAAGGTCGTGGCGGCGCTGGACGGCGCCGGCATCCGGAAGGTGATCGTGCGGGCGCCGAAGCTGGTGAACATCGTTCCGGCGTGACGTCCGCCCCTCGGGGAGGGAGCGGGGGAGGGGGAGGGACCGGGGGCGGTCCGCTCTGGGCGGTCCGTTCGGGGTAGTCCCCTACGGGCAGGTTCGGGGTTCTTCCGGAACTCCGGGCCTGCCCGTTGCGTTTACCGTGGAAGAGCGGCGCGGTGTGCGTCGCGGACGCCCCCGGGGCTCAGGAGGATCACCGTGGAAGCAGCGGTCGCAGTGGTGGCACTGCTCTTCGTGCTCCTCGTCGTCCTGGGCGTCTACGCCACGGTCAAGGCCGTCGGCGCCGCCAAGCGCGGCGTGGACCGCACCCTCACCCAGGCCCGCCGCACGGTCGAGGACCACACCCTGCGGGCCAAGTCCTTCGTCCAGCCGGGCGCGACCGGCGAGCTGGCGCAGTTGCGGCTGAGCCTGCGCACCTCGATGCGGGCCACGCAGGACGCGCTGCAGGCGGGCGCGGCCGAGGACACCTCCCTGAAGGAGTCCGTCGGCCTCTTCGAGCGGCTCAGCGCCCACGGCCACGAACTCGACGGCGAACTGCGGCGCCTGGAGTCCGAACCCGACCGCACCACCCTCGCCGAGCGCCTCCCGGCGCTGCGCGAACGCACCGGGCGCATCACCCGGGCCGCCGACTCCCTGCGCTGGGCGGCCCGCGACCGGGCCCACCGCTTCGCCGGCGACGACCTGGACTCGCTGAGCGCGCAGATCGACGTCGAGGCGGGCGCCCTGCGGCACTGGACGGTGTCGTCCGACCCCGCCACCTCGTCCACCTCACCGCCGCCACCGCCGTGGCCCGAGGCTCCCGCCCACGAGGCCCCGACCACCGAGGCACCGGTCACCATGGGGCCGGTCGCGGGGCGGACCCGGCCGAGGTCGCGGCGGCCGGCACCGGCCGAGGAGCGGGCCCGCGCGGCCATCGACCCGACTCGGCCGCGTCCGGCCCAGCCCTGGCGGAAGAAGCCCCGTCCGGAGAGCACGACCTGACAGGTCGGCGCTGGTGAGAGGGGTGGGCTGCCGCCCGGACGCTACGCCAGGTAACCTCCAGCTCATGTCCCGCCATGTCGCGATCGTCACCGATTCCACGGCCTACCTGCCGCCCCGGACGATGGAGCGTCACGGCATCACCGCGGTACCCCTGACCGTGGTCCTGGGCGACCGGGCCCTGGAGGAGGGCACCGAGATCTCGACCCGTTCACTGGCCCAGGCACTGCAGAAGCGGCGGCCGGTGACGACCTCGCGCCCCAGCCCGGAGCTGTTCGCCGAGACCTACCGGGAGGCGGCCGAGTCCGGCGCCACCGGCATCGTCTCCCTGCACCTGTCCGCCGAACTCTCCGGTACGCACGACGCGGCGGTGCTGGCCGCGCGCGAGGCACCGATCCCGGTACATGTCGTGGACACCGGGATGATCGCGATGGCACTGGGCTTCTGCGCCCTCGCCGCCGCCTCGGCGGCGGAGGCCGGCGGCACGGTGGACGAGGCCGTCACCGCGGCCGAGAAGCGAGCGGCCGGCACCTCCGCCTTCTTCTACGTCGACACCCTGGACTACCTGCGCCGCGGCGGCCGGATCGGTGCCGCGCAAGCGCTGTTCGGCTCCGCCCTCGCGGTGAAACCGCTGCTCCAGTTGTCCGGGGGACGCATCGAACCCCTGGAGAAGGTACGTACGGCGTCCAAGGCGATCGCCCGCCTGGAGGAGATCGTCGCCGACCGGGCGGGCGCCGCCGAGGTGGACATCGCCGTCCACCATCTCGCCGCCCCCGACCGGGCGTCGGCCCTGGCGGACCGGTTGCGGACCCGGGTCCCCGGGCTGGCCGACCTGCACGTCAGCGAGGTGGGGGCGGTGATCGGGGCGCACACGGGACCCGGGTTGCTGGGGGTCGTGGTCTCGCCTCGGTGAGGTGGGGCGGACCCTCCTTCGGGTGAGGGCGTTGTCCACAACCCGTCGGCGGTCCACGGATCCAGACCATGATCATCGCGGGTGTGCCGAGGTGCCCCATCCTCGTCGCATGGCACTTCGATCAGGTTCCCGCACCTCGGCCCCGACCAGTGGTCCCGGCCGCGCTCCCGCCTCCGACGGCCGCTTCCGCCGCCGACGTCCGCCGCGTGTCGGCGGTGTCGGCTACGTCGGCGGCCGGGTGCGGAGAGGGCCCCACGGCTCGGCGGAGGAGCTGAGGCGACGGGCGGAGGCGTTGTTCGCTGAGGGCGCTGAGGGCGCTGAGGGCGCTGGGGGCGCTGAGGGCGCTGGGGGCGCTGAGGGCGCTGGGGGCGCTGCGTCTGCGGGGGTAAGGCCCGGGCGGGGTGGACTCGCGGAACGGGCCGAGAAGCGGCAGGAGTCGGGGACGGGGCAGCAGCCCGCCGCCTCCGGGGGACCGGGAGCCGCTCGGGAAGCCGTACGGGAAACCGTTCGGGAAGCCGCTCGGGAGGCGGATCTTGTCCCCGGAGCGGGTTCGCGACGGGAGCGGGTCGGGCTCGCCCTGCGGGAGAGGATGCCCGTGTGGCTGCAGACGAGGTGCGGGCTGGAGCGGCGGAGCGCGCTGGCACTGACGGTGGTACTCGTCGTCGCCGTAGGCTTCGCGGCCCAGCACTTCTGGTCCGGCCGGACCCTGCCCGTGCGCGCGCCGGAAGTGGTGTCGGCGGCGACGCCGTACACCGCGGGGGCGGTGGAGGAACAGGGTGCGGAGGCGACGGCCGGACCCGGGGCGGCCTCGGGCGGACCGGCGCCCCCGCCCGACGCCGGTGCCGCCACCGCCGGCGTCGGCACCGAGATCGTGGTGGACGTCGGCGGCAAGGTCCGCGAGCCGGGGATCCATCGCCTGCCCGCGGGTGCACGCGTCGCGGACGCCCTGCGGGCGGCCGGTGGCGTACGCCCCGGCACGAACACCGACGCGCTCAACCGGGCCAGGTTTTTGGTGGACGGCGAACAGGTGCTGGTGGGAACACCCGCGCCCGCACCCCTTCCCGCGTCCGGCGGCGAAGGCACGGCAGGCGGCGGGCCGGCCGGGACGCCGCCGGGACCGGCGGCGCCCACCACTCCCCTCTCCCTCAACACCGCGACCGTCGACCAGCTCGACACCCTGCCCGGGGTGGGCCCGGTGCTGGCCGGCCACATCGTCGACTACCGCACCCGGCACGGCGGTTTCCGTTCGGTGGACGAACTGCGCGAGGTCAACGGCATCGGCGACCGGCGCTTCGCCGACCTGCGCGACCTCGTACGGCCATGAGGCGCCGCACGACCCCGGCAGGCGGAGTGCGGGATCAGCCCGGTGAGCCGGAGCCGGAGCCGAACGAGGACGGGGGCGATGGACCGACCGAGGGCGAGGGCTCCGCGGTCACTTCCACCAGGACGGCTGTGCACGCCGCATCCGGAACACGGCTCGGCGCGGCCCTGCCCCGGCAGGAGGGACCGGCCGATCTGCGCCTGGTACCGCCCGCCCTGGCGACCTGGGCGACGGCGGCGCTGACCCTGGGCGCGCCGCCCGGGTGGGCGTTCCGGACAGCGGCCGGCTGCGTCGCCGTCGTCGTCGCCTGCGTGCTGGTGCCGTCGGCGGCGCGACGGCCGGGGCGGGCGGGCCGGCGGCTGGGGCAGCCGGGGCAATGGCCGGGGCGCCCGGGTGCCGCAGGCCCGGGAGGCGGCGTACTGCCGAGCCGGCTCCGGCGCCGACTCCGGTACCGGCCCGCCGTCGCCGCTCTGCTGCTCTGCGTCGCGGCGGCCGCGGCGGTGGCCGGCCTGCACGGCGCCGACCTGCGCCGGGGCCCGGTGCCGGAGCTGGCGCGGCGGTACGCCACCGTGACCACCGAGGTGGTGGTCACCTCCGACCCGCGCCTCACCCGGTCCCGCGTCCGGGGCAACCGGGCGGCGCCGCCCGTCGTACTGATCGACGCCGACGTACGACGGGTACGACAGGCGGACGGGACGGCGGTGGAGACCCGGACGCCGGTACTGCTGATCGTGGACGCGGTCACTGAGGGAACCGTGGGCGGCGGCCCGCCGACGACGGCCGCGCGGGCCCGCACCTCACCGTGGCTCGGTCTCCTGCCGACCACCCGGTTGCGCGTCACGGCCCGGTCGTCGCCCCCGCTGGTGAACGGTGAGCGGACCGCGGCCGTGTTGCGCGTGCGGGGCACGGCGGCGCCGGACGTCGTGGCCGGGCCCTCGGGGGCCCAGCGGTTGGCGGGCCGGCTGCGCGCGGGTCTGCGGGAGGCCACCGACCCTCTGCCCGCGGACGCGCGGGCGCTGCTGCCGGGCCTGGTCGTCGGGGACACCTCGCGGATCACCTCCGAGTTGGACGAGGCGTTCAAGGAGACCGACCTCGCGCACGTTCTGGCCGTGAGCGGGGCGAACTTCACGATCCTGCTCTCCCTGCTGCTCGGACCGCCCGGCCTGGCCGCGCGCAGTGAGCGCAGGGGGCTGGCGCCGCGACTCGGTGTCTCGCTGCGGTCGACCGCGCTGCTCGGCGGGGCGCTCGCGCTGGGGTTCGTCGTCGTGTGCCGGCCCGACCCGAGTGTGCTGCGGGCCGCGGCCTGCGGGACGGTCGCGTTGCTCGCCCTGGCCACCGGGCGCCGCAGGTCGCTGATCCCCGCCCTCGCGACCGCTGTGGTGCTGCTGGTGCTGTACGACCCGTGGCTCGCCCGCAGTTACGGCTTCCTGCTCTCGGTGCTGGCCACCGGCGCCCTGCTGACACTGGCGCCGCGCTGGAGCACCGCCCTGCGAGGCCGCGGGGTGCCTCCCCGGTTCGCCGAGGCGCTGGCCGCGGCGGGCGCCGCGCAGGCGGTGTGCGCGCCGGTCGTCGCCGTGCTGTCGGCGCGGGTCAGCCTGGTGGCGGTGCCGTGCAACCTGCTGGCGGAGTTCGCGGTCGCGCCGGCCACGGTGCTGGGTTTCGGCGCGCTGGCGGCCGCGCCGGTGATGATGCCGGTGGCGAAGGCGCTGGCGTGGTGCGCGAGTTGGCCGGCGGGTTGGCTCGCGGGGGTGGCCCGTACCGGGGCGGCGCTGCCCGGGGCCGGGGTGGACTGGCCCGGAAGCTGGGCGGGGGCGGCGTCCCTGGCACTGCTCACCGCCGGTGTGCTGCTCGTCGGCCGGCGGCTGGTACGGCACCCGTGGTGGTGTGGGGTCTGTGCGGTGCTGCTGGTGCTCGCGGTGCTGCGGCCGGCGCCCCTGACCCGGGTGGTCACCGGCTGGCCGCCGCCCGACTGGCGGCTGGTGATGTGCGATGTGGGACAGGGCGACGCCCTGGTGCTCGCGGCGGGGGAGGGGACGGGGGTGGTCGTGGATGCCGGACCCGACCCGGCGCTGGTCGACCACTGTCTGCGCTCGCTCGGAATCACCAGAGTCCCGCTGGTCGTACTGACCCATTTCCACGCCGACCACGTCACAGGGCTGCCGGGAGTACTGAGAGGGCGTTCGGTGGGTGCGATCGAGACGACCGGCTTCGAGGAGCCCGCCGCCCAGGTGGACTCCGTCCGAGCCCAGGCGGCGGCACGGAACATCCCGCTACGGCACGCCGCCACCGGAGAGCACCGGCGCTCCGGTGCGCTGACCTGGGAGGTGGTGTGGCCACCACCGGGCACCCGGGATCCCTCGGCCCGGGAGGACCGAGAGGACCGGAGGCCGCCACCCTCCCCGCCACCCTCCCCGCCACCCTCCCCGGCTCCCGCGTCGCACCCGGAGGGCCCCAACGACGCCAGTGTCACCTTGCTGGTCAGAACGGCCGGCCTGCGCATCCTGCTGCTCGGCGACCTCGAACCACCGGCCCAGCGGGCGCTGGCCAGATCGCCGGCCGCCCCGGCGCTGGACACGGTGGACGTGCTCAAGGTGGCCCACCACGGCTCGGCCCACCAGGACCCCGGCCTGCTGGGCAGGGCCGCTCCCCGGGTGGCGCTGATCTCCACGGGCGAGGACAACCCCTATGGCCACCCGGCCCCGGGCACACTAGCGGCCCTGCAAGCCACGGGAGCGGCGGTACTGCGGACCGACCGGGACGGCGCGCTGGCGGTCACCGGCACGAGGGAGGAACTGCGGGTGAGCGGGGAGGACCGGTGACGACCGCGCCGGCCTGCGGGCGGTGACACCGTCGTAGGGCGCAAGATCGCCGGAGGGGAGGGGAGGGGAGGGGAGGGGAGGGGAGGGGAGGGACGACGCGAATGCCATGAACGGCATGAGCGTCACGGATCTCCACGGCACTCGCCGGATTCTCTCCATCCTCGGCTGACTATCAAGGAGACGACCGCCACCCTTGCGAGCCAACCGCAGAGGGCCGTTAAGCGGTTCAGACGACGCGCAGAGCGTTGGGGGGCGCCGTCCACTCCACACCCCCGCCCACAGGCCGGACAAACGCCGTGGGTTCCGTTATGCGCGCCCAGCGGGGCTTCGCCGGATCGGTCCAGCGACGGTCAACAGCCGTAAGCACGCCGACCCGTTCGCCGTCCGTGACACGCTGGCCGACCACTGAATTGGTGACCATCACGCATCCTCCTGCCTTTCGGCGGGGCTCACAGGGAACGCGAGCAAGTGGGACAGGCGCAATTCCCTGACGAAGTGGTCAGATTGCACCAGCACGGCCAACATGGACGGGCCGATGTATTCCCAGTCGCACTTGCCAGGGTGACCACGGAAGATCGTGCACCCCGGGGCCATCGGGTTCTCCACCTTGAGGCAGACCTCGACGTCCTCAAGCCATTGAGGGCCCGACTCGTCACGCCAGCAGAGGTAGACGTCAGTACAGGGTTCCCGACTGGTTCCGTTACGGAGGAACGCCGCGTGGTGGTCGTGCGGTACGTCTTCCAGCTCGCAGTGAAACAGGTTCTCCCCTACGTAATCCGACACCCATTCGATACTGTCGAACGCGGTGGGCATCAGCTCCGCAGTCGCCTGCACGTCGTTGTCGAGCCGGGTTCTTGCCTCGCAGCGGTACATCACTTGCTCCCTCCCCAGAATGAGTCGCACATCCAGCACTGATCGGGCGGAAAGGGTCCGTGCGGTTCGGAGTCCAGGACGAATCGATAGGACCGTCATGCGGAACCTCATGGGCGCTCATCAGCGCGTGTCGTCCAGGTGTCGGCGCAACCGGACGTTGCAGTCACTCACGCCGCTTGCGTCGCCGTTCGCCTTGGCTCGGTCTCGGTCCTGCGCCACCTTGCCGCAGTGCGCACACCCGGGACGGGCTCGGGGTCAGGCTCAAGCCTCAAGGGGTGGTTTACGGCGTTCTCCTGTGCCGTGTGCGTCGTGGTCGCCATGGTCACCCTCCCGCTCGGTCTGTCACATCCGTTGCTGTGTGATGCCTCAGAGAAGCGCTACTCGGGGCCGCACACCACGGCAGAAAGGCCGCAGTCCTGCCGCACGATGGCCGCACTGGCTACGCTCACCAGGGCAGACGCGTTCCCGAGAGGAGGCCGGCCACGATGACCAGCAGGCGGCGAAGGTTGGCGCAGCGCCGGAAAGCGTGCGGGTACAACCAAGAGGAATTTGGGGAAGCGGTCGGCGCTGATCGCTCAACGGTCCAACGCTGGGAAAGCGGAAAAACCGACCCACAACCTTGGCAGCGCCCGAAGATTGCGAAGGCGCTATCGATCACGACAGGGGAACTGGCCGCACTGCTAGCCCCCGACGCTTTCGCACCGCCGCAGTCCCCTAATGAATGGATCGCTGACGTATCGCCTAACGGCGAGGACGAATTCGATGCGCTCGAATTGGCGCGACGAGTGTCGGCAAGCGACGTGGGGAAAGAGACCTTGGGGGGACTGGAACGAACGTTCGATGAGTTGGCAATGGGATACCCTGTGTTGCCGCCGCAAGACTTGCTCGAGAGAGTACGCAAGTATTCCGCTTATGTGGCCCATCTCATGGATGCGCGTATGACCCTCGCAGAACAGCGCCGACTTTATGCGGTCGGGGGTTGGTTCCAACTTCTAGGGGCCACGCTGCATATCGACTTGAACCAGGAGCATGCAGCCACGGCCCGTTTGCGGGCAGCGGCCACCCTCGCGCAGCACGCAGATCACCGCGAAATTGAGGCGTGGTGCTACGAGACTGACGCTTGGCGAGTGCTCACGGATGGCGATTACGCCCGCGCCCTGGAACTCTCCCAGATTGCACAGGATTTGGCACCCGCCGGAACCTCGGTTGCGATCCAGGCAACCGCACAAGAGGGACGAGCAAGAGCGCGACTGGGGGAAGGGCCCGAAACCTATGCGGCCATAGACCGAGTTCAGCACATGTCGGCCGCAATGGTTCCGCGCAAGGGGACTGAGCATCACTACCAATACGACCCCGGTAAGGCGCTGGCCTACGCGGCAACGACGCTGGCATGGGTTGGGGATCCCGCAGCCGAGGGCTATGCACGACAGGTGATCGCTCGGCTCGCTCCCGCTGACGACGTGGAGAAATGGCCGCGCCGGGTGGCATCCGCGAACATTGATTTGGCGCTGGCACTGCTCGGCGGTGACCGGCTGGATGAGGCGTGCAACGCGGCACAGCGAGCCATACTGTCCGGCCGTATCGTCCCGTCGAATCACTGGCGTGCACTGGAAGTCGTCAGGGCTGTTGAGCGGCGACAGCTACCGGAAGCGTCAGACCTGCGAGAGGCGTACCAGGGATTGAAAGCACTCCCGAGCGGGAGCTGAGGGCCTGCCGGAGAGCGCCCAACAGCCAGGAAGGACATCAGGGGTTCAGCAGCCACCTTGGTCTCGTCGGTGAGGACTGACAGGCGGATCGAGGACAGCTCGCCGTGCCGGACAATGTCGGTGTGAGTGAGGCGAGACATGTCCTGGTGCTGCCCGACCGCGATGCCGCCGAGGCGGTGGTGGAGGCGCTCGGGGAGCGGTTCGGTGTCGGCGAGGAGCCGCTGCTCGTGCGGGACGCGCTGGCCGGTGAGGACGACGCCGAGGATGCCCAGTGGCTCGTCGTCCTGTGGGACGAGGACGAGCGGCTCGACCCCGTGGCACTGGACGAGTTCGTGGCCGAGTGGGAGGGCTGGCGGGAGGAGCCCTGAGGGCTGTCCACGGGCCGGGCCCGTTGTCGGTGCCGCGTGCGATGCTTGTCGCGATGGCCAGGAAGACTGCGAACGACGATCCCCTCGCCCCGGTGTCCCTTGCCGTGGGCCAGGAGGACCTCCTGCTCGACCGTGCCGTGCGGGAGGTGGTGGCCGCCGCCCGGGCCGCCGACGCCGACACGGATGTGCGTGATCTCACGCCGGACCAGTTGCAGCCCGGCACGCTCGCCGAGCTGACCAGTCCCTCGCTCTTCGCCGAGCGCAAGGTCGTGGTCGTGCGCAACGCGCAGGACCTGTCGGCCGACACCGTCAAGGACGTCAAGAACTACCTCGGCGCACCCGCCGAGGAGATCACCCTCGTGCTGCTGCACGCCGGCGGCGCCAAGGGCAAGGGGTTGCTGGACGCCGCGCGCAAGGCCGGGGCGCGGGAGGTGGCGTGCCCGAAGATGACCAAGCCGGCGGACCGGCTGGCCTTCGTCCGCGCCGAGTTCCGTACCTCCGGGCGGTCCGCCACGCCCGAGGCGTGCCAGACGCTGGTCGACGCCATCGGCAGCGACCTGCGGGAGCTGGCGGCGGCGGTGTCCCAGTTGATCGCGGACGTCGAGGGGACGATCGACGAGGCCGTCGTCGGCCGGTACTACACCGGGCGGGCCGAGGCGTCCAGCTTCACGGTCGCGGACCGGGCGGTGGAGGGGCGGGCCGCCGAGGCGCTGGAAGCGCTGCGGTGGTCGCTGGCCACGGGGGTGGCGCCGGTGCTGATCACGAGCGCGCTGGCGCAGGGCGTGCGGGCGATCGGGAAGCTGTCCTCCGCGCGAGGCGGCCGGCCCGCCGATCTCGCCCGTGAGCTGGGGATGCCGCCGTGGAAGATCGACCGGGTGCGGCAGCAGATGCGCGGGTGGACGCCCGATGGGGTGTCCGTGGCGTTGCGGGCGGTGGCCGAGGCGGACGCGGGCGTCAAGGGGGGCGGGGACGACCCCGAGTACGCACTGGAGAAGGCGGTCGTCATCATCGCGCGGGCGGCACGGTCGCGCGGCCGGTAGGAGCCGCCCCACCGCCCCACCGCCCCACCGCCCCACCGCCCCACCGACCCACCGACCCACCGACCCACCGACCCACCGTCCCAGCACCTCACCACCTCACCACCCACCCGCCCCCGTCCCGGCCCCTCCCCGCCGGTCCGGTCAGGCCGGGTACGCCAAAAACCCCGCCTCGGAAGGCGGGGTCTCGGGTCACGCGTCAGGTGAGTCCGCACCCGCGTGGCGAACGCAGTCGCGTGCGGACTCGGGGTGCCGGTCGGGAGCGGATGAGAGAGGGCCCGCTCTGGGTCCTTCCGGCGGTCAGACCAGATAAAGGGTTCAGCCCTTGACGGCCGCGACCTTCCGCGCCAGCGCCGACTTCTTGTTGGCGGCCTGGTTCTTGTGGATGACGCCCTTCGAGACGGCCTTGTCGAGCTGACGCGCGGCGACGCGCTGGTACTCGGTGGCCTTCTCGACGTCACCCGCGGCAGCGGCCTCGCGGGCCTTGCGGACCGCGGTCTTCAGAGAGGACTTGACGGCCTTGTTGCGCAGCCGGGCCTTCTCGTTGGTCTTGATCCGCTTGATCTGGGACTTGATGTTCGCCACGAATGAGCCTCTACAGGTTCAGGCACGGTCCCCGAGGGTCCCGTACCGGTGATTTTCCAGAAGTCGTGTCCCATGCTGAGAGGGCAAGAGACACAGCCCCCCACAGTACCAGCGGCCCGAGGGGAGGCCCAAACCGGTCCGGAACCCACCCGCGCCCCACCCGCAAACGGCCCGCACCCCGCCCGCAACCGGCCCCCGCACCGGCCGGCAACCCGTCCGCCGTCCCTCCCAGAACCCTTCGCGCTCCCCGCCCGTGGGACGATGGAGGCTACGTATAGATCCGACCCGAGACCGCAGACACTGCGGACGCCTCAAGAATCAGGACCCTGCGTGCCCGCGATCCCCAGCCATGTGCCCGAGCCGAGCCGTACCGCCCCTGCTCTGATCCGCAACTTCTGCATCATCGCGCACATCGACCACGGCAAGTCCACGCTCGCCGACCGGATGCTCCAGCTCACCGGTGTGGTCGAGCAGCGGCAGATGCGCGCCCAGTACCTCGACCGCATGGACATCGAGCGCGAGCGCGGCATCACGATCAAGTCCCAGGCGGTGCGTCTGCCGTGGGCCCCGACGACGGGCCCCGACCAGGGCACCACGCACATCCTCAACATGATCGACACCCCCGGGCACGTCGACTTCACCTATGAGGTGTCCCGGTCGCTCGCCGCCTGCGAGGGGACCGTCCTGCTCGTCGACGCCGCCCAGGGGATCGAGGCCCAGACCCTCGCCAACCTCTACCTGGCGATGGAGAACGAGCTGACGATCATCCCCGTGCTGAACAAGATCGACCTGCCGGCCGCGCAGCCCGAGAAGTTCGCCGAGGAGCTGGCCAACCTGGTCGGGTGCGACCCCGACGACGTGCTGCGGGTCTCCGCCAAGACGGGTCTGGGCGTCGAGGCGCTGCTGGACAAGGCCGTCGCCGACATCCCGGCGCCGGTCGGTGTCGCCGACGCCCCCGCCCGCGCGATGATCTTCGACTCGGTCTACGACTCGTACCGCGGTGTCGTGACGTACGTCCGTGTCATCGACGGCCAGCTCAACAAGCGCGAGCGGATCCGGATGATGTCCACCGGCGCCACGCACGAGCTGCTGGAGATCGGCACCAACTCGCCGGAGATGCTGTCGGCCGACGGTCTCGGCGTCGGCGAGGTGGGCTACCTCATCACCGGTGTGAAGGACGTCCGTCAGTCCAAGGTCGGCGACACCGTCACCAGCCAGCACAAGGGCGCCACCGAGGCGCTCGGCGGTTACAAGGACCCCAGGCCCATGGTGTTCTCCGGCCTGTACCCCCTGGACGGCTCGGACTACCCGGAGCTGCGCGAGGCGCTGGACAAGCTCCAGCTCAACGACGCCGCCCTGGTCTACGAGCCGGAGACCTCCGCCGCGCTCGGCTTCGGCTTCCGCGTCGGCTTCCTCGGCCTGCTCCACCTCGACGTGATCCGGGAGCGGCTGGAGCGCGAGTTCGGGCTCGACCTGATCGCCACCGCGCCCAACGTGGTCTACCGCGTGGTCATGGAGGACGGCACCGAGCACACCGTCACCAACCCGAGCGAGTTCCCCGAGGGCAAGATCAACGACGTGTACGAGCCGGTCGTACGCGCCACCGTGCTGGCGCCGACCGAGTTCATCGGCGCGATCATGGAGCTGTGCCAGACCCGGCGCGGCACGCTGCTCGGCATGGACTACCTCTCCGAGGACCGGGTGGAGATCCGCTACACCCTCCCCCTCGCGGAGATCGTCTTCGACTTCTTCGACCAGCTCAAGTCGAAGACGCGCGGCTACGCCTCGCTGGACTACGAGCCCACCGGCGAGATGAGCAGCTCACTTGTCAAGGTCGACATCCTGCTCCACGGCGACAAGGTCGACGCTTTCTCCGCGATCACGCACAAGGACGCGGCGTACGCGTACGGCGTGCGGCTCGTGGCCAAGCTGCGCGAGCTGATCCCGCGGCAGGCGTTCGAGGTGCCCATCCAGGCCGCCATCGGCTCCCGGGTCATCGCCCGCGAGACCATCCGCGCCATCCGCAAGGACGTCCTCGCCAAGTGCTACGGCGGTGACATCTCCCGCAAGCGGAAACTGCTGGAGAAGCAGAAGGAAGGCAAGAAGCGGATGAAGATGGTGGGTTCCGTGGAGGTTCCCCAGGAAGCGTTCATCGCCGTCCTCTCCAGCGATGACAGTGCGGGATCGGGCAAGGGCAAGAAGTAACCGCTGGTCACACCACCCGGCCACGCCGAACCGGTTCGAATCGGCACCAAAGGGGCCCCTCGTACGAAAGTACGGCGGGCCCCTTCGTGTGGACGCGGCATGGGCGCGGCATGGACGGGGCAGGGGTGCGGCGCGGGCGGGGCAGGGGTCCGGCACGGATGCGGCCGGGATGTGGCGCGGAGGTGGCCGCTGTCTGTGGGAAGTGACAGGGCACGGGCTCTTACATACCGGCCGGTCGGGCCTTACCCTGATGCCTGCTCCATAGTTACTCGTGAGTTAACAACGGCGCGCGAGTGGAAACCAGCCGCACCTGAGCCAGCCGCACTGTCGCGGGCCCGGAGGATGTCGTGAGCGACGCACAGACCCTGATCGAGAACCGTCCGCCGTCCGTGGCGAACCTCTTCCTGGAGCGCGTGGCGGCCACGCCGGACGCCGAGGCGTACCGCTACCCCGTGCCGTCCGCCTCGGGCGAGGGACCGGACGAGTGGAAGTCGCTGACCTGGGCGCAGGCCGCCGAACGGGTGTACGCGATCGCGGCCGGCCTGATCGAACTGGGCGCGGAGCCCGAGCAGCGGGTGGCGCTCGCCTCCGCGACCCGGCTGGAGTGGATCCTCGCCGACCTCGGCATCATGTGCGCGGGCGCGGCCACGACCACGGTCTATCCGCAGACCAACGCCGAGGAGTCGGCGTACATCCTCGCCGACTCCGGGAGCCGGGTGCTGATCGCGGAGGACGCCGCCCAGCTCGCCAAGGCGCGGGAGAAGCGGGCCGAGCTGCCCGACCTGACCCACGTCGTGGTGATCGACGCGACCGGCGCCGACACCGACGAGGAGTGGATCCTCACCCTCGACGAGCTGGAGCGCCGGGGCGCGGCGCGGCTGGAGAGGGACCCGGAGCTGATCGGGAAGCGGGTCGGCGCGCTCACCGGGGACCAGCTCGCCACCCTCATCTACACCTCCGGCACCACCGGCCGGCCCAAGGGCGTACGGCTGCCGCACGACTGCTGGTCCTACATGGCCAGGGCGATCTCCGCGACCGGCCTGGTCGGCGCCGACGACGTGCAGTACCTGTGGCTGCCGCTCGCGCACGTCTTCGGCAAGGTGCTCACCTCCGGCCAGATCGAGGTCGGCCACGTCACCGCCGTGGACGGCCGCGTCGACAAGATCATCGAGAATCTGCCGGTGGTGCGGCCGACGTACATGGCGGCCGTGCCGCGCATCTTCGAGAAGGTCTACAACGGGGTCGCGGCCAAGGCCCGGGCCGCCGGCGGTGCCAAGTACAAGATCTTCCAGTGGGCCGCCGAGGTGGCGCGCGAGTACGCCAAGGTCACCCAGGACAACTTCCGGCGCACCGGCACCGCGAGCGCCCCCTTCGGCCTGAGCGCCAAGCACAAGACCGCCGACGCCCTCGTCTACGCCAAGATCCGCGAGGCGTTCGGCGGCAACCTGCGCGCCTGCGTCTCCGGCAGCGCGGCCCTCGCCCCCGAGATCGGTTACTTCTTCGCCGGCGCCGGCATCCACATCCTGGAGGGGTACGGCCTCACCGAGTCCTCCGCGGCCTCCTTCGTCAACCCGGGTGAGGCGTACCGCACCGGCACGGTCGGCAAGCCGCTGCCCGGCACCGAGGTGCGCATCGCCGACGACGGCGAGATCCTGCTGCGCGGCCCCGGCATCATGCAGGGCTACCACAACCTGCCCGAGAAGACCGCCGAGGTCCTGGAGCCGGACGGCTGGTTCCACACCGGCGACATCGGCGAGCTGTCGCCCGACGGCTACCTGCGCATCACCGACCGCAAGAAGGACCTGATCAAGACCTCCGGCGGCAAGTACATCGCGCCGGCCGAGGTCGAGGGCCAGTTCAAGGCGGTGTGCCCGTACGTCTCCAACATCCTGGTGCACGGCGCCGACCGGAACTTCTGCACCGCCCTGATCGCCCTCGACGAGGCCGCGATCATGGAGTGGGCCGAGGAGAACGGGCTGGAGGGCAGGTCGTACGCCGAGGTCGTCGCCGCGCCGGCCACCGTGGAGCTGGTCCAGGGCCATGTGGACCAGCTCAACCAGGGCCTCCAGCGCTGGCAGACCGTGAAGAAGTTCCGGCTGCTGCCGCGCGACCTCGACGTGGAGCACGGCGAGATCACCCCGAGCCTGAAGCTGAAGCGGCCGGTGGTGGAGCGGGAGTACAAGTACCTGATCGAGGAGATGTACGCGGGCAGCCGCGAGGCGTAGCGGCGAGGAGACGTACGTGCGCAGCCGCGGGGAGACGTACGTGGGCAGCCGCGAGGCGGAGTGGGTGGTGCGCGCTCAGTTCGCGCGGCCCCGCGCTATCGCCCGCCGCAGCTCGCCGACCTGACCGCGCAGGGCCGGCACGTCCGGCGGGTCGTCGCCCGCGAGGTGCGCCTCCAGCTCGGCCAGCCGGGCCAGGACCGCCTCGTGGCCGGTCCGTTCGCGCGCCAGCATCACCTCGAGCTGGCGGTTCTTGTGGTGCAGGTCCAGGAAGACGCTCACCTTCGCCCGCAGCACCCAGGGGTCGAAGGGCTTGGCGAGGTAGTCGGCGGCTCCGGTGGCGTACCCGCGGAACGCGTAACCGGAGTCGTCCTCCGTGCCGGTCAGGAAGATGATCGGGACGTCCTTGGTCTGGTCCAGCCGCTTGATGTTGGCGGCCGTCTCAAAACCGTCCATGCCCGGCATCCGGACGTCGAGCAGGATCAGGGCGAACCGGCGGCGCAGCAGCGCCTTCATCGCCTCCTCACCGGAACGCGCGCGGACCAGGGGTTCGTTGAGAGACCCCAGGACGGCCTCCAGCGCGATCAGGTTGTCCTCCATGTCGTCGACCAGAAGGATCCCCGCACGCTCGTCTGTCGTTTCGTCGACGCTCATGGTGCCTGTGCCTCACTCGGTTCTGTCAGATGTGCGTCGCTGTCCGCGCCGTCCGCGCCGTCCGTGCCGTCCGTGCTGTCCGTGCCGTCCGTTCCGTCGCGGTCCAGCAGGTCGCAGACGACGCTGAGCAGCCGGTCGACGTCCACCGGCTTGGGTACGTACTCGTTGGCGCCGTGGCCGAGACATTTCTCGCGGTCCCCGGGCATCGCCTGCGCGGTGAGCGCGATGATCGGCAGCCTGGCCCAGCGCGGGGTGCGGCGGATGACGTCGATGGTCTCGTAGCCGTCCATCTCCGGCATCATGATGTCCATCAGCACCAGCTCCACGTCCTGGTGCCGCTCCAGGGTCTCGATGCCCTCGCGGCCGTTCTCCGCGTACAGCACGGGCATGCCGACCCGGCCCAGGACATGGGTGAGGGCGAACACGTTGCGGATGTCGTCGTCCACGATCAGCACCCGCCGGCCGGCCAGCACCCGTCCCGTCCGCCCGGACGTCCACGTCTCCAGCTTCGCCGGCGCGGGCCAGCCGTCGTCCGTCTCCCGCCCGGCGGACGGTGACCCGGTCCGCGAGGCGCCCCCCGCGGGCTGCTGCGGCACCGGTGCGGCGGCGGGGGCCTCGGTGCCGGGGCCGCCCTCGCCGTGCCCGGGGCCGACGAGCGGGACGTACAGGGTGAACGTCGAACCGCGGCCCGGCTCGCTCTCGGCGACGATCCGCCCGCCCAACAGGCGTGCTATTTCCCGACTGATGGACAGGCCCAGACCGGTGCCGCCGTACTTGCGGTTGGTGGTGCCGTCGGCCTGCTGGAACGCCTCGAAGATCACCGGGAGTTTCTCCGGCGCGATGCCGATGCCGGTGTCGGAGACGGAGAAGGCGACCACCTCGGCGTCGTCGCGGATCTGGTGCAGCGCGGGGTCGGCCGCCCGGCTCACCCGCAGTTCGACCTTGCCGGCCGCGGTGAACTTGACCGCGTTGGAGAGCAGGTTGCGCAGGATCTGCTGGAGGCGCTGCTCGTCGGAGTGCATCTCGCACGGCACCTCCTCGCCGACGGTCACCTCGAAGCCGAGTCCGCGGTCCAGGGTGAGCGGCCGGAAGGTGGCGTGCACGTAGTCCAGGACCTTGTTCAGCGGCAGCCGCTTGGGGCGTACGTCCATCCGGCCCGCCTCGATCTTCGACAGGTCCAGGATGTCGTTGATGAGCTGGAGCAGGTCCGAGCCCGAGCGGTGGATCGTCGTCGCGAACTGCACCTCCTGCTCGGACAGCCGCCCGTTCGCGTTGTCCGAGAGCAGCCTCGCCAGGATCAGCAGCGAGTTGAGCGGCGTGCGCAGCTCGTGCGACATGTTGGCCAGGAACTCCGACTTGTACTGCGAACTGGTCGCCAGCAGCGCGGCCTTCTCGCCCAGCTCGGCGTTGGAGCGGCGCAGTTCCGCCTGCTGCTTCTGCAGTTCGTCCGAGCGTTCCTGGAGCTGGGTGGCCAGCCGCTGCGACTCGCCCAGCAGGCATTCGGTGCGGGCGTTGGCGATGATCGTGTTGATGGCGACGCCGATGGTGTTCACGAACTGGTCGAAGAAGGCCAGGTGTACGTCGGAGAAGCGGGAGAAGGAGGCCAGTTCGACCACGCCGAGGAGTTTGTCCTCGAAGAGGATCGGGATGATCATGATGGTGGCCGGCGCGGCCTCGCCGAGACCACTGTTGATCTTGATGTAGCCGGGCGGGGCCCCCTCCACCAGGATCCGCTTCTTCTCCCGGGCCGCCTGCGCCACCAGCCCGCGCACCGGCAGTCCGTCGGTCCGCACCGTCGCCCCCTGCGCCGCCCCGTACCCCGCGACGAAGGCGAGCCCCTTCGTCGGTACGGCCGGCCGCGGCGCCGCGCCGACCTCGTCGGGGTCGGCCAGGTAGAACGCGCCGTACTGGGCGTTCACCAGCGGGGTCAGCTCGCGCAGGATCAGGTCGGCGACCTCCACCAGGTCGCGGTGGCCCTGCATCAGCGAGGCCAGCCGGGCGAGGTTCGACTCCAGCCAGTCCTTGGCGCGGGTCGTCTCCCGCAGGTTGGCCACCATCATGCCGATGTTCTCCTTCAGCTCGGCGACCTCGCCGTGCGTCTCCACCGTGATGGAGCGCGACATGTCGCCCTGTGCCACCGCCGAGGCCACGTCGGCGATCGCGCGGACCTGGGTGGTCAGGTTCGACGCCAGCTCGTTCACCTCGGTCGTCAGGCGCTTCCAGGTGCCGTGCACGCCCTCGACCCGGGCCTGACCGCCGAGCCGGCCCTCGCTGCCGACCTCGCGGGCCACCCGCGTGACCTCGGAGGAGAAGGAGGAGAGCGTGTCGACCATCGTGTTGACCGTGGTCTTCAGCTCCAGGATCTCGCCGCGCGCGTCCACGTCGATCTTCTTCGACAGGTCGCCCCGCGCCACGGCGGTGGCCACCTGCGCGATGTTGCGCACCTGGGAGGTGAGGTTGTCGGCCATGTGGTTGACGTTGTCGGTCAGGTCCCGCCAGACGCCCAGGGTGCCCCGCACCTGCGCGCGCCCGCCGAGCCGGCCGTCGGTGCCCACCTCGCGGGCGACCCGGGTCACCTCGTCGGTGAAGGACCGCAGCCGCTCCACCATCGTGTTGACGGTGTCCCTCAGCTCCAGGATCTCGCCGCGGGCGTCGACCGTGATCTTCTTCGACAGGTCGCCGTGAGCGACGGCCGTCGTCACCTGCGCGATGTCGCGCACCTGGGAGGTGAGGTTGGACGCCATCCGGTTGACGTCGTCGGTGAGGTCCTTCCACACCCCGCAGACGCCCCGCACCTGGGCCCGCCCGCCGAGGGTGCCTTCGGTGCCGACCTCGCGGGCGACCCGGGTGACCTCGTCGGCGAAGACGGAGAGCTGGTCGACCATGGTGTTGACGGTCGACTTCAGCTCCAGGATCTCGCCCTGCGCGTCGACCGTGATCTTCTGGCTCAGGTCGCCGTGGGCGACGGCCGTCGTCACCTGCGCGATGTCGCGCACCTGAAAGGTGAGGTTCGACGCCATCAGGTTGACGTGGTCGGTGAGGTCCTTCCACACCCCCGACACGCCCCGCACCTGCGCCTGACCGCCGAGCCGCCCCTTGGTGCCGACCTCGCGGGCGACGCGCGTCACCTCGTCCGCGAAGGCGGAGAGCTGGCCGACCATCGTGTTCACGGTCAGCTTCAGCTCCAGCAGTTCACCGGTCGCCTCCACGGTCACCGTGCGGGTCAGGTCGCCGCGGGCCACCGCCGTCGTCACCGCCGCGATGTCGCGAACCTGCGCGGTCAGCCGGGACGCCATCGTGTCGACCGTCTCCGTCACCTCCCGCCAACTGCCCGACAGGCCCCGCAGCCGGGCCCGCCCGCCGAGCCGGCCCTCGGTACCGACCTCGCGGGCCACCCGCGTCACCTCGCCGGTGAACCGGGTGAGCTGGTCGACCATCGTGTTGACGGCCCGGCCGAGGTCGCGCAGGTCCCCGCGGAGTTGCCGGCTCCCGTCGTGCAGGTCGACCCGCTGGGTCAGATCGCCGCCGGCCACCGCGTTCAGTACCCGCGTGGCGTTGGCCGCGGGGGCCACCAGGACGTCGAGCAACTGGTTGACGTCGTTGACCCGGGAGGTCCAGCAGCCCTGGCCCGGACTGGCCGACAGCCGCTCGTCCAGCCGGCCGTGCCGGACCAGCTCCCGCCCGACGCGCCGCACCTCCCCGTTGAAGTGCAGGTTGCGGTCCATGATCTGGTTGTGGACGGCGGCCAGCTCGGCGACGATCCCCTGGCCCCCTTCCGGGACCTTGGCGAAGTCGCCGTCGCGCGCGGCGGTCATCGCGGCGAGCAGGAACCGTAGTTCGGATGCTCGGATGCGGTGCTCTTCCGGCTCGTCGCCGCGCACGGACGTAGCACGGTTCTCACTCATGGCGGCCCACTTCGGTGACTCGATGCTTATGGGCGGGGCCAGTCTGTCACTCTGTCCGCATCATCTGTGGCGTATTCGTACGAACTGCTCGGGGAGCTGTCCATGGGGGCCATTCCGACGCAACGGGAGACCGTCTTCCGTTTCACTGGGGCACCTGCTCACACCTCGGATGCCTCCGTGCAGGCCCAGGCGAGCCTGCCCGGCGGCTCCATGGCGCCGGGCGCGGCCCGCGCGCTGGTACGCGGCGCGCTCGCCGACTGGATCGGACTGGCGCTGGCCGGCACCGAGTACCTGACCGACCGGCTGGCCGACGACGCCCTGCTGGTCGTCAGCGAACTCGTCACCAACGCCGTCGTGCACGCCGGGACCGACGTCGGGGTGGTCTGCCGGCTCCTGGTCTCCGGGACGCTCGTCATCGAGGTCTCCGACCACCACCCGAGGCGCTCCCCGCGCGGCGGCGACGCGGTGTGCGCCGCGGACACCCCGGAGTACGGCCGCGGGCTGCGGCTCGTCGCGATGCTCTCCGACGCGTGGGGGATCACGTACCGCACCGGCGCGAAGACGATCTGGGCGAGCCTCCCGGCGACCCCCGCCCCGGCCGCCGAGAACCCCGAGGAGCCCGGCGGTCCCGAGGGTCCCCGCCGGTCCGGCCACTCCAGCCGGCCCTGCCACGCCGGCCAGCCCGGCGATCCCACCACCCCCGGCCGATCCGCCACCCCCAACCAGCCCCCGGCCTCCCCTGACCCCCAAGAGCCCGACTCCCAAGAGCCCGACCCCCAACAGTCACACCCCGCCGAACCCCGGGACCGAGACCGGGACAGGGACCAGGACAGGGACCGGGACCGAAACCGAAACCGGGACCGGGACCGGGAATGGCTCGGGCGTGGTGCCCTCTCCTTCCTCGCCGAGGCGTCCGACCTGCTCGCCGGGCAGCTCGACGAGGACCTGATCGCCTCCCTGGCCGGCCAGCTCCTCGTGCCGAGGCTCGCGGACTGGTGCGCGGTGTGGCTGGAGGACGAGTCCCTGAGCCGCGCCTCGTGGGGCGACGGCAACGCCTCGGCGGCCGGCGTACGGCTGGCCCGCGTCTGGCACGGCAGCGAGAACCGGATCGAGGAGCTGCGCCGGGCCCTGGAGAAGGACCCGCCGTGCCCGCCCGACCCCTGGCGCTCCGGTCCCGTCGCGTACCACTGGCCCGGCGAGGCACTCGGCCCGCGCGAGTCCTGGGGCGCGGCCCTCGCCTACCGCCTCGTCGCCGGCGGCCGGCCCCTGGGCACCCTGGTCATCGGCCGGGCACGGGCCCCCCGCTTCCCCGACGAGATCACCGGCCTGGTGGAGGACCTCGGCCGCCGGGTGGCGCTCGCCGTCGGCACCGCCCGCCAGTACGCCCGCCAGGCCACCATCAGCGCCGTCCTCCAGCGTGGCCTGCTGCCCGGGGCCGTCGCCGAGATCCCCGGCATGCGCAGCGCGCTCGTCTACGAGCCCTGCGACAAGGGCGGCCCCAGCGGCGACTTCTACGACCTCTTCCCGGCCGGCGACGGCCGCTGGTGCTTCGCCGTCGGCGACGTCCAGGGCAAGGGCCCCGAGGCCGCCGTCGTCATCGGCCTGGCCCGCCCCTGGCTCCGGCTGCTCGCCCGCGAGGGCTACGGCGTCGCCGACGTCCTGGACCGCCTCAACCAGCTCCTCCTGGACGACGCCACCGAGGCCGCGGACGCCGCCGCCCGCGCGCTGGTGGCCGTGGGCGGCCGGCCGGTTGCCCCGGGCGACGGCCCGCAGACGCGCTTCCTGTCGCTGCTCTTCGGCGAGCTGGTGCCGCACGACCGGGGCGTGCGCTGCACCCTCGCCTCGGCCGGACATCCGCTGCCGCTGCTCCTCACGCCCGACGGGGACGTCCGTACCGTCGCGCGTCCGCAGACGCTCCTCGGCGTCGTGGAGGACGAGACGTATCTCATCGACACCTTCGACATCCGCCCCGGTGACAGCCTGCTCTGCGTCACGGACGGGGTCACCGAGCGCCGCAGCGGCTCCCGCCAGTTCGACGACGCCGACGGCCTGGCCACCGCGCTGGCGGGCTGCGCGGGGCTGGGCGCCGGGCTGATCGCCGAACGCATCCGGCGGCTGGTGCACGCGTTCGGGGACCGGCCCCTGGAGGACGACATGGCGCTGCTGGTGCTCCAGGCCGAGTAGGGCGCGCGGTGCGGGACAATGGAGCCCATGCCCTCCGCACTCCCCGACGGCGAGCCCGTCCCCGCCGACGGCGCGCTGCCCGCGTCCGCGCTCGCCGGGGCCGTGAGCCGCCCTCTCGGCTTCTATCTGCACGTCCCGTACTGCGCGACCCGCTGCGGCTACTGCGACTTCAACACGTACACCGCCACCGAGCTGCGCGGCACCGGCGGCGTCCTCGCCTCCCGCGACAACTACGCCGAGACGCTCACCGACGAGGTCCGCCTCGCCCGCAAGGTGCTCGGCGACGATCCCCGCGAGGTCCGCACGGTCTTCGTGGGCGGCGGTACGCCCACCCTGCTGCCCGCCGCCGACCTGGTACGGATGCTGGCGGCGATCCGTGACGAGTTCGGCCTCGCGGCGGACGCGGAGGTGACCACGGAGGCCAACCCGGAGTCCGTCGACCCGGCCTACCTCGCCACTCTCCGCGAGGGCGGCTTCAACCGGATCTCCTTCGGTATGCAGAGCGCGCGGCAGCACGTCCTCAGGGTGCTGGACCGCACCCACACCCCGGGACGCCCGGAAGCCTGCGTCGCCGAGGCGCGCGCGGCCGGCTTCGACCACGTCAACCTCGACCTGATCTACGGCACCCCCGGTGAGTCCGACGACGACTGGCGGGCCTCCCTGGACGCCGCGCTCGGCGCCGGCCCGGACCACGTCTCGGCGTACGCGCTGATCGTCGAGGAGGGCACGCAGCTCGCCCGGCGGATCCGGCGCGGCGAGGTCCCGATGACCGACGACGACGTGCACGCCGACCGGTACCTGATCGCCGAGGAGACGCTGTCGGCGGCCGGCTTCGACTGGTACGAGGTGTCCAACTGGGCCACCTCCGACGCCGGGCGCTGCCTCCACAACGAGCTGTACTGGCGCGGCGCCGACTGGTGGGGCGCGGGCCCCGGCGCCCACAGCCACGTCGGCGGCGTCCGCTGGTGGAACGTGAAGCACCCGGGCGCCTACGCGGCGGCACTGGCGGCGGGACGGTCCCCCGGCGCCGGACGGGAACTGCTGACCGACGAGGACCGCCGGGTCGAGCGCATCCTGCTGGAACTGCGCCTGCGCGAGGGCGCCCCCCTCACCCTCCTCCACGAGACCGGCCTCGCCGCCTCCCGCCGGGCCCTCTCCGACGGCCTGCTCCAGCCGGCCCCGTACGAGGCGGGCCACGCGGCCCTCACCCTGCGCGGCCGCCTCCTGGCGGACGCGGTGGTCCGGGACCTGGTGGACTGATCACCCGGCGCGGTGCGGCCCAGGAATCGCCGGTGCGGCCCCCGACCCGGTGGGTCCGTCGCGTGCGGGGCTGTCAGGCCGCACCGCTGACCGTGACGAAGTCGATCAGCTCCTCCACCCGCCCCAGCAGCTCCGGCTCCAGGTCCTTGTACGAGTGGACCCGCCCCAGGATGTGCTGCCAGGCGGCGCCCGTGTTCTGCGGCCAGGACAGGGCGCGGCACACGCCCGTCTTCCAGTCCTGGCCGCGCGGTACCCGGGGCCAGCCGGCGATGCCCACGGAGGACGGTTTCACCGCCTCCCAGATGTCGATGTAGGGGTGGCCGACGACCAGCGCGTGCTCGCTGGTCACCGCCTCGGCGATGCGCCACTCCTTGCTGCCGGGCACCAGGTGGTCGACCAGGACGCCCAGCCGCGCGTCCGGGCCCGGGGCGAACTCCTCGACGATGCCCGGGAGGTCGTCCACGCCCTCCAGGTACTCCACGACCACGCCCTCGATACGCAGGTCGTCGCCCCACACCCGCTCGACCAGCTCGGCGTCGTGGCGGCCCTCGACGTAGATGCGGCCGGCCCGCGCCACCCGCGCGCGGGCGCCGGGCACGGCGACCGAACCGGACGCCGTACGGGTGGGCCGTACCGGACCCGAGGGCGGCCGTACCAGCGTCACCGCGCGGCCCTCCAGCAGGAAGCCGCGCGGCTCCATGGGGAAGACCCGGCGTTTGCCGAACCGGTCCTCCAGGGTCACCGTGCCCGCCTCGCAGCCGGTCACCGCGCCGCAGAAGCCGGTCCCGGGTTCCTCGACCACCAGGCCGGGCTCGGCCGGGACCTCCGGCACGGGCTGCGGCTTCTTCCACGGCGGGGTCAGATCGACGGAGTACTGGCGCATTCTGATGACGATACGAGGAGTGCGGCGGGCGCGATCAGCGCGACACGCCGAAGCGGGCGGCCAGCGCGTCCCGCTGGGCCCGGACGAACGCCGCGTCCACCACCGCTCCGTGGCCCGGCACGTACCGCGCGTCCGCGCCGCCCAGGTCGAGGAGCCGGTCCAGGGCGGCCGGCCAGTGGGACGGCGCCGCGTCCGGGCCCGCCTGCGGGTCCCCCGACTCCTCCACCAGGTCACCGCAGAAGACCACCTCGGGCGCGCCCGGCACCAGTACGGCGAGGTCGTGGGCGGTGTGTCCGGGGCCGATGTCGGCCAGCAGCACCTGCCGGCCGCCGCCCAGGTCGAGGGTCCACTCGCCGCACACCTGGTGCGGCACGGGCGGCAGGGCGTCGGCCGCCTCCCCGGCCCGCCGCGGGTCGAGGCCGTCGGCCACCGCCTGCGCCCGCAGCGCCTCCGCGCCACCGCCGGCCAGCACCGTGTCCACGCCCACCGCGCCGTACACCTCCACCCCCGCGAAGGCCGCGGCGCCGAAGACGTGATCGAAGTGCGGATGGGTCAGCGCGAGATGCGTCACACGGTGACCGGCGAGCCGCCGCGCCTCGGCCCGCAGCCGCGCCCCCTCGCCGAGGCTCGACCCGGCGTCGATCAGCAGCGCGGCGCCCGCGCCCACCACGAGCCCCACCGTGCAGTCCCACCCGGGCAGCCGCCGCCGCCCCACCCCGGCCGCCAGCCGCTCCCATCCCAGCTCTTCCCAAGTCACCGTCATGACGGCGACGCTAGCGTTGCGCGGACCCCCGGGAACGGCGGCTCGGGCCGGGCCTTGCCGTGGGTGTACCCCACGGCCGTACACTGGGCCGGGGAAGTCTGGCACTCACCCGAGCAGAGTGCCAGGACAGGTACCGGCGGACGGCGATCGGAGGTGTGCGCGATGCTCAGCGAGCGAAGGCTTCAGGTGCTGCGCGCCATCGTCCAGGACTACGTCGGCACCGAGGAGCCCGTCGGCTCCAAGGCCCTCACCGAGCGGCACAGCCTCGGCGTCTCCCCGGCCACCGTGCGCAACGACATGGCGGCGCTGGAGGAGGAGGGGTTCATCGCCCAGCCGCACACCAGCGCCGGGCGCATCCCCACCGACAAGGGCTACCGGCTCTTCGTCGACAAGCTGGCCGGGGTCAAGCCGATGACGGCCCCCGAGCGGCGCGCCATCCAGAACTTCCTGGAGGGCGCCGTCGACCTCGACGACGTCGTGGCCCGTACGGTGCGGCTGCTCGCGCAGCTCACCCGGCAGGTCGCCGTCGTGCAGTACCCGTCGCTGACCCGCTCGACCGTGCGCCACGTCGAGCTGCTCAAGCTCGCGCCCGCGCGCCTGATGCTCGTGCTGATCACGGACACCGGGCGGGTCGAGCAGCGCATGGTGGACTGCCCGGCGCCGTTCGGCGAGATGTCCCTGGCGGACCTGCGGGCGCGGCTCAACAGCCGGGTCGCGGGCCGCCGGTTCACCGACGTGCCGCCGCTCGTCGAGGACCTCCCGGAGGCATTCGAGGCGGAGGACCGGGGTACGGTCTCGACGGTCCTCTCCACCCTGCTGGAGACCCTGGTCGAGGAGAACGAGGAGCGGCTGATGATCGGCGGCACCTCCAACCTGACCCGGTTCGGCCACGACTTCCCGCTGGTGATCAGACCGGTGCTGGAGGCATTGGAGGAGCAGGTCGTGCTCCTCAAGCTGCTCGGCGAGGCGAAAGACGCGGGCGTGACCGTGCGAATCGGTCATGAGAACGCCCATGAGGGACTCAACTCCACGTCCGTCGTGTCGGTGGGCTACGGTTCGGGCGGCGAGGCGGTTGCCAAGCTCGGCGTGGTCGGACCGACCCGCATGGACTACCCGGGAACGATGGGAGCGGTACGCGCAGTGGCACGGTACGTCGGACAGATCCTGGCGGAGTCTTAAGTGGCCACGGACTACTACGCCGTTCTCGGCGTGCGCCGCGACGCGTCGCAGGAAGAGATCAAGAAGGCCTTCCGGCGGCTCGCACGCGAGCTGCACCCGGACGTCAACCCCGATCCGAAGACCCAGGAGCGGTTCAAGGAGATCAACGCCGCTTACGAGGTGTTGTCGGACCCGCAGAAGAAGCAGGTCTACGACCTCGGCGGCGACCCGCTCTCCCAGTCGGGCGGCGGGGCCGGCGGTTTCGGCGCCGCGGGCGGCTTCGGGAACTTCTCGGACATCATGGACGCGTTCTTCGGTACGGCGTCGCAGCGCGGGCCCCGCTCGCGCACCCGGCGCGGCCAGGACGCGATGATCCGTATCGAGGTGGAGCTGGACGAGGCCGCCTTCGGTACGACCAAGGACATCCAGGTCGACACCGCGGTCGTCTGCAACACCTGCAACGGCGAGGGCGCGGCCCCCGGCACCTCCGCGCAGACCTGTGACATGTGCCGCGGCCGCGGTGAGGTCTCGCAGGTCACCCGGTCCTTCCTGGGCCAGGTCATGACCTCGCGGCCGTGCCCCCAGTGCCAGGGCTTCGGCACGGTCGTGCCGACCCCGTGCCCGGAGTGCGCCGGTGACGGCCGGATCCGCTCCCGCCGCACGCTGACGGTGAAGATCCCGGCCGGTGTCGACAACGGCACCCGCATCCAGCTCGCCGGCGAGGGCGAGGTCGGCCCCGGCGGCGGTCCGGCCGGCGACCTCTACGTCGAGATCCACGAGCTGCCGCACTCCACCTTCCAGCGCCGCGGCGACGACCTGCACTGCACGGTCACCCTCCCGATGACGGCGGCGGCCCTCGGCACCAAGGTGCCGCTGGAGACCCTCGACGGCATGGAGGAGGTCGACATCCGTCCGGGCACCCAGTCCGGCCAGTCGATCCCGCTGCACGGCCGGGGCATCACCCACCTGCGCGGCGGCGGCCGGGGCGACCTCATCGTCCACGTCGAGGTCCAGACCCCGGGCAAGCTCGACGCCGAACAGGAACGCCTGCTGCGCGAACTCGCCCTGCTCCGCGGGGAGGAACGCCCCCTGGGCACCTTTCAGCCGGGGCAGCAGGGGCTGTTCTCCCGGCTGAAGGACGCGTTCAACGGCCGGTGATCCGGGCGGCGGGGCCAGGCCCGTGAGGCTCCGTCCGCCCGATTCGGACTTGTCCGAAGGACGTGACAACATGCGCTCATGTCCTCCCTGCTGACCGATCTCTGCCCGTATCCGATCGTGCAGGCACCCATGGCGGGCGGCGTCTCCGTGCCGCGGCTCGCCGCCGCCGTCTGCGACGCGGGCGGTCTCGGTTTCCTGGCCGCCGGGTACAAGACGGCCGACGGGATGTACCAGGAGATCAAGCAACTGCGGAGCCTGACGGCCCGCCCCTTCGGGGTCAACCTCTTCCTCCCGCAGCCGGAGACCGCCGACCCGGCGGCCATCGACGTCTACGCCCACCAGTTGGCCGGCGAGGCCGCCTGGTACGAGACGGAGCTGGGCGACGCCGACAGCGGCCGCGACGACGGCTTCGAGGCCAAACTCGCCGTGCTGCGGGAGAACCCCGTGCCGGTGGTCTCCTTCCACTTCGGTGTGCCGGGCCGCGAGGTGGTCGACGCCCTGCACCGCGCCGGCACCTTCGTCTGGGTCACCGCCACCACCGCCGAGGAGGCCCGCGCCGTCGAACAGGGCGGCGCCGACGCGGTGATCGCGCAGGGCGTGGAGGCCGGCGGCCACCAGGGCACCCACCGCGACCTCCCCGAGCGGGACGGCGCCGGAATAGGACTGCTCTCGCTGCTCGCCCAGGTCCGCGAGGCGGTCGCCCTGCCGGTGATCGCGGCCGGCGGCCTGATGCGCGGCGGCCAGATCGCCGCGGTCCTCGCGGCCGGCGCGAGCGCGGCCCAGCTCGGCACCGCCTTCCTGCCCACCGCCGAGTCCGGCGCGCACGCCCTGCACAAGGCGGCGCTGACCAACCCGCTGCACGTCCGCACCGAACTGACCCGCGCCTTCTCCGGCCGCCCGGCCCGCGGCCTGCTCAACCGCTTCCTGCGCGAGCACGGCCCGTACGCGCCCTCGGCCTACCCGGACGTCCACCACCTCACCGCGCCGCTGCGCAAGGCCGCGGCGCAGGCCGGCGACCCGCAGGGCATGGCGCTCTGGGCGGGCCAGGGGCACCGGCTGGCCCGCGAACTGCCCGCCGGACAGCTCGTGGAGGTACTGGTCGCCGAACTCGCCGCCGCCGGAGGCGCGTTGGCCGACTACGCGACGGGAGGTGCGGGCCGATGACCGCGCCGGTGTTCGTGGTCGGCTCCCTCGGCCCCGCCGACCTGCCCGGCGGCCGGTACGTCCTGGACGGCCCCGAGGGACGGCACGCCGTCTCCGTGAAGCGGCTGCGGCCCGGCGAGGACGTCGTCCTCACCGACGGGCGCGGCCACTGGGCCGAGGGCGTCGTCGAGGCCGCCGAGGGCAAGGACCGCCTGGTCGTCACGGACCTGGAGAGCGTCTGCGAGGAACCCGGGCCCGAGCCCCGTATCACCGTCGTCCAGGCGCTCCCCAAGGGCGACCGGGGCGAACTCGCCGTGGAGACGATGACCGAGGTCGGCGTGGACGCGATCGTGCCGTGGGCGGCGTCCCGCTGCATCACGCGGTGGCAGGGCGAGCGCGGCCTGAAGGCGCTGGCCAAGTGGCGGGCCACGGCCCGGGAGGCCGGCAAGCAGTCCCGCCGGGTCCGCTTCCCCGAGGTCGCCGACGCCGCGACGACCAGGCAGGTCGCCGCGCTGCTCGCCGAGGCCGACTTCGCCGCCGTACTCCACGAGAGCGGCGACACCCCGCTGGCCGCCGCCGAACTCCCCGCCACCGGCCGCATCGTGCTCGTCGTCGGCCCCGAGGGCGGCGTCTCTCCGGAGGAACTCGCCGCGTTCGCGCGGGCCGGGGCCCGGCCGTACGTCCTCGGCCCGACCGTGCTGCGCACCTCCACCGCCGGGCTCGCGGCGACCGCCCTGCTGCTGGGGCGCACGGGCCGCTGGGGCTGACCGCCCGGCGTACGACCGTACGCGCTCTTCCCCTCCCGCCCGGCGCGGTGGGAGGCTGCCTGTCATGGGGCCATGGAGGCGGAGCCTGCGGAGTGGACGGATGCGGCGCGGGGCGCTGGCGGCCGGGCTGGTGGCCGTCGCGGCCGGTTCCGCCGCGGCCTGCGAGCCCGGCGGGCTCAACACCGCGACGGTGGCGCTCACCACCGACCAGACGGTGACCCGCGAACTGGAGCGGCAGCAGACGGACGTCCGCTGGCTCACCTGCACCGCGTCCTACGACGACGACGGCGGCGACCGCAGTGCGAGCCCGTCGGCGAGCGAGGAGACCGTGGCGTCGGTCGACTGCGAGGGCGAGACGGCCGACGGGCGGGACATCACCGTCGACGGCCGGATCACCCGCGTCGTGGAGGGCGCCTGCGTACGCGGCGAACTCACCGTGAAGGTCGACGGCAAGGAACGCTTCCGTGTGAACGGCCTGGGGAACTGCGACGCCACCCCCTCCCCGGCCGGCAACGCCCCCACGGCGAACGGGCCCACGGGGAACGGGGCCGGACCCACCGTCACCGTGACGGTCACCAGGACCGTCTACTGCCAGACCCGGCCCGACTGCTGGCCCGAGGGCAAGTGATCCAAACCCCTGTCCGCCCCGCCCGGCCCTGCATAGGCTGAGGGGGTGACACAGCCCGCAGCCTCTGCCTACCTCCGGTTCCCGCACCTGCACGGCGAGTTGGCCGCCTTCACCGCCGAGGACGACGTGTGGGTCGCGCCCCTCGACGGCGGGCGGGCCTGGCGGGTCAGCGCCGACAACACCCCCGTGACCCACCCGCGCCTGTCGCCGGACGGCACCACCGTCGCCTGGACCTCCACCCGCGACGGCGCCCCCGAGGTGCACGTCGCCCCGGTCGACGGCGGCCCGGCCCGGCGCCTGACGCACTGGGGGAGTCACCGCACCCAGGTGCGCGGCTGGACCCCGGACGGCCGGGTGCTGGCCCTCACCACCCACGGCCAGGCCAGCCTGCGCCGCAGTTGGGCCCGCGCGGTCCCGCTGGACGGCGGCCCGGCCGAGACCCTGCCCTACGGTCCCGTCGGCGACGTCGCCTTCGGCCCGTCCACCGTGCTGCTCTCCGCCCCGATGGGCCGCGAGGCCGCCTGGTGGAAGCGGTACCGGGGCGGCACGGCGGGCAAGCTGTGGATCGACCCCGAGGGCGGGGGCGAGTTCGTCCGGCTCCACCAGGACCTCGACGGGAACATCGAGTACCCGTTCTGGGTGGGGGAGCGGATCGCGTTCCTCTCCGACCACGAGGACACGGGCGCCGTGTACTCCTCCCTCGGCGACGGCTCCGACCTGCGCCGCCACACCCCCCTCGACGGCTTCTACGCCCGGCAGGCCGCCACCGACGGCACCCGGATCGTCTACTCCAGCGCCGGCGAGCTGTGGCTCCTCGACGACCTCGACGGAGCCGAACCGCGACGGCTCGACGTGCGGCTCGGCGGAGCCCGGACCGACCTCCAGCCGTATCCGGTGAACACCTCCCGCTGGTTCGGCTCCGCCGCCCCCGACCACACCGCCCGGGGCAGCGCCGTCGCCGTGCGCGGCGGCGTGCACTGGGTCACCCACCGCTCCGGGCCCGCCCGCGCGCTGGCCGTCGAGCCGGGGATACGGGCCCGGCTGCCGCGCACCTTCCGCGCCGACGGCGAGGGCTGGGTGGTGTGGGTGACCGACGCCGAGGGCGAGGACGCCCTGGAGTTCGCGCCCGCCACCGGCTCGCTGCCCGGCGCCACCCCGCGCCGCCTGGCGGCCGGGCGGCTCGGCCGGGTACTGGGCCTGGCCATGGCCCCCGACGGCAGCCGCGCCGCGGTCGCCTCCCACGACGGCCGCGTCCTGCTGGTGGAACGCGCCACCGGTGAGGTCCGGGAGATCGACCGCAGCGAGGACGGCGACGTCTCCGGGCTGGTCTTCTCCCCCGACTCCACCTGGCTCGCCTGGTCGCACCCCGGCCCCCGCCCGCTCTCCCAGCTCAAGCTGGCCCACACCACCGACCTCTCGGTCACCGAGGCGACCCCGCTGCGCTTCCAGGACTACGCCCCCGCCTTCACCCTCGACGGCAAGCACCTGGCGTTCCTCTCGGCCCGCTCCTTCGACCCGGTCTACGACGAGCACGTCTTCGACCTGGGCTTCGTCGAGGGCACCCGCCCGCACCTGATCACGCTGGCCGCGACCACGCCCTCCCCGTTCGGCCCGCAGCGCCACGGCCGCCCCTTCGAGGCGCCCGACCGGGAGGAGACCCCCGACGGCGAGTCCGCCGCCACCACCCGGATCGACCTCGAAGGGCTGGCCGACCGGATCGTGCCCTTCCCGGTGGAGGCCGCCCGCTACTCCCACCTGCGCGCGGCCAAGGACGGCGTGCTGTGGCTGCGCCACCCGGTCGCCGGGGTGCTCGGTGCCTCCCGGGCCACCCCGGACGACCCGGACCCCAAGACCGAGCTGGAGCGCTACGACCTCGCCCAGCAGCGCGTCGAGCACCTGGCGGCCGACGCCGACCGGTTCGCGGTCAGCGGCGACGGCAAGCGGGTGCTGCTCTGGACCGACGGGCGCCTCAAGGTCGTCCCCAGCGACCGGCGGGCCTCCACCGACGAGGACAGCGACACCAACGTCACCGTCGACCTCTCCCGGATCCGGCAGAACGTCGAACCGGCGGCCGAGTGGCGGCAGATGTACGAGGAGACCGGCCGCGTCATGCGCGACCACTTCTGGCGGCCCGACATGAACGGCGTCGACTGGGACGCCGTCCTGGACCGCTACCGGCCCGTCCTGGACCGCGTCGCCACCCACGACGACCTGGTCGACCTGCTCTGGGAGGTCCAGGGCGAACTGGGCACCTCGCACGCCTACGTCGTCCCGCGCGGCGGCCACGGCGACGGCGCCCGGCAGGGCCTGCTCGGCGCCGACCTCTCCCGGCACGAGGACGGCCGCTGGCGCGTGGACCGGGTGCTGCCCTCGGAGACCTCCGACCCGGACGCCCGCTCCCCGCTCGCCGCCCCCGGCGTCGCGATCCGCGCCGGGGACGCGATCGTCGCCGTCGCCGGCCGGCCCGTCGACCCGGTCGCCGGACCCGGTCCGCTGCTCGTCGGCACCGCGGGCAAGCCGGTCGAGCTGACCGTCCTGCCCTCCGGCGGCGGCGAGGCGCGGCACGCCGTCGTCGTCCCCGTCGCCGACGAGGAGCCGCTGCGCTACCACGCCTGGGTGGCCGGCCGGCGCGGCTACGTGCACGAGAGGTCGGCGGGCCGGCTCGGCTACCTGCACGTCCCCGACATGCAGGCGCCCGGCTGGGCGCAGATCCACCGCGACCTGCGGATCGAGGTCGCCCGGGAGGGCCTGGTCGTCGACGTCCGCGAGAACCGCGGCGGCCACACCTCGCAGCTCGTGGTGGAGAAGCTGGCCCGCCGGATCGTCGGCTGGGACCTGCCGCGCGGCATGCGCCCCACCAGTTACCCGCAGGACGCGCCCCGGGGACCGGTGGTCGCCGTCGCCAACGAGTTCTCCGGCTCCGACGGCGACATCGTCAACGCCGCGATCAAGGCGCTCGGCCTCGGCCCGGTGGTCGGCACCCGCACCTGGGGCGGCGTGATCGGCATCGACTCCCGCTACCGCCTGGTCGACGGCACCCTCGTCACCCAGCCCAAGTACGCCTTCTGGCTGGAGGGATACGGGTGGGGCGTGGAGAACCACGGCGTCGACCCGGACGTGGAGGTGGAGCAGCGCCCCCAGGACCACGCGGCCGGCCGCGACCCGCAGTTGGACGAGGCGATCAGGCTGGCCCTGGAGGCGCTGGAGACGGCACCCGCCAAGACCCCGCCGGATCTGCCGACGACCGGCTGACCGTCCGCCGACGACCGACCGACCCGTCCGCCGACGATCGACCGGCACACCCGGTCGCTACGATGCGCGGGAGAAGATCACCGGTGTTCCAGTGCGAGGAGGGCCCCATGGCCGGGGAACCGCAGGACGACTGCCTGTTCTGCAAGATCGTCGCGGGTCGGATCCCGGCGACGATCGTCCGTGAGACCGAGACGACCGTCGCGTTCCGCGACATCAACCCGCAGGCGCCCACCCATGTCCTGGTGATCCCGAAGGCGCACCACCGGGACGCCGCCGCCCTCGCCGCCGCCGACCCGGCGCTCGCCGCCGACGTGCTGCGCGAGACCCAGGCCGTCGCCGAGGCGGAGGGACTGGAGAGCTACCGCACCATCTTCAACACCGGCGCCGGCGCCGGGCAGACCGTCTGGCACACCCACGCCCACGTCCTCGGCGGACGCGGCCTGCAGTGGCCCCCCGGCTGACCGGTGTCCGCCCGTGAACTGGTGGTCCTCGGCACCGCCAGCCAGGTCCCGACCCGGCACCGCAACCACAACGGCTATCTGCTGCGCTGGGACGGCGAGGGCATCCTGTTCGACCCCGGCGAGGGCACCCAGCGCCAGATGCTGCGCGCCGGGGTCGCCGCCCACGACCTGAACCGGATCTGCGTCACCCACTTCCACGGCGACCACAGCCTCGGCCTCGCCGGGGTGATCCAGCGCGTCAACCTCGACCGCGTGCCGCACCCCGTCACCGCCCACTTCCCGCGCTCCGGGCAGCGCTTCTTCGACCGCCTGCGGTACGCCACCGCCTACCGCGAGACGGTCGGCATCACCGAGGCGCCGGTCGACACGGACGGCGACCTCGCCCGCACCCCGGGCTACACCCTCGACGCGCGTCTGCTCTCCCACCCGGTGGAGTCCTACGGCTACCGGCTCACCGAGCCCGACGGCCGCCGCATGCTTCCCGACCGGCTCGCGGCGCACGGCATCGCGGGCCCGGACGTGGGCCGCATCCAGCGCGAGGGCTCGCTCGGCGGTGTCCCGCTGGACGAGGTCAGCGAGGTCCGCCGGGGCCAGCGGTTCGCGTTCGTCATGGACACCCGGCTCTGCGACGGCGTCCACGTCCTCGCCGACGGCTGCGACCTGCTGGTCATCGAGGCCACCTTCCTCGACGAGGACGAGTCGCTGGCGGTGGAGCACGGGCATCTGACGGCCGGGCAGGCGGCGCGGGTCGCCCGGGACGCGGGCGTGCGCCACCTCGTCCTCACCCACTTCAGCCAGCGCTACCCGGACCCGGCGGAGTTCGAGCGCCAGGCACGGGCGGCGGGCTACCAGGGTGAGCTGACCGTAGCCCGAGACCTACTCAGAGTCCCGGTTCCGAAACGTCGGTGAAATCGCCGTACCATTCTCTGATGCCCCTGCCCAAAGCCGAACTGCACCTGCACATCGAAGGCACCCTGGAGCCCGAGCTGGCTTTCGAGCTGGCCGCGCGCAACGGGGTCGTGCTGCCCCACGCCGACACCGACGCGCTGCGCGAGGCGTACCGGTTCGCCGATCTCCAGTCCTTCCTGAACCTGTACTACGAGCTGATGGCCGTGCTGCGCACCGAGCGCGACTTCGCCGACCTCGCCGACGCCTACCTGGCCCGCGCCGCCGCGCAGGGGGTGCGGCACGCGGAGATCTTCTTCGACCCGCAGGCGCACCTGGCCCGGGGCGTCGCCATGGGGACGGTCGTCGAGGGGCTCTGGGCGGCGCTGGGCCGGGCCGAGGAGAGGCACGGCGTCTCCACCCGGCTGATCATGTGCTTCCTGCGGGACGAGTCCGCCGCGTCGGCCATGGAGACCCTGGCGGCCGCCGGGCCCTACCTGGACCGGATCACCGGTGTCGGCCTGGACTCCGCCGAGGTCGGGCACCCGCCGGTGAAGTTCCGCGAGGTGTACGAGGCCGCCGCCGCGCTCGGGCTGCGCCGGGTGGCGCACGCCGGTGAGGAGGGCCCGCCGGAGTACATCACCGAGGCGCTGGACGTCCTCGGCGTGGAGCGGATAGACCACGGGCTGCGCTGTGCGGAGGACCCGGCGCTGGTGGAGCGGCTGGTGCGGGAGCGGGTCCCGCTGACCCTGTGCCCGCTCTCCAACGTCCGGCTGCGCACGGTCGACACCCTCGCCGACCACCCGCTGCCGGCCCTGCTGGACGCCGGTCTGATGTGCACGGTCAACTCCGACGACCCCGCCTACTTCGGCGGCTACGCGGGCGACAACTTCGACGCCGTGCGCGAGGCGCTCGGCCTGGACCGGGAGAAGCTGCGGCAACTGGCCCGCAACTCCTTCCTCGCCGCCTTCCTGGAGGACGACGAGGAGCGGCGGACCCGGTACCTCGCGGAGGTCGAGGCGTACGCCTTCGTATAGCCCCGCCCCTTCACACAGCCCCGCCCCTTCGCGCGGTCCCGCCCCTTCGCGCGGTCCCGCCCCTTCGCGGGGTCCCGCCCCGCCGATCTGCCCCGCTCAGCCCGTTCCGGGCCCGGAAGCCCCCGCGGCCTGCCGGGGTCCGGCCGTGTCGTAGGCGCCTTGGACGGAGGCGGCGAACGCCTCCATGGGTATCTTCACGACCGGCTGCTCCATGGTGCCTGCCTCGGGCCGCGCCCCGCCGGGCGTGCCGGTGGTGGCGCCGGTGGTGGCGGTGGCGGCGGTGACCAGGGCGGCCGGGTGGGCGCCCCGGCGGCGGCCGGCGCCGGGCAGCGGGGCACGTCCGCCGGTGTGCAGGGCCACCGCCGTCATCGGCACGGTGATCACCAGCAGGACGGCGCCGAGCACCAGGCCCATGCCCGTGAACCCGGCCCCGGCCGACAGCAGACTGCCGGTCAGCGGCCCCGCCGCCGTCCCCAGCGAGGACGCCGAGCCGGCCAGCGCCGCCCACCGGCCGCGCGGGTCGAGCGAGACGGCCAGCCCGATCAGGTACGACAGCACCACCGGGTACAGCGTGTTCCAGGCGATCTCCCCGGCGGTGAAGGCCGCCGGCCCGGACGCGGAGGCGGTGAGCGCGACGCACCCGGCGATCAGTACCGTCCCGCCGCCGATGGGCACCGCGCGTCCGAACCGGGCGCCGAGCGCCCCGGCGGTGACCACGCCGACCAGACCGGCGCCGAGCGCGGCGGCGAAGACCACGCCGAGGGCGGCCTCGCCGAGGTGCGCCTGCTCCAGCCCGATCCGGCCGCTCACGCCCCACAGGCAGTTCTGCGCGAGCGACCAGCAGACCATCGTGGCGGCCAGCACCAGGCCGGACCGGCGGTGCGGGAGCGGGGCCCGCACGGGTCCGGCCGCCGGGGCGGGTGCCGGGCCGGGCAGACGGCAGGTGGCGGGCCACGCGGCGACCGAGGTCAGCGCGACGGCGGCCAGCGGCAGCCCGTGGCCGGAACCGAGGTGCGGGACGGTCAGATACACCGCCGCGGCCAGTGCCGACACGGTCAGCAGCCCCAGCGTGGAGGCCCGGTGCGGGTCCCGCTCGGCGGCGATCCGGGTCGCGGCGACCGTCGTCGCCGCACCCGACCCGAGGCCGCCGACGACGGCGCCGGCCAGGACGGCGGGGACGGCGGAGCCGAGTGCGGCGGCGCCGTAACCGGCGGCGGCCAGCACGAGCCCCAGCCGGGCCAGGCTCCGGGCTCCGAACCGCTCCACCCGGGAGGCGAGCAGGAAGCCGGCCGTGGCGGAGGCCAGCAGCAGCGCGCTGCCGACGGCGCCGGCCTGCGTGGCGGTCAGCGGCAGTCCGGAGTCGAGTCTGCCGACGGTGGTGGGCAGCAGATACGGAGCGAGGTACCCGGCCGTGAAAAGCGCGACGAGGGGCCAGGGGGTGGTGCGGGCGAACACGGGCGTTCCCAGGGCGTGCGAAAGGAAGCGATCAGAAAATGATCAGATATCGATCATTATGTAGTTTTAGGTACCGGATGCCGGGTAATGAATCGCGCCACCCGCGACCGGACCGGCGCACCCGGCCCGGCACCAGGCCCGAGTACGGACGGCCTGTCGGTGGTGTGGTGCACACTGACTTGATCCGCACCGACTTGATCCGCACCGACTTGATCCGCACCATGCCCGACCGCATGCCAGACCGTGTCAGGGAGCGCACCGTGCCCGCGTTCACCGTCTCCGCCGCCGCCCAGGTGTCCGAGGCGCCCGTCGCCTCCGCCCGTGAGGCCGCCGACGCCACCCCGCCCGACGTCTCCTTCGCGTCCGCCCCGGCCGAGCGAGCGCGCCGCCGCCCGCCGGCCGACCCGCTGGCCGCCCTGCGCGCCCCGGACGACCCGCCCTGGGACGTGTACCTCACCGGCCCGGTCTTCCTCGACATCGTCTTCACCGGGCTCGACTCCGCCCCGGTGCGCGGCACCGAGTCCTGGGCCCGCGGCATGGGGTCGAGCCCGGGCGGCGTGGCCAACATGGCGACCGCGCTCGCCCGCCTCGGCCTGCGCACCTCCCTGGCCGCCGCCTTCGGCGACGACCACTACGGCGACTACTGCCGGGACGCCCTCGCCCGGGGCGAGGGCATCGACCTGACCCCCTCCCGGACCGTGCCCGGCTGGCACTCGCCGGTCACCGTCTCCATGGCGTACGAGGGCGAGCGCACGATGGTCTCGCACGGCCACGAGGCGCCCCCGGAGGAACCCGGCCCCCGGTACCCGCCCCGCGCCCGCGCCGCCGTCGCCTCGCTCACCCCCGGCGCCCGCGACCCCTGGATCGCCCGGGCCGCCGCGGCCGGCACCCGGGTCTTCGCCGACGTCGGCTGGGACGACACCGGCGCCTGGGACCTCACCGGCCTGCCCGACCTCGCGCACTGCGAGGCGTTCCTGCCCAACGCCGAGGAGGCGATGCGCTACACCGGCACCGACTGCCCGCGCGCCGCCGCCCACGCCCTCACCGGCCACGTCCCGCTCGCCGTCGTCACCCTCGGCGCGGACGGCGCCTACGCCGTCGACCGGCGCACCGGGGAGACCGCCGAGGTCCCGGCGATCGAGGTGGAGGCCCTGGACCCGACCGGCGCCGGGGACGTCTTCGTCGCCGGTTTCGTCACCGGCACCCTGGCCGGCTGGCCGCTCGCCGACCGCCTGGCCTTCGCCGGCCTGACCGCCGCCCTCTCCGTCCAGGAGTTCGGCGGCTCCCTGTCGGCGCCCGGCTGGTCCGAGGTGGCCGCCTGGTGGCGCGAGGTCCGCTCGCTCACCGGCCAGGAACCCGCCGCCCTGCGCCGCTACGCCTTCCTCGCCGACCTGCTCCCCGACGAGACGGACCGCCCGTGGCCGCTGCGGCGAGCCGTGCCCACCATCGGTTTCCGCGAACCGCAGTGAGCGCGCGGAGCGGCGTGCGAGCGGTCCGCACGCGGTCGGCGAAAAGTCCTACGGTCTTGTCAGTCCCCCGGCGTACTCTTGAAGACGCGAGGCCGCCCTCAGCTACGCGGCCGTGACGAGGAGGAACCGCAGGCCTTCAGCGCCGGCCCATGACTCAGACACCCACAGCTCACACCCCCGCACAGGGGCAGGCGAGAGCAGAGTTCACCGTCCCCGCCCAGCACCCCAT
Organism: Streptomyces ziwulingensis; assembly: GCF_039542605.1. Classification (NCBI taxonomy): domain Bacteria; kingdom Bacillati; phylum Actinomycetota; class Actinomycetes; order Kitasatosporales; family Streptomycetaceae; genus Streptomyces; species Streptomyces ziwulingensis. The sequence continues at coordinate 197,072 of NZ_BAABIG010000026.1, forward strand.
GGTGACCGTCCTGGGGTCCGGAGACGCTCTGCTGCGCGTGATCGAAGGGGCCTTCCCGGCGGCCGACATCCACGTCCGGGGCAATCAGATCAGCGCCAAGGGTGAGCGGGCCGAAGTCGCCCTCATCCAGCGCGTGTTCGACCAGATGATGCTGGTGCTGCGCACCGGGCAGCCGATGACGGAGGACGCAGTGGAACGCTCGATCGCCATGCTCAAGGCGAGCGAGAACGGGGAGAGCGACGGCCAGGAGACCCCGGCCGAGGTTCTCACGCAGTACATCCTGTCCTCGCGCGGCCGCACCATCCGCCCCAAGACCCTCAACCAGAAGCGGTACGTCGACGCCATCGACACCCACACCATCGTCTTCGGCATCGGCCCCGCCGGCACCGGAAAGACGTACCTGGCGATGGCCAAGGCGGTGCAGGCCCTGCAGTCCAAGCAGGTCAACCGCATCATCCTGACCCGCCCGGCCGTCGAGGCCGGCGAGCGCCTGGGCTTCCTGCCCGGCACCCTCTACGAGAAGATCGACCCCTACCTGCGCCCGCTCTACGACGCCCTGCACGACATGATCGACCCGGACTCCATCCCCCGCCTGATGGCGGCCGGCACGATCGAGGTCGCGCCGCTCGCCTACATGCGCGGACGGACGCTCAACGACGCCTTCATCATCCTGGACGAGGCGCAGAACACCAGCGCCGAGCAGATGAAGATGTTCCTCACCCGCCTCGGCTTCGAGTCGAAGATCGTGATCACGGGTGACGTGACCCAGGTCGACCTGCCCGGCGGCACCAAGTCCGGGCTGCGGCAGGTCCAGGAGATCCTGGAGGGCGTCGAGGACGTGCACTTCTCCCGGCTGTCGTCCCAGGACGTCGTCCGGCACCGGCTGGTGGGCCGTATCGTCGACGCCTACGAGAAGTACGACAGCACGCACGGAACCGACAACGGCGGGCACCCGGCACCGGGCGGTCCGTCCGGCGCCAGGCGTTCCAAGGGGAAGTAGACCAGCAAGACCATGTCGATCGACGTCAACAACGAGTCCGGCACCGAGGTGGACGAGCAGGCGGTCCTCGACATCGCCCGCTACGCGCTCACGCGGATGCGTATCCACCCGCTCTCCGAGCTGTCGGTGATCGTCGTGGACGCCGCCGCCATGGAGCAGCTCCACATCCAGTGGATGGACCTGCCCGGTCCGACGGACGTCATGTCCTTCCCCATGGACGAGCTGCGCCCGCCGGCCAAGGACGACGACGAGCCGCCGCAGGGACTGCTCGGCGACATCGTGCTCTGTCCCGAGGTCGCCGAGAAGCAGGGCGCCGAGGCGGAGACGGGGCACACCATGGACGAGGAGCTGCAACTGCTCACCGTCCACGGGGTGCTGCACCTGCTCGGCTACGACCACGAGGAGCCGGACGAGAAGGCCGAGATGTTCGGTCTGCAGGCCGCCATCGTGGACGGCTGGCGCGCGGAGAAGGGCATCACCGGCCCGTCCCCCGCCCCGACCGTCTCATGAGCCTCCCGCTCGTCGCGGGCGCCGTCGCCCTGATCGTCGTCGCCTGGCTCGCCGCCTGCGCGGAGGCCGGGCTCGCCCGCGTCTCCAGCTTCCGCGCCGAGGAGGCAGTCCGCTCCGGGCGGCGCGGCAGCGCCAAACTCGCCAAGGTCGCCGCCGACCCGACCCGCTACCTCAACGTGGCGCTGCTGGTCCGGGTCGCCTGCGAGATGGCCGCCGCCGCCCTGGTCACCTACGGCTGCCTCAGCCAGTTCGCGCACACCACCGAGGCGCTGCTGATCGCCATCGCCGTGATGGTGCTGGTCAGCTATGTCGCCGTCGGGGTCTCCCCGCGCACCATCGGCCGCCAGCACCCGCTGAACACGGCGACCGCGGCGGCGTACGTCCTGGTGCCGCTGGCCCGGATCATGGGCCCGATCCCGCCGCTGCTGATCCTCATCGGCAACGCGCTCACCCCCGGCAAGGGCTTCCGCCGCGGCCCCTTCGCCTCCGAGGCCGAACTGCGCGCGCTGGTCGACCTCGCCGAGAAGGAGTCGCTGATCGAGGCCGAGGAGCGCCGCATGGTGCACTCGGTGTTCGAACTGGGCGACACCCTGGTGCGAGAGGTGATGGTGCCGCGCACCGACCTCGTCGTCATCGAGCGGTACAAGACCATCCGGCAGGCCCTCACCCTCGCCCTGCGCTCCGGTTTCTCCCGCATCCCGGTCACCGGCGACAGCGAGGACGACATCGTCGGCATCGTGTACCTGAAGGACCTGGCCCGGCGCACGCACATCAGCCGCGACGCCGAGAGCGACCTGGTCTCCACGGTGATGCGCCCGGCCTTCTTCGTCCCCGACACCAAGAACGCCGGCGACCTGCTGCGCGAGATGCAGAAGGAACGCAACCACGTCGCCGTCGTCATCGACGAGTACGGCGGCACGGCCGGCATCGTCACCATCGAGGACATCCTGGAGGAGATCGTCGGCGAGATCACCGACGAGTACGACCGCGAACTCCCCCCGGTCCAGGACCTCGGCGAGGACCGCTACCGGGTCACCGCCCGCCTCGACATCGGCGACCTCGGCGAGCTGTACGGCCTGGAGGAGTTCGACGACGAGGACGTGGAGACCGTCGGCGGACTGCTGGCCAAGGCGCTGGGCCGGGTGCCGATCGCCGAGGCGTCGGCCGTGGTCGACCTGCCCGACGGCCGTGCGCTGCGGCTGACCGCGGAGGCCGCGGCGGGCCGCCGCAACAAGGTCGTGACCGTACTGGCCGAGCCGGTCCGGCCCGAGGACGCCGGCGAGGAGGAGAAGCCGGAGTGACCCCGGCCGCGCTGCGCGCCCTGTGCCTGTCCTTCAACGCGGCCGTGGAGGACCTCCCGTTCAACCCCGGGACCTCGGTCTTCAAGGTGCTGGGCAAGATGTTCGCCCTCACCGCCCTGGACGCGCGCCCGCTCACCGTCAACCTCAAGTGCGACCCCGAGGACGCGCTGCGGCTGCGCGCCGAGCACGAGGGGCTGATCGTCCCCGGCTGGCACATGAACAAGCGGCACTGGAACACCGTGACCGCGGCCGGCGCCCTCCCGGACCCCCTGGTCCGGGAGCTGGTGGAGGACTCCTACGACCTGGTCGTGGCCGGCCTGCCGCGCGCCGACCGGCTCCGCCTCGACCGCCCCTGACCCCACCCGCCGTACCCGCACCCGCGCCCGCACCCGCGGCCGGCGGCCCGGGAGCACGGCCGCCCGGTGGCGCTCCGTATGCTCGGATCATGACCGACAGCAGCGCGCTCGATCCCGAGGACCGCAAGATCGTCACCCTGGCCCGTTCGGCCCGGGCCCGCAACCAGGTGGCCGAGGGGGCCGCCGTGCGGGACGAGACCGGACGGACGTACGTCGCCGGCACCGTCGACCTCCCGTCGCTGAAACTCAGCGCGCTGCGCACGGCGGTGGCGATGGCGGTGGCCTCCGGCGCGGCCTCCCTGGAGGCGGCGGCCGTGGTGACCGGCGCGGAGACCGCGACGGACGAGGACCGGGCGGCCGTGCGGGACCTGGGCGGTCCTCGCACGCCGGTGCTGGTGGCGGCCCCGGACGGGACGGTACGGGCGACGGTCACCGCCGGCTGAAGACCCCCGGGAGCGCCGGTCGCGGCCGCGTTCGGGCGCCTGTTTGCGGTGCTGTGCGGCGGCGGTCTGTGGATCAGGGACAATGGGCGCCATGAGCGTGCGCAGTCAGTCATCCGAGCCGTCGGAAATGTCCGAGGATGGGGGCACCTCCCACGCCCTTGAGGCAGCGGGAGCCCATCGGGCGGGCTTCGCCTGCTTCGTGGGCCGTCCCAACGCGGGCAAGTCCACCCTCACGAACGCTCTGGTAGGGCAGAAGGTGGCGATCACCTCCAACCGCCCGCAGACGACCCGGCACACCGTGCGGGGGATCGTGCACCGGCCGGGCGCCCAGTTGATCCTGGTCGACACCCCCGGCCTGCACAAGCCGCGCACCCTGCTCGGCGAGCGGCTGAACGACGTGGTGCGCACCACCTGGGCCGAGGTCGACGTGATCGGCTTCTGCCTGCCCGCGAACGAGAAGCTCGGGCCCGGCGACCGGTTCATCGCCAAGGAACTGGCCGGGATCAAGAAGACCCCGAAGGTCGCCATCGTCACCAAGACCGACCTGGTGGACGGCCGCACCCTCGCCGAGCAGCTCATCGCGATCGACCAGCTCGGACAGGAGCTGGGCATCGCCTGGGCCGAGATCGTCCCGGTCTCCGCCACCGCGAACCAGCAGGTGGACCTGGTGGCCGACCTGCTCGTCCCGCTCATGCCGGAGGGACCCGCCCTCTACCCCGAGGGCGACCTCACCGACGAGCCCGAGCAGGTCATGGTCGCCGAGCTGATCCGCGAGGCCGCGCTGGAGGGCGTCCGCGACGAGCTGCCGCACTCCATCGCCGTGGTGGTGGAGGAGATGCTGCCGCGCGAGGACCGCCCCGCCGACAAGCCGCTCCTCGACATCCACGCCAACGTCTTCATCGAGCGCCCCAGCCAGAAGGGGATCATCATCGGCCCCAAGGGAAAGCGGCTGAAGGACGTCGGCATCAAGTCCCGCAAGCAGATCGAGGCTCTTCTCGGCACGCCGGTCTTCCTCGACCTGCACGTCAAGGTCGCCAAGGACTGGCAGCGGGACCCGAAGCAGTTGCGGCGGCTGGGGTTCTGACCCCCGGGGAGGGCGGGTCAGGCGGCCGTTCGCCGGCGTCGCGGACCCGCCCGGCCGGCGCCGCCCCGGCCGGCCCGTCGCGCGGGCCGCACACCGGGCTCAGGCTCCCTCCTTCAGCACCCGGGAGATCAGGCCGCGCTGCTCCTCGGTCAGCCGCGGGTCGGCGGCGTACACCGTGCGGCCGTCCACGGTGATCTCGTAACCGAAGCCGTCCGGTACGCCGGGGGGCGGGGTGTCCCGGCCCTGCGCGACGGCCCGCTCGGCCAGCGCGTGCCACTCCGGCGCGTCCGGACGGTCCGCGGTGTCCACCTCCGCGTGGCGTTCGATGCCCGCGAAGCCTCCTGTACGCCTCACCTGAATCCGCATGGGTCGTGTCTAGTACGGAACTACACCGTGCGCACCCCGACCTGTTCCCACGCCTTGCCCACCGCGTCCAGTTCCTCGCCGTCGCCGTACCGCTCCCGGGCGGCCTTCACCGTCAGCTTCGCGAAGTCCGTGAACAGCGCGTCCTGCTTCAGCTCGCCGCCGGTCAGGGCGTCGTACCAGACCTGCCCGGCCCGCTCCCAGGCGTGGCCGCCGAGGGCGGTCGCCAGCAGGTAGAAGGCGTGGTTGGGGATGCCCGAGTTGATGTGCACGCCGCCGTTGTCGCGGCCGGTGGTGACGTAGTCGTCCATCGTCGCGGGCTGCGGGTCCTTGCCGAGGACGTCGTCGTCGTACGCCGTGCCGGGCTCCTTCATCGAGCGCAGCGCGACCCCGGTGACGCGCGGCGCGAGCAGGCCCGCGCCGATCAGCCAGTCGGCCTCGGTGGCGCTCTGCCGCAGCGTGTACTGCTTGATGAGGGCGCCGAAGACGTCCGACACCGACTCGTTGAGGGCGCCGGGCTGGCCGAAGTAGGTCAGGTTCGCCGTGTACTGGGTGACGCCGTGGACGAGTTCGTGGCCGATGACGTCGACGGGCAGGGTGAAGTCGAGGAAGATCTCGCCGTCGCCGTCGCCGAAGACCATCTGCTCGCCGTTCCAGAAGGCGTTGTTGTACTCCTCGTCGTAGTGCACGGTCGCGTCCAGCGGCAGCCCGGCGCCGTCGATGCTGTCCCGTCCGTAGGCCGTGAGCAGCAGCTCGAAGGTGGCGCCGAGGCCCGCGTAGGCGCGGTTGACGGTGGCGTCCTGGCCGGGTTCGGCGCCCTCGCCGCGCACCTTCCGGCCCGGCAGGGAGGTGCGGTGCCCGGCGTCGTAGACGGTGCGCTGCGGGGCGCCGGAGGCGGCGGCCGTGGTGGCGGCGGTGGCGCCGATCACCGTGGTCAGCCGGCGCTGGGTGCGCTCGTAGGCGTCGCGCTGGAGGGTGCGGCGGGCCGGGCCGGCCAGCGCGGGGTCGTCGGCCTGGGCGAGCCGGTCGAGGACGTGGGGCGGGATGATGGTGCAGAAGACGGGCGTGAAGCCCCCGTTGTCGGTCATGTCCGGCACCATCGCACTGTGTGACGTGACTGTCACTAGTCGCCACCATGATTGATGAAATGCGCGCGTGTCGCGGGCTCCCGGCCCCCCTGAAGTGGTATGCGGCACTTTATGTCCCGGTTTCTCTCCCGGTCCCGCATACTGATACGACCCCGCGTGGGCGGCACGGCTCGGCTAGGCTGCGGAGCACCATGCGTTTCGGGCTGCTTCTCCTTAGCTGCCGCGGCGAGGGCCTGTAGTCGAGGCCGACTCCCTCCCCGCGGAGCTTCGTGTTGCGCCGTCGGCCGTCCTTCCGTCACACGCGGACACCGCGGACATCACGAGGAGCCCACGCACTCATGGTCAATCGCCAGCAGCCCAGTTCCATGCCGACCGGCAAGTACCGCGGCTACCAGCAGGTCGAGATCCCCGACCGCACCTGGCCGGACCGGCGTATCACCGCCGCCCCCCGCTGGCTCTCCACCGACCTGCGCGACGGCAACCAGGCGCTGATCGACCCCATGTCGCCCGCCCGCAAACGCGCCATGTTCGACCTGCTGGTCAAGATGGGCTACAAGGAGATCGAGGTCGGCTTCCCGGCCTCCGGCCAGACCGACTTCGACTTCGTCCGCTCGATCATCGAGGACCCGGACGCCATCCCGGACGACGTCACCATCTCCGTACTGACCCAGGCCCGTGAGGACCTGATCGAGCGGACGGTGGAGTCCCTGCGGGGCGCCCGGCGCGCCACCGTCCACCTGTACAACGCCACCGCGCCGGTCTTCCGCCGGGTCGTCTTCCGCGGCTCCAAGGACGACATCAAGCAGATCGCCGTCGACGGCACCCGCCTGGTGATGGAGTACGCCGAGAAGCTGCTGGGCCCCGAGACCGTCTTCGGCTACCAGTACAGCCCGGAGATCTTCACCGACACCGAGCTGGACTTCGCGCTGGAGGTCTGCGAGGCGGTGATGGACGTCTACCGGCCCGGCCCGGACCGGGAGATCATCCTGAACCTGCCCGCCACCGTGGAGCGCTCCACGCCCTCCACGCACGCGGACCGCTTCGAGTGGATGCACCGCCACCTGTCCCGCCGCGAGCACGTCGTGCTCTCCGTCCACCCCCACAACGACCGCGGTACGGCGGTGGCGGCGGCCGAACTGGCCGTGATGGCCGGCGCCGACCGCGTCGAGGGCTGCCTGTTCGGGCAGGGCGAGCGCACCGGCAACGTCGACCTGGTCACCCTGGGCATGAACCTGTTCTCCCAGGGCGTCGACCCGCAGATCGACTTCTCCGGCATCGACGAGGTCCGCCGTACGTGGGAGTACTGCAACCAGATGGAGGTCCACCCGCGCCACCCGTACGTGGGCGACCTGGTCTACACGTCCTTCTCCGGCTCCCACCAGGACGCCATCAAGAAGGGCTTCGACGCGATGGAGGCCGACGCCGAGGCCCGCGGCGTCACCGTCGACGACCTCGAATGGGCCGTTCCGTACCTGCCGATCGACCCCAAGGACGTCGGCCGCTCCTACGAGGCGGTCATCCGGGTCAACTCGCAGTCCGGCAAGGGCGGCGTCGCCTACGTCCTGAAGAACGACCACAAGCTGGACCTGCCGCGCCGGATGCAGATCGAGTTCTCCCGGATCATCCAGGCGAAGACGGACGCCGAGGGCGGCGAGATCACGCCGACGGCGATCTGGGACGTCTTCCAGGACGAGTACCTGCCCAACCCCGAGAACCCCTGGGGGCGCGTGCAGGTCAAGGCCGGCCAGACCACGACCGACCGGGACGGCGTCGACACGCTCACCGTCGAGGCCACCGTCGACGGCGCCGACACCGTCCTGACCGGCTCCGGCAACGGCCCGATCTCGGCCTTCTTCGAGGCCCTGCAGTCCGTCGGCGTCGACGTGCGCCTGCTGGACTACCAGGAGCACACGATGAGCGAGGGCGCCTCCGCGCAGGCCGCCTCCTACATCGAGTGCGCGATCGGCGACAAGGTGCTGTGGGGGATCGGAATCGACGCGAACACCACGCGTGCCTCGCTGAAGGCGGTCGTCTCCGCCGTCAACCGCGCGACTCGCTGACCAGCCGCATCGGTGGTTTGGGGCCCCGTCTGCCGCCCAGCGGCCGACGGGGCCCCGTCGCTTACCGGCCACTTCGGGTGTGCAGGTCACGGAAAGGTCTCTTCCGGGGTACTGACTCCACGACGAGCGTGTGGCTAACATCACGGAGGCGCGGCGATGTTGCCGCGCGGTAACGGAGGTGCGACGTGCTGCCTGAACGGGGACGAAACGGCCGAGCTGCCCGGCGGCCGCGCATCCTGGGCACCCGTACCGCCTGGACGCCGGTCGGCGACGGCGAGTTCTTCTGCCCCGGCTGCGGGGGCGACCGCAACTACCAGCGGCTCACCGGCCGCCGCCGCTTCACGCTGCTCGGGGTGCCGGTGCTGCCCCGCGGCGAGTGCGGCCCGGCCGTGGAGTGCGCCGCCTGCCGCCGGCACTTCGGCATGGACGTCCTGGACCACCCGACCACCACGCGTTTCTCCGCGATGCTCCGGGACGCCGTGCACACGGTCGCGCTCGCGGTGCTGGCCGCCGGCTCCACCTGCTCCCGCGCCTCGCTGGAGGCGGCGGCCGCGGCGGTGCGCGCGGCGGGGTTCGACGACTGCACCGAGGAGCAGCTCGACGCCCTGGTGGTGGCGCTCGCCGCGGACACCGGCCGGATCTGCGGCGAGCCCTGCGGTCCCGGCCTCGCCATAGAGCTGCACGAGGCCCTCGACCCGCTCGCCCCGCACCTGGCCGCCGCGGGCCGCGAGGCGATCCTGCTGCAGGGCGCCCGGATCGCGCTCGCCGACGGGCCCTACACCCCCGCCGAGCGCGACGCCCTCGCCACCGTGGGCGCCGCCCTGACGATCTGCTCCGAGGACGTGACCCGGCTCCTGGCGGCGGCGGCCCGGACACCGTCCTGAGCGACGGGCCGGGCCGGGCCGGGCCGCCGCCCGCTCAGCCGGCCGGGGTGAGGTCCAGGCGGAGCACCAGCCGGTCCATGCCGGGGCCGAAGTAGTCCCGCCGCAGCCCGCCGTCGGGTTCCTCGGGAACGAAGCCGAGACCCCGGTAGAGCAGGATCGCGGCGCGGTTGGCGGGCTCCACGGTGAGGCGCACCTGCTCGATGCCGCACCCGCGCAGCCGGTCCAGGACCTCCACCATCAGCTCCCGGCCCAGACCGTTCCTGCGCTGGTCCTGGATGACGCACAGGCCGAGGATCCAACTGCCGCGGTCCAGGCGGGTGGTGCCGGCCAGGACGTAGCCGCGCAGTCTGCCGGTGCCGTCGTCCAGTACGAGCAGGTGGTCGGCGTACATGTCGTACATCTGGCGCAGGAGGAACTCCGGGTACGCGACCTCCTGGAAGACCTCCTTGTCGAGGCGGCACAGTTCGGGCAGGTCGTCCCCTCGTGCCGTCCGGAGGATCAGCGGCGTGGCGTCCGGCAGCCGGGGGAGCAGGGTTCTCTCCGGCTCCTTGAGCTGTGCGGGACGATCGAGGAAACGCTCCAGCGGTTCGGCGGTCATGCCACCCCCAGTCGGCACTACGGATCAGACGTCAACTTGGCGACCGCGATTTCACACGATAGAGAAAACTGAGTTGTGTGGCGGCCGGTGACGCCTTCTGGCTAGAGTGAGCCACCAACTCCCGCCAGGCAAGCGGGAGTTCGGGTGTGCAACGATGCGCCCGACGTGCGACCGGCAGATCAGGACTGGCGTATTCCGTGCTGTGCACGGGAGTTGCCGTGCTTTACGGTGCAAACAAACATGTGCCGTTTCTCTCTGCGGGTGTCCATGAACATCGCAACGGCACTGGATCATGTCGGAAGATGAATGGAAACGGCAGGGTGACTATGGATCGCAACGCCGACGCACCGTGGTCGAAGTTCGATCCAGAGGCGTATGTCAGTGACAATTACCGCACCCCGCTCCCCGTCGATCTGCTCATCGTGGCGTTGATGCGCGATCATTTCAGCCGCTGTTTCGAAGGGGTCCCGCCCGACCCGCTGTTGCGCGGTGTCGACGTGGGCGCCGGCGCCAACATGTATCCCGCCCTGGCGATGCTGCCCTGGTGCGAGAAGATCCTGCTGCTCGAATACGCGGCACCCAACGTCGAGTACCTCCGGCGGCAGATCGCCTCCGGCGGGCTCGACCACGCCTGGGACGCGTTCTGGGGTGTGCTCGGTGAGGACCCGGCTTACCGGGAGGTCGTCCCCCGCGACCGGCTGGACGAGGTCGTCCTGGTCCAGCGGCAGAACCTGTTCGACCTGGACGGGGAGCAGCGCTGGGACCTCGGGACGATGTTCTTCGTCGCCGACTCGATGTCCGAGTGCCCCGAGGAGTTCGGGCGGGGCGTGCGCTGTTTCATGAACGCGCTGGACAAGGACGCCCCGTTCGCCGCCGCGTTCATGAAGGGCTCGGACGGATACCGTGTCGCGGGGCAGAAATTCCCGGCATACCGGGTGACCGAGGCGGAGGTCGAGGAAAGCCTGGTGCACTACTCCTGCGAGCTGGAGATCCACGATCTCCACCATGTGGTCCGCGAGGGACACGACGGAATGCTGCTCGCTCTGGGGCGACGGAATTCGAGGGTTTCCGTCCCCTAGGAACGGGGACCAATTCGGCATACAAGGCAATGGGATCTGTGCGAGGGGTGCGGGGATGCAGATCAAGCCACGCCAGCATTTGCTGGACATCTGGCGGGCGATCGCCCGCCACTCGTTCGAGGACGGCAAGCTCATCTCCTCGGACGCGGGCGGCCTGAGCAGCGTCGCCGACGCCGAACGGCTGCTCTGCCTGCTGTACCCCGCCACCGAGGTGCCCGCCTTCCGGCTGGACCAGCCGGACACCACCGAGCGGGACGTCCTGCGCGTCCTGGAGCCGGTCGGCAACCGGCTGGACATCCCGCCCAACCTGATCACCGCCATGGCCCAGTTCATGCGCACCCACACCGGGCCGGACGACAGCCCCACCTTCGCCGGCGGGCACTACTTCAAACCCGCCGAACCGGGCATCGAACTCACGCGCGACCAAGCACAGTTGGGGGTGGTGGACTCCTACTCCATGTCCGTCACCCTCTGCCTGGCCACCCTCGGCTTCCTCAAGGTCTACGAGTCCACCACCACCCGCCCCGAGGTGCGCAAGGCGCTCGCCGAGCTGAGAACGGCCACCAACACCCGGCTCTCCGCCGCGATGATCAGCCTGCTGCGCTCCTTCACGGTGAACGTCTTCGACGCCGAGTCCGAGCAGGGCAGACGCCTGATCCAGGTCATCGGACAGGGCAGGCAGTCCGAGCGGTCCGTGCTCCAGCAGTTCGCCCGCCGCTTCCGCCCGCTGCGCGCCACGATCGTGGAGAGCCTCACCCGGGGCATCCAGGTCGACGAGAGCATCCGCGACGAGAGCCAGCTCTTCGAGTGCGGCTGGGCCTGGGGCGTGGTGCGGGACGCGCCGGAGGTCGGCGACCTGGACCGCAAGGTCCCCGGCCAGCCCCCAGGCATCGCCGACCGGCTGCCCTACGTGTACTTCACCGTCGTCGCCCTGGACGGCATCCAGGACCTGTTCTCCAAGCGCACCCTCACCCTCGGACTGCTCGACGAGGACCAGCAGAAGCTCGCCGAGGCGCTCCGCCTGCGCTGGGAGCTGAGCCAGGAGTACTGGTCCACCATCGCCCGCTTCGGCGCCGACCGGTGGCCCCTGGAGGACCTGCCCTGGCAGACCACCGGACTGCAACTGGAGTCCGAGTACTTCTCCCTCACCGTCGCCGCCATCCTCGTCCACGACCTGGTCCGCCGGAACGCCACCGACGACGACCTCACCCGCACCGTCGCCGTCATGGAGCGCCTCGCCGACCGGGGCCGGATCACCAGCCGGATGACCAAGGACGACCCCGTGATCCGCCTGCACCACCCGGGGGTCACCATGCCGCTCGCCGGTTCCGAACGCTCCGGCGGGCTCCTCCAGTGGCGGATGACCGACTACTCGGGGCAGATGCTGAAGCGGATCATCCAACTCGCCGTCCTGTCGCAGAACATCAACGCGCAGGGGCGGCTGCTGCGCCTCGCCGAGCAGACCTTCGAGCACCTGTGGCACCGGCGGGTCGAGGGAGGTGAGGGCGCCGACCTCTGGGACGACGTGCGCGCCGTCTACCCGGACGCCCGGGACGTGGACCGCCGGATGTCCTGGAGCGTCACCGAGCGCGTCACCGAATGCCTGGTCGCCGCCCGCAACCTGTACGAGCAGCAGCCCATCCCCAGCGACGAACTCGCCCAGCTCGCCCGCGAACTGCTCAGCGAGGCCACCCACCTGTTCGGCAAGGAACAACTGGAGGCGGCCGGCATCGAGGGCAACCGGGGCCGGGCGATGCGCAGCATCGAGACCCGCCTCGACCGGGCCCGCGGCCTGGTGGACAGGCAGCCCGCCACCGCCTTCGCCCTGACCCTGCCCGTGCTCCAGGAACTCGACACCCTGGCCCAGGCCAGGGACGCCGGCGTGAAGGAGGGCTGAGATGCTCGTCTTCGCCGCCTCCGACAAGGGAGGCACCGGCCGCTCGGTGACCAGCGCCAACCTGGCCTACCAGCGCGCCCTGAACGGCGACCACGTGGCCTACGTCGACTTCGACTTCGGCTCGCCCACCGCCGCCGCCGTCTTCGACGTCCCCAGCGCCATGCGCGGCGTCGCGGAACGGGGCCTGCACTCCTACCTGGAGGGCGAGATCACCGAACCCGCCATGATCGACATCTGGCGGCAGACCGAGCACCCGACGCTGAAGGCGTGGCCCAACCAGTCCGGCCGCCTGGTCCTCTTCCCCGGCGACGCCGGCGGCGGCGAGTTCGCCACCGGCGAGGACGCCCTGGAGCGCTGCGTCGACCTGCTGCTGCGGCTCAACGGCGAGTTCGACCTGATCGTGGTCGACCTCAGCGCCGGCCGCAGTTACGCCGTCGACCTGGTCCTCGCGGCCACCGCCCACCCCCGGATGCGCAACGTCCCCTTCCGCTGGCTGGTCTTCCACCGCTGGACCCGGCAGCACGTGATCGCCGCCTCCGGCCTCGTCCACAAGGAACACGGCATCATCAGGGGCGGTGTCGAGCGCGGGCACGACGAGGAGGCGCTGCGGGCCGCCGTCCGGTTCGTCCGGGCCGCCGTACCCGACCCGGAGTCCGCGATCTGGTCGCAGGTCTCGTCCGCGCAGGCCGCCTGGATGCAGTCCACCGACGAGGCGCTGCGCCGGCTCGCCGCCGAGCACGCCATCGGGGACAGCGTGGTCCTCGGCGTCGTACCGCTGGAGCCGATCCTCCAGTGGCGCGAGCAGCTCATCACCGAGGAGGACGTGCTCGCCACGCAGATCGCGAACAAGGACACGCTGGAAGCGCTGGAGGAGATCGCCCGGCGGCTGACGGACGAGTCGTACTGGGGGCAGCGATGACGTCGTTCCGGGGGGCGCGATGACGCAGGACGTGTTCCGCGAGACCACCGCCGAGCCGCGTACCCAGGCCGTGCCGCTGTCCCACCTCTCGCTGGAACTGGGCCACCTCTACATGGAGGACTTCGAGGGCGGCCGGCCCCGCCTGGAGCAGCACTTCGCGCGGGTCCGGCCCTGGGTGGAGGCCGCCCGGGCCGCCGTGCCGGCCCCCGCCGGCGGCAAGCGGCCCCGCATCGCCACCTGCTTCCTGATCGACGACTACTTCACCCGCTTCTCCAGCCCCGCCGCACTCGTGCCGCTGCTGCTCGAAGAGGCCGGCCGGGCCGGTCTGACCATCGACTACCTGGCCCGCGAGTCGAGCTGCGCGGTCAGCGGCAAGGTGCCGGTCGCCGAGGCGGTGGCCGGCCGCATCGTCGAGTCGCCGCCGCCCGGCAGCTACGGACTGCGCCCGCCCGCCGCGCAGACCGGCTGGCTGGCCAACGGCGAGCGCAGCCCGGCCGCGCGCGCCGCGCAGGCGATGAAGCAGCCCCCGGCCTGGCAGCCGCCCCGGGAGACCGCCGCCCGCAACCACTCCGTCTTCCTCGACGTCGAGCTGTGGAGCGACGGCCCCGACGGCCGTCTGTGGTCCTGCCCCTTTCTCGCCGCGGTGTGGCAACTGGCCCGCCTGGGCCTGCTGCGCAACGAGGGCGAGGCCGTCTTCACCGCCCAGCCGCACACCGGCACCGGCTTCCCCGACGACTGGGACGAACTGCCCCCGCTGATCCGGCTCAACCCCAAGGCGGACCCCTTCGCCGCCTACCGGACCTGCTCGGTGCTGCCCACCCGCTTCCTCCCCGTCGAACACGCCGTCCGCGTCGTCCTCGACCAGCTCGACGTGGACCAGGGCGCCCTGGGCCAGGCCGCCGCGCGCGCCGCCGGCGAGCGGGAGCCCCTCCCCGACTCGGTGGCCGACCGCGTCTCCTACGTCTTCTACGCGGGACCCTGACATGCCGCCCGCGGCCGGCCCGGCGGACGCCGTACTCGCCTGCGGCGAGGTCCGCACCCGCCTGCTGCCCACCGCGCAGGCCCTGGACATGAGAGCCGCCGCCCAGCTCCTGGGCCTGCGCGCCGACGAACGCGTCCTGCTCTCCGAGCGTCCCCACCTCTACGCGCGTTCGCCCGACCTCCTCACCGGCGTCGACTGCCCCCTGCCCAGCGCCAACGGCGCCCGGGTCCGCGCCGTCGGCACCGTCGCCGCCCGCGCCGCGCTCACCGAGGGACGGGTCCTGCAGACCTCCGCGTACGTCAGCCTCCCCGCCACCGGACCGGACCGGCGGCGGCCCTGGGGCCAGTACCTGGTACGGCCCGGGACGGTCGAACCGTTCGGGAGGCTGCCGCGCGAGGCCGTCGCGCAGGGCGTGCTCGACGGCGCCCGCGGCGGCGAACTCGACCTCGGCCTGATCGCCGACGGCCTCCTCACCCGGGTACTGCGCCACCCCCTCCTCGACCAGCGGCCGCCCCTGCGCTCCCGCCCCACCCGGCTGCGCTGGGCCGCGCTGCCCGCCGCCCCGGGCGAAGGCCCCAGCCTCGAACGGTTCGTCCTCGCCGAGGACGAGCTGCGCACCGTACGCCTGCGGGTGCCCGAGGGGATTTCGGCCGCCGACCTCGCCGGGCTCTGCGACGACCTCGCCCTGCACGACTGGCTGCTCACCACCGTCGTGCACATGCTGGACGGCATCCGGCTCGGCCCGCAGCGCGCCCCCGCCCGCCTCGGGCCGGGCGCCGAGGACCGGCCCGCCGTCGTCACCGCCCTGCGCCCGGCCGTCGACCACCTGCTGCACCTGTGGATGCCCCACGCCCGGGTGAGCGCCGAACTGGCCCCGCTCTGGCACACGCTGGAGGAACGTCCCGGCTTCACCCGGCAGTGGCAGGCGCTGGTGCAGCGGGTCCGCGACCAGCTCGCCCTGTACGCGATCCCCTCGCTCCACCGGGAGGCCGAGTTGACCCCCTGACCCGGCGTCCTCCCCAGACGCCCGCCACGTCCCCGCGCACGCCCCACGTCCCCGAACTCGAATCGAGCGCATCCCTACGGGGGGAGAAGCACGATGAGCACGGCAGAGCCGGCCCAGCCGGAGGACACGTCCCACCCGAACACCGCGGTGGACCGGAGCGGACCCGCGCGCGCCCTCGACAGACTCACCGGCGGACCCGTGGCCGGGCCCGCGCGGCGCCGGTGGACACGCCGGCTGGCGGTGGGTCTCGTCGTCGGCGCCCTCGCCTGGAGCGTCGCGGCGCTGCTGCGGCCCGAGGCCGCGGTCTGGCGGCAGTTCCTCGCCGCGCTGCTCTGCGCCGCCGCGACCGTACTGATCCAGCACCTGATCGACCTGGACCGGCGCCTGGAGCAGCGCTCCCAGGACGCGCACCGCACCCTGGCCGAGACCGTACGGGAGTCCCTGCGGCGCCACGAGGAGGAGCCGGCCGCCACCCGGCCGCCCGCCGCCGGGGAGCCGCCCCGGGCGGCCGAGGGGAGCCTCGCCCCGACGGAACGGGAGACGGGCGCCCCGCGCCTGCCGGACCGCGCCGACGAGGACGGCGTCCCCGACCTCGCCGGGAGCTTCGCCGAGGTGCTGGCCCCCGGCCCCGCCATCCTCGGCACCTTCGTCCGGATGGAGATGAAACGGGTGGTCGGCCATCTCACCGACCTGACCAACCTCACCGCCGAGTGCCCCGGCGAGAACCACGACTGGATGCTCACCCTCACCTACGCCGCCCAGCACTCCATCTGCGCCACCAGCACCTCCGTCGACCGCGAGTTCTGGAACAGCGAGCCCGCCAGCCGCTACCTCCAGGCGCAGCGCGAGGTGATCGCGGACCGGGGCATCCCGGTGCGCCGGCTGTTCCTGCTGCCGAGCGCCCGGGAACTCGACGACAAGCTGCTGCGCCTCTGCGACGAGCAGGAGTCCCTGAACATCGACGTGCGCGTGGCGGTCCTGCCCGAACTGCCGCCGCACCTCCAGCGCGGCACCACCAACGACTTCATCGTCTACGACGAGGAGGTCACCTTCGAGATCGAGCAGGACCTGCGCGACGTCAACGTCCGCACCCGGCTCAACGCCCGCCAGCCGCACATCCAGGACTGCATGAAGCGGTTCCGGGAGCTGTGGGAGGGGGGCATGAGCGTGCGCGAGCTGGAGGTCCGGGTGGACGACGAGGAGGAGGGCACCTGGATGGTCGACCAGGGGTGAGTCGGCCAGAGGTATGTGTCCGAGTGTAGACACAGAAAGCGACCGCGGGGATACGAAGAGTAAAACCCGGAAAGGAGGGGGAGCAGGGTGAAGGCACACGAAGGGCGCTCTGCGTCGAAGAAGTCGAGGAAGCGGAGGACGTGGTGGAAGAATCGCGCACGGCACTCACCGAGGCCGGAACCGCCCTGCCGTCCCCCGGGCCCGCCCCGGCGCGTTGCGCCCGAGCGGCGGTACGGCGGTGACGCCGGCGGTCGGCTCCTACGCCGTCGACACCCGTAGCGGACGGATCGGCGTCGTCATGGGGTTCGAGGGACCGTACGTGCAGATGCGGCCGTACGGCGGGGGCCGGGAGTGGGACGCCGAACCGGACGACGTACGCCACGCCACCGCGGCGGAGCGGCTCTGCGCGGCGACGGCGTACGTCAACGCACGCAGCCGCGGTGAGGTGCCTTGAACGTAGGCGACAATGGGGCGCATGAGTCTGTTCCGCGACGACGGCATCGTGCTGCGCACCCAGAAGCTGGGTGAGGCGGACCGGATCATCACCCTCCTCACCCGCGGCCACGGCCGGGTGCGGGCCGTGGCCCGCGGCGTACGCCGCACGAAGTCCAAGTTCGGCGCGCGGCTGGAGCCCTTCTCCCACGTCGACGTGCAGTTCTTCGCCCGGGGCGGTGAGCTGATCGGCCGCGGGCTGCCGCTGTGCACACAGAGCGAGACCATCGCGCCGTACGGCGGCGGCATCGTGACCGACTACGCCCGGTACACCTCGGGGACGGTCATGCTGGAGACGGCGGAGCGGTTCACCGACCACGAGGGCGAGCCGGCCGTGCAGCAGTACCTGCTGCTCGTCGGGGCGCTGCGGACGCTGGCCCGGGGCGAGCACGCCCCGGGGCTGATCCTCGACGCGTTCCTGCTGCGCTCGCTCGCCGTCAACGGGTACGCGCCGACCTTCGGGGAGTGCGCGAAGTGCGGGATGCCGGGTCCGAACCGTTTCTTCTCGGTCGGATCGGGTGGTTCGGTCTGTGTCGACTGCCGGGTGCCCGGCAGCGTCGTACCCTCGCCGCAGGCCCTGGATCTGCTGGGCGCGCTGCTTGCGGGAGACTGGGCCACGGCGGACGCCGCCGAACCGCGGTACGTCCGGGAGGGGAGCGGACTGGTCTCCGCCTATCTGCACTGGCACCTGGAGCGGGGACTGCGCTCCCTGCGGTACGTCGAGAAGTAGGAGAACACTGACATGGCCGTACGCGGGTTTCTCGGGCGTCAGCGCCGCGAGTACAGGACGCCGGAGCCGCACCCGTCCGGCGCGCGGCCGCCCCGGCTCGGTGAGCTGGTCCCGGAGCACGTGGCGATCGTCATGGACGGCAACGGACGCTGGGCGAAGGAGCGCGGGCTGCCGCGCACCGAGGGGCACAAGGTCGGCGCCGAGCGGGTGCTCGACGTGCTCCAGGGCGGCGTGGAGATCGGGGTGCGCAACATCTCGCTGTACGCCTTCTCCACCGAGAACTGGAAGCGCTCACCCGACGAGGTCCGCTTCCTGATGAACTTCAACCGCGACTTCATCCGCAAGACCCGCGACACCCTGGACGAACTGGGCATCCGGGTGCGCTGGGTGGGGCGGATGCCCAGGCTGTGGAAGTCGGTGGCGAAGGAACTCCAGGTCGCCCAGGAGCAGACCAAGGACAACGACCGGCTCACGCTCTACTTCTGCATGAACTACGGCGGCCGGGCGGAGATCGCCGACGCGGCGCAGGCGCTCGCCGAGGACGTGCGGGCCGGGCGGCTCGACCCGTCGAAGGTCAACGAGAAGACGCTCGCGAAGTACCTGTACTACCCGGACATGCCGGACGTGGACCTGTTCCTGCGGCCCAGCGGCGAGCAGCGCACCTCCAACTACCTGCTCTGGCAGAGCGCCTACGCCGAGATGGTCTTCCAGGACGTCCTGTGGCCGGACTTCGACCGCCGTGACCTGTGGCGGGCCTGTCTGGAGTTCGCCTCCCGGGACCGGCGCTTCGGCGGCGCGGTCCCCAACGAGGAGTTGCTGGCGATGGAGGGCAAGCAGGCGTAGCCGGGGCGCCGCCGGGGGGCGCGGGCCCCCCGGACGCTCACTTCCGGGCGGCGCACTCCGCGCAGGTGCCGAAGATCTCCACGGTGTGGGCCACGTTCACGTAGCCGTGTTCGGCGGCGATGGCCTCGGCCCACTTCTCCACGGCCGGGCCCTCCACCTCGACGGCCTTGCCGCAGGAGCGGCAGACCAGGTGATGGTGGTGGTCGCCGCTGGAGCAGCGGCGGTAGACGGACTCGCCCTCGTCGGTGCGCAGGACGTCCACCTCGCCGGCGTCGGCGAGGGACTGCAGCGTGCGGTAGACCGTGGTGAGTCCGACCGAGTCGCCCTTGTGCTTGAGCATGTCGTGCAGCTCCTGGGCGCTGCGGAACTCCTCGACCTCTTCGAGGGCCGCGGCCACGGCGGCCCGCTGCCGGGTGGCGCGGCCCTTCACGGACGGTCCAGCGGTGGTCACCGGTTGACTCCTCACGTCGGCTCTGCCGGGCCCATTGTGCCAGCCCGGCCTGTCGGGGGGCCGGACGCCGGTCAGACGCCGACCTCGTCGCCCGCGGTCCGGCCGGAGGGTATCCGGCACTCCGGCGGGTCGCCGGCCGCGGCGGCCCGCGCGCGTCGCCGGGCCAGCGGGGTGGCCAGCGCGGTCAGCACGATGAACGCGCCGATGGTCAGCAGCACGATCGTCGCGCCGGGCGGCACCTCCTGGTAGTACGAGGTGACCGTGCCGCCGATCGTCACGGCCACGCCGAGGGCGACGGCGATCGCGAAGGTGGCGGCGAAGCTGCGGGTGAGCTGCTGGGCGGCGGCGACCGGGACCACCATCAGCGCGGAGACCAGCAGCAGGCCGACCACGCGCATGGCGACGGTCACGGTCACGGCGGCGGTGACGGCGGTCAGCAGGTTCAGGGCGCGCACCGGCAGCCCGGTGACCCGCGCGAACTCCTCGTCCTGGCTGACCGCGAAGAGCTGGCGGCGCAGCCCCACGGTGATCAGGACGACGAACGCGGCGAGCAGGAGGATCGCGGTCACGTCGGACTCGGAGACCGTGGAGAGCGAACCGAACAGGTACGAGGTGAGGTTGGCGTTGGAGCCGCCCGGGGCGAGGTTGATGAACATCACGCCGCCGGCCATGCCGCCGTAGAAGAGCATGGCGAGCGCGATGTCGCCGCGGGTCCTGCCGTACCAGCGGATCAGCTCCATCACCACCGCGCCGAGCACGGAGACGACGGTCGCCATCCACACCGGGGACCAGGTGAGCAGGAAGCCGAGGCCGACGCCGGTCATCGCGACGTGGCCGATGCCGTCGCCCATCAGGGCCTGGCGGCGCTGGACGAGGTAGATGCCGACGGCCGGGGCGGTGATGCCGACCAGGACGGCCGCGAGCAGTGCCCGCTGCATGAAGGCGTAGTTCAGGAATTCCATCAGCTCAGCAGTCCCGTGCGGATCGGTTCGGCGCCCGCCGGCGCGTGCGGGTGTACGTGGTCGTGGCCGGGCAGCGCGTGCTGGCCGACCGCCTTCGGGGGCGGGCCGTCGTGCAGCACGCAGCCGTCGCGCAGGACGACCGCCCGGTCGATCAGCGGCTCCAGGGGGCCCAGCTCGTGCAGGACGAGCAGGACCGTGGTGCCGGCCGCGACCTGCTCGCGCAGGGTGCCGGCGAGCACCTCCTGGCTGGCGAGGTCGACGCCGGCCATCGGCTCGTCCATGATCAGCAGCTCGGGTTCGCAGGCGAGCGCGCGGGCGATCAGCACCCGCTGGTGCTGGCCGCCGGAGAGGGCGTCGACCGAGTCCTTGGCGCGGTCGGCCATGCCCACCGCTTCCAGGGCCCGGCTCACGGCCTCGCGGTCGCTCCGGCGGAAGATCCCGAAGCGGGTGCGGGAGAGCCGGCCGGAGGAGACGACCTCGGTGACCGTGGCGGGCACGCCGCCCGCGGCGGTGGTGCGCTGCGGGACGTAACCCACCCGCGCCCAGTCGCCGAAGCGGCGGCGGGGGGTGCCGAACAGCTCGATCTCCCCGGCGGTCACCGGCACCTGGCCGATGACGGTGCGCACGGCCGTCGACTTGCCGGAGCCGTTGGCGCCCAGCAGCGCGACGACCTCACCGCGGTGCACGGTGAGGTCGATGCCGCGCAGGACGAGGCGCGAACCCAGCTCGGCGCGGACGCCGCGCAGGGATATGACGGGCTCGCTCACGAGGTCCTCCGTAGCGGTGGGGTCGGTCACTTGGCGCCGAGGGCGGTGCGCAGCGCCTCCAGGTTGGACGCCATGACCTGGAGGTAGTCCTTGCCCTCGGACTTGTCGGTGATGCCCTCCAGCGGGTCCAGGACATCGGTCTTCAGGCCCGCGTCCTTGGCGAGGGTCTTCGCCGTCTTGTCGGAGACCAGTGTCTCGTAGAAGACGGTGGTGACGCCGTCGGCCTCGGCCTCGGTCTGCAGTTCCTTGATCCGGGCGGGGCTGGGCTCGCTCTCCGGGTCGACGCCGTTGATGGCCTCCTGGGTGAGGCCGTAGCGCTCGGCGAGGTAGCCGAAGGCGGCGTGGTTGGTGAAGAAGACCTTGGAGTCGGTGGTCTTCAGGCCGTCCGCGTACGCCGTGTCCAGGTCGGCGAGCTTCTTCGCCAGGACCGCGGCGTTCTTCTCGTACCGCGCCGCGTGGTCCGGGTCGGCCCGCTCGAAGGACTTGGCGACGCCGGCGGCGATCTCGGCGTACTTCACCGGGTCCAGCCAGACGTGCGGGTCGAGGGAGCCGCTCTCCTCGGCCGGCTCCTCCTCGGTGTGCTCCTCCTCGCCGGCGTGGTCGTGCTCGACGTCGCCGTGGTCCGCCAGTTTCGTCAGCGAGGCCGCGTCGATCTTCGTCTTGACGCCGGACTGGGCGACGGCCTCGTCGACGGCGGGCTGGAGGGACTTCAGGTAGAGCACCGCGTCCGCCTCGCCCAGCTCGGCGGTCTGCTTGGTGCTCAGTTCCAGGTCGTGCGGCTCCTGGCCGGGCTCGGTCAGGGTGGTGACGTTCACCTGGTCCCCGCCGATCTGCTCGGCGAGGTACTGCATCGGGTAGAAGGACGTGACGACATCGAACTTCTCCGTGTTGCCCGCGGTCCCCGTCCCTCCGCTGTCGCCGGTGCAGGCGGAAAGGGTGGCGAGGGCGAGGGCGCCGGCCGCGGCGGCCGCTATGCCGGATATGTGACGTCGTCGTGCGTTCATGACAGTCATTTTCAATGATTCTGGAAACCGTTGTCAACAAGCCGGGATGTGACCTGGGGAACCCCCGATTTGGTCGAGGGGCGGGCCCCGCCGGTAACCTGGGGCATTCGCTGGAAGCATCTCGCTTCGTCGCCCGTCGTCGTAATGAAGAGAGCACCGTGGCCGCCGACAAGATCGACACCATCGTCAGCCTGAGCAAGCGCCGTGGCTTCGTTTTCCCTTGTAGTGAGATCTACGGCGGCCAGCGTGCCGCTTGGGACTACGGGCCGCTGGGTGTCGAGCTCAAGGAGAACCTCAAGCGCCAGTGGTGGCGCTACATGGTGACCTCGCGCGAGGACGTCGTCGGTATCGACTCGTCCGTGATCCTCGCCCCCGAGGTCTGGGTCGCCTCCGGCCACGTCGCCACCTTCTCGGACCCGCTGACCGAGTGCACCGCCTGTCACAAGCGGTTCCGCGCGGACCACCTGGAAGAGGCGTACGAGGCGAAGAAGGGCCGCGCCCCGGAGAACGGCCTGGCCGACATCAACTGCCCCAACTGCGGCAACAAGGGCCAGTTCACCGAGCCCAAGCAGTTCTCGGGTCTGCTCTCCACCCACCTCGGCCCGACCCAGGACACCGGCTCGGTGGCCTACCTGCGGCCCGAGACCGCGCAGGGCATCTTCACCAACTTCGGCCAGGTGCAGACCACTTCGCGCCGCAAGCCGCCGTTCGGCATCGCCCAGATGGGCAAGTCCTTCCGCAACGAGATCACGCCCGGCAACTTCATCTTCCGCACCCGCGAGTTCGAGCAGATGGAGATGGAGTTCTTCGTCAAGCCGGGCGAGGACGAGCAGTGGCAGGAGTACTGGATGGAGCAGCGCTGGAACTGGTACACCGGTCTCGGCATGCGCGAGGAGAACATGCGGTGGTTCGAGCACCCCGCCGAGAAGCTCTCGCACTACTCCAAGCGCACCGCGGACATCGAGTACCGCTTCCAGTTCGGCGGCAACGAGTGGGGTGAGCTGGAGGGCGTCGCCAACCGCACCGACTACGACCTCGGCGCCCACTCCAAGGCCTCCGGCCAGGACCTCTCCTACTTCGACCAGGAGGCCGGCGAGCGCTGGACCCCCTACGTCATCGAGCCCGCGGCCGGTGTCGGCCGCGCGATGCTGGCATTCCTCCTCGACGCCTACATCGAGGACGAGGCGCCGAACGCCAAGGGCAAGATGGAGAAGCGGACCGTGCTGCGCCTGGACCACCGCCTGGCGCCGGTCAAGGTCGCCGTGCTGCCGCTGTCGCGCAACCCCGAGCTGTCCCCGAAGGCCAAGGGGCTCGCCCAGGCGCTGCGGCAGAACTGGAACATCGAGTTCGACGACGCCGGCGCCATCGGCCGCCGCTACCGCCGCCAGGACGAGATCGGCACGCCGTACTGCGTCACGGTCGACTTCGACACCCTTGAGGACAACGCGGTGACCGTGCGCGAGCGCGACACGATGAAGCAGGAGCGGATCTCGCTCGACCAGATCGAGGGCTACCTGGCCTCGCGTCTGATCGGCGCCTGACGCCGCGCCGAGCCCGCGGCAGTGACCGCGACCCCCGGTGCCGGGCCTTCATGGTCCGGTGCCGGGGGTTCTCAGTTGTTCCGGTGCCTGTCGTGCGGGTGCCGCTCGGGCCCGTGCCGCTCGTTCTCGTTCTCCTGCTGGTGGAGGCGGGCGGCCCGGCGGGTCAGGTGGTCGCGTTCGGCGAGGTTCGGGGCCTTCCGGGCGGCCTCGGCGTACAGGCGGGCCGCCGTGACCAGGTCGCCGTCGCGCTCGTGCAGCCAGGCCGCCACCGCCGTGTGCCGGGGCAGGGAGTCGTCCAGCGCGGCGAGCGCGGTCAGCCCGGCGCGGGGGCCGTCGGCCTCGCCGACCGCGACCGCGCGGTTGAGCCGGACGACCGGGCTGTCGGTCAGCCGCACCAGTTCGTCGTACCACTCCACGATCTGCACCCAGTCGGTCTCCTCGGCGCGGGGCGCGTCGGCGTGCAGCGCCGCGACGGCGGCCTGGGCCTGGAACTCGCCCAGCCGGTCCCGGGCGAGGGCCCGCCGCAGGATGCCGACGCCCTCGGCGATCACCGCCGTGTCCCACCGGCTCCGGTCCTGTTCGGCCAGCGGCACCAGTTGGCCGTCGGGGCCGGTGCGGGCGGCCCGCCGGGCGTGGTGGAGCAGCATCAGGGCGAGCAGCCCCGCCACCTCGGGGTGCGGGACCTGGGCCGCGAGCCGCCGGGTGAGCCGGATCGCCTCGGCGGCCAGGTCCACGTCACCGGAGTAACCCTCGTTGAAGACCAGGTAGAGGACGCGCAGCACGGTGGCGACGTCGCCGGGCCGGTCGAACCGCACCCCGGAGACGGTCCGCTTGGCCCGGCTGATCCTCTGTCCCATGGTCGCCTCGGGCACGAGGTAGGCGCGGGCGATCTGCCGGGTGGTGAGCCCGCCGACGGCGCGCAGGGTGAGCGCGACCGCCGACGAGGGGGTCAGCGAGGGGTGGGCGCAGAGGAAGTAGAGCTGGAGGGTGTCGTCCACGGCGGGCGCGGGGCCCGGCACCGGTTCCTCGTCGACGAGGTCCTCGCGCCGGCGCCGGGCGGCGTCCGCGCGGGTCGCGTCGAGGAACCGGCGCCAGGCCACGGTGACCAGCCAGCCCTTCGGGTCGCGCGGCGGGTCGGCGGGCCAGGTGCGGACCGCCTCCACGAGCGCGTCCTGCACCGCGTCCTCGGCCGCCGCGAAGCCGGCTCCGCGGCGGCCGAGGACGGCGAGCACGCTCGGGGTGAGACTCCTCAGCAGGATGTCGTCCACGGACGAGGTCACTCCGTGATGGTGGGCGGCGCGGCCAGGAACGGGCGCACCTCCAGCCACTCGTGGATCGGCCTGCCGCCCGCGCCCGGGGCCGCCGACAGCTCCCCGGCCAGTTCGACGGCGCGCTCGTGGCTGTCGACGTCGATCACCATCCACCCGGCGATGAGGTCCTTGGTCTCGGCGAACGGGCCGTCGGTGACCGGCGGGCGCCCCTCGCCGTCGTAGCGGACCCAGGACCCCTCGGGGGCGAGCGCCTGGCCTTCCACGAACTCGCCGGTGCCCTCCAGCCGGGCCGCGAAGTCGTTCATGTACCGCATGTGCGCCGAGATCTCCTCCGGCGTCCACTGGTCCATGGGCACGTCGTTGGCGGAGGCCGGAGCGCCGCGGTAGTGCTTCAGCAGCAGGTACTTGGCCATGGTGTCTCTCCTCGGTGCGGGTGCGGCCCATTGTGGCCGCGCTCACCCCTGGGACGGAGCGGGACGCGGGTTCTCGACATCGACGACAGGGACGGCTGAAGTTTTTTCCCGGATCTCTCGCCGGACGCCTCGCCGGACGGCCGGACGCCTCCCCGGGCACCCTCCCCGGAAATGTGAGGCGAGCATGCCATCGCTGGGGTTACTGTCACGCCGGGGGCAGGTGGGGCGCCGGTGGCAGGCGTTCGCCTGTGCGGCGGGGCGGGCCGGAGAACGGGCCGCCCGCTTCGATGCCGCTGCCAGCCGTGGACCCCCGTACCGACCGACCGGGGAGTCACGCCTTGCCGAGAAACTCTTTGCCGAGAGTCACCTTGCCGAGAAACACCGTCCGCGTCCTGACCGTCGCTCTGGTCGCCGGGGCGGTGGCGGGCGCCTCGCTGCCCGCCTTCGCGCTGTCCGCGCAGGAGCCGGTGCGGCCGTCGCTCGACCGGCTGACCACGGAGGGCTCGCCCTGTGACGTGGTGACGCCGACCCCGGTACGGGTCGCACCGACCCTGCGGGCCGTGCTGAGCGACCCCGACGGTGATCCGGTGAGCGCGGAGTTCGAGGTGAGCCGGACCACCGAGGGCTCCGAGTCGCCGAGCGGCCTGCGCTTCAGCACCGGGGCCAAGACCAGCGGGTCGCAGTTCTCCTGGACGGTGCCGGACACCGTCCCGGACGGGCCGGTGAGCTGGCGGGTACGGGCCAAGGACGCCGACGGCTACGGCCCTTGGAGCGACTCGGCTGAGCAGGGCTGGTGCCGGTACCTCAAGGACACCCAGGTACCGCCCGCCCCCGGGGTCGCCTCTCCCGACGTGCCGGACGGCGGCGACGAGTGGGCGGACGCCGTGGGACGCCACCCCGCCTTCACCTTCACCTCCGCCGCCCCCGACGTCGTCGAGTACCGCTACACCTTCGGCGCCGAAGCGGCGCGGACGGCGCGGCCGGAGGAACCCGGCGGCCCGGTGACGGTGCGGCTGTCGCCCTCCTCCCCGGGGGTGAAGATCCTGGAGGTCCAGGCGCGGGACGGGGCCGGGAACCTCAGCGCGCCCACCCGGTACACGCTGCGGATCGCGTCGCCCGCCGACTCCGTGGCCCGGTGGAAGCTGGACGACGCGGCGGGTTCGCAGGCCGCCGCGGAGGCGTCCGGCGGGCAGTCGGCCTGGGCGGGGCAGGGCGTCACCTTCGGCGCCGAAGGCCCCACCGGCACCTCGGTCACAGGGGCCGCGACCCTCGGCGGCGAGTACGACGGCTGGCTCCGGGCCGAGGTCGAGGCCGCCGACCCGGCGAAGACCTTCGCCGTCAGCGCGTGGGTGCGCCCCGAGGACGTCGACCGCGGTATGACGGCGGTCAGCCAGACCGGCTTCATCGCCCCCTCCGACTACGCCCTCGGCACGGCCGTCGGCGAGGACGGACAGCCGTCCTTCACCTTCTCCCTCCCCGACGCGTCCGGCGGTGCGACCCGGGTCACCGGCGGCGCTCCGACGCCCGGCGAGTGGGCCCACCTCATGGGCGTGTACGACCCGGTGGCGGGCAGCGCGCGGCTCTACGTCGACGGCGCCCTCGCCGCCTCCGCCGACGCGGCCGTCCCCGACGGGCTCCCCCTCGGCTACGTGGAGATCGGCCGCGAGCTGGAGAGCGACGGCCTGCACTGGACCGGCAACTGGCACGGTGACCTCGCCGACGTCCGGGTCTGGGACCGCGTCGTACTGCCCGAGGAGATCGCCGACCTCGGCCACCGCACGCCGCAGCGCACCGGGTACTGGGCGATGAACACCGTGCGCACCGAGGAGGGGAGCACCGGCACCCCCGACGCCTGGGGCCAGCAGAGCCTTCTCCTTTACGGTGACGCCCACCTGGACACCACCGATCCGCTGGCCGGCGAGGGCAGCATCTCGCTCGACGGGGACGGCGACCACCTCGACAGCGACGGCCACCAGGTCGACACCGCCCGGAGCTACACCGTCACCGCGCGGGTGCGGCTGCACCAGTGGGCGCCGGAACAGGACATGGCGCTGTTCGCCCAGGGCGGCGACGAGGCCGACGCCTTCACGCTGCGCTACCGGGGGTCCGGCGCCGGCTGGGAGGCCGTCTTCGCCCACGGCGACACCAGTGACGCGGCGACCACCACCCTGACCGCCCCCTACGGCGACGGCGCGCACACCTTCGCGGTGCAGTACGACGACAAGGCCGGCGAGGTGCGCCTCTTCCAGGACGGTGTCCGCACCGACAGTGCCCCGTACGCCGCCGCCGACGCCTGGGACGCCTACCGCGCCCTCCAGGTCGGCCGCGACGGTGCCGGCCGGGGCGGGGACCACCACCTCGACGGCGACGTGGACGAGGTGCGCACCTACGCCGGTGTGCTGTCGGCGACCGAGATCCGCACCCTCGCCGGGCCGGAGGAGCACCCGGACCTCTGATCCGGGGCGCCGACGACCGGACCGTACGAAATGCGAAAAACCCGTACATGACCGAAGGTGAGGTTCGCAAGGGCGAGGACAGGTGCGGAGGACGGTCATGGCGGAGCGGAAGCCGGCGCGGGAGTCGATGCGGGCGCTGCCGCGTCCTCTGCACGCCGCTGTCTCGGTGGTGCGGCTGGTGCCGGGCGCCGGGACGGTCGGCAGGGTGGCCGAGGGGGTGCTCGACCGGATCGGGGAGGTCTCCCCGCGCGGGCGCCGGATGGTCGTGTACACGGGCGCGGGGGTGCTGGGCGTCGCCGGACTGGTCGAGTGGCCCCTCGCGGCCACCGGAGCGGCGGTGGCGTGGCTGACGCAGTCGCGCGAGAAGGAGGAGCCCGCCCCCGCCGACGCCGGGGGCGGTGACCGCACGGTCGTGCCGAAGCGGACCGCCACGGTGGTCAAGAGCGGTACCGGTGCCGCTGGTACCGCGCGCGCCGGTACGACGCGCGCCGGTACGACGCGCAAGGCATCCGCCCCCGCCCCGGCTCCCGCCTCTGCCCGCACCGCGAGGAAGGGTGCCCCGGAGGCCGACGACTGGACCAAGACCGCCGCGCGGACCCGGAGCACCACCGCCGCGCGGAACGCCGGCGCCGTCGCCCGGAGCGGGGCCGCGACGCGGAGCGGTACGTCGGCGGGGTCCACCTCGGCGGCCCGGAAGGCGGCGCGGTCCCGTACCGCCGCCACCACGACCCACGCCTCCGCCGCGAAGGGCACCTCCAGCACCCAGCGCGCCTCCGTGACCCACAGCGCCACCGCGGCCAAGCACGCCACCGCGGCCAAGCACGCCGCCTCGGCCAAGTACGCCGCCTCGGGCGAGGAGAGGAAGGCCGCGGACGAGGAGAGGAAGGCCGCGGGCGAGGAGAAGAAGGCCGCGGTCAAGGACAGGGAAGCCGCAGGCAAGGGCAAGGCCACCGCCAAGGGCAAGAAGGCGGCGAAGCACGGCGGTGCGAGCCGGAAGACGGGCTGAGCGGCGGTGATCGGGGCAGGGTCCCTGGCCGGGGCGTCGTCGGCCGTCGCCGGGGCGGTGCTCGCCGGGCCCCGGCTGCTGGCCCGCTGCGCCGCGCCCACCGCCGGCGCGGCGGCCGGTGCCGTGGCGGGGGCCGCGCGGACCGGCGTACGGACCGCGGACTTCGCCGCGCG
>NZ_BAABIG010000027.1:0-60339 GCF_039542605.1 Streptomyces ziwulingensis
AGCGGGCGGTGTCTTCCGGGCTGTTGGGCCCTTCCGACGTCTCAAACCTTAGCGGACCTTCTCCCTGATCCTCAAATCGAGGAGTCGGAATGGAATTCGGGCATGCCGAATTCGACCCCGGGGGAGGTGGTGCTGGTGGTGTGAGGTGCCGCTTCTGCGGCGGAAGTGCCACCGCAAAACCGTTACGGCGCTGCGGCAACCCGAAGAACTCTACGGATCGGCCAGGGGGCTGTCAAGCGCCGCCTGTCAAGATCTCAGTCGAGGTCGCTGAGCCGGCCGTCGGCGTCGGGCTGGGCGTGCTCCACCCGGCGCAGCAGCCGGGTGAGGACCTCGCCGAGGGTCGACCGCTCGTCCGGGGAGAGGTCCTGGAGGAGGTCCTCCTCGAAGACCGAGGCGAGGCGCATCGCCTCCAGCCACTTCTGCCGCCCCTCGCCCGTCAGCTCGACGATGACACGGACGCGGTTGTTCTCGTCGCGCTCGCGGGTGACGAGACCCTCGGTGACCATGCGGTCGATGCGGTGGGTCATCGCGGCCGGGGTGAGGCCGAGGCGCTTGGCGATGTCGCCGGGGCCCATGCGGTAGGGGGCGCCGGACAGGACGAGCGCCTTGAGCACCTCCCACTCGGCGTTGCTGATGCCGAGGTCGGCGGTCTGTCTGCCGTAGGCCACGTTCATGCGGCGGTTCAGGCGGGAGAGCGCCGACACGATCTTCTCGACCTGGGGGTCGAGGTCCTGGAACTCGCGCTGGTACGCGGCGATCTGTTCTTCGAGTGTCGGCTCGCCGGCAGCAGAGGTGTCGCCCATGGCCGCAGTATGGCACGGCACAACTTTGCCTTGAAGTCCTTGGGAATGTAATCTTTAGCTTCGAAGTTTAGATCTGAAGTCTTCACTCCTAACTCTTGAAAGTGGTGAACGTGACCAGGGCGAGGGGCGCGGCGATGCGCCGGATCCATGTGGGCAACGCGCTCAGCGCGTTCGGGCTCGGTTTCACCGTCCCCTATCTGTACGTCTACGTGGCGCAGGTGCGGGGACTGGGTTCCGTGACGGCGGGGCTGGTGCTCGCCGTGTTCGCCGTGGCGGCGCTGATCGTGCTGCCGCTCGCCGGGCGGGCCATCGTGCGCCGCGGCCCGCTGCCGGTACTGCTCGCCGCCCTGGTCCTCGCGGCGCTCGGCTCGCTGAGTCTGGGCGTGTCGGGGCAGGCCGGGACGGTGCTGCTGTCGGCCGCCGCGCTGGGCGCCGGGCAGGCCGTGATGCAGCCGGCGCTGGCGACGATGATCGTGGACTGCTCGGCGGCGGAGACCCGGTCGCGGGCGTTCGCCACCCAGTTCTTCCTGCAGAACCTCGGGCTGGGCGTCGGCGGACTCATCGGCGGGCATCTCGTGGACACCTCCAGCGCCGCGTCCTTCACCCTGCTCTTCGCCATCGAGGCGGCGATGTTCCTGGTGCTGGTCGCCGTGCTGGCCACCGTACGGATGCCGGGTGCGCCCCGGATCGGGGACGCTCCGGACGGGCGGTCGGCCCGGGGAAGCTGGAAGCGGCTCCTGGGCAACCGCGCCATGGCACAACTGCTCGTCCTGGGGTTCGTGCTGTTCTTCGCCTGCTACGGGCAGTTCGAGTCGGGGCTGAGCGCGTACGGCGTCGAGGCGGCCGGGATCTCGACCTCGGCGCTGGGCACCGCGCTGGCGGCGAACACGCTGATGATCGTCGTCGCGCAGTTCGCCGTGCTGCGGTTCGTGGAGCGGCGGAAGCGGTCGCGGGTCATCGCGTCCGTCGGCCTGATCTGGGCCGTCGCCTGGGCGGTGGCCGGATACGCCGGCCTCGGGCACGGCAGCCAGACCATGGCGACGGCCGCCTTCATCTCCACGTACGCGCTCTTCGGGCTGGGCGAGTCGCTGCTGTCGCCGACCCTGGTGCCGCTGGTCGCGGATCTCGCGCCGACCGGGATGGCGGGGCAGTACAACTCCGCCTTCGCCCTGGTCAAGCAGCTCGCGCTGGCCGTCGGGCCGGCGGTGGGCGGGCCGCTCGCCGCCGCGCTGCCCGGACCGTACATCGTGGTCTTCCTGCTGTTCTCGCTGGGGATGACGGTGCTGGCGGTGCGGTTGGGGCGGCAGCTCACCCAGGTGCAGGACCGGCCGTGGCTGCTGCGCAGCCGGGTGGTCCGGCAGAGCGGCGCGCCCGCCGGGTCGCCGAGCCGCGCGTAGGCGTGACGGCGGGGAGCGGACCCGGGGTCACGGCCGGGGCAGGATGAACTCGCACCAGACCGCCTTGCCGCCGCCGGGGGTGCGCCGGCTCCCCCAGTGGGAGGCGATGGTGGCGACGATCGCGATGCCCCGGCCGGACTCGTCGGCCGGTTCCGCTCTGCGGCGTCTGGGCAGGTGGTCGTCGCCGTCGGTGACCTCGATGATCAGGCGGCGGTCGGTGCGGCGCAGCCGCAGCCGCATGGGGGGCGTGCCGTGCTGGAGGGAGTTGGCGACCAGTTCGCTGGCCGCGAGGACGCCCAGGTCGTGCAGGTCGGTGGGGAAGCGCCAGCTCGTCAGGACGCCGGAGGCGAAGGCGCGGGCGCGCGGGGCGGCCTCGACACCGCCGAGCAGTTCCAGGGCGGCGTTGCGGAAGAGGTCGTTCTCCGGGCCGGTGCGGGCCGGGTGCTGGAGCACGAGGACGGCCACGTCGTCGTCGTGGTCGGCGGTCACGCCCGCCGCGCGGACCAGGCGGTCGCAGATCACCTGGGGGGTGCCGCGCGCGCCGGCCAGGGCGCGCGCCAGGGCGGCGATGCCCTCGTCGAGGTCCTCGTTGCGCCGTTCGACCAGGCCGTCCGTGTAGAGGACGGCCGTGGAGCCCGGGGCCAGGGGGACCGAGCCGGAGGCGTGCACCCAGCCGCCGGTGCCGAGCGGCGGGCCGTTCGGTTCGTCGGCGCGGTGCACGGTCCCGCTCTCGTCGCGGACCAGGATCGGGAGGTGTCCGGCGGAGGCGTAGACCAGCCGTCCCTCGTTGGGGTCGTGGACGGCGTACACGCAGGTGGCGATCTGGTTGGCGTCGATCTCCATGGCCAGGCCGTCGAGGAGCTGGAGCACCTCGTGCGGGGGCAGGTCCAGGCGGGCGTAGGCGCGGACCGCCGTACGGAGCTGGCCCATGACGGCCGCGGCGCGGACCCCTCTGCCCATGACGTCGCCGATGACGAGCGCCGTGCGGCCGCCGCCGAGGGTGATCACGTCGTACCAGTCGCCGCCGACCGCGGCCTCGGTGCCGCCCGGGTGGTAGGTGGCGGCGACGCGGAGGTCGTCGGGCTCCTCCAGTTCCTGGGGGAGCAGGGAGCGCTGGAGGGTGACGGCGGTCTCGCGCTGGCGGCGTTCGCTCGCGCGCAGGCGTTCGGCGGCCTCGGCGTGGTCGGTGACGTCGGTGGCGAAGACGAGCACCCCGCTGTCGCCGCCTTCGGTGACCGGGGTGCAGGTGAAGGTGTAGGAGCGGCCGTCGGGGGCCTTGCGGGACTTGAGCGTGCGGGGTCTGCCGCTGCGCTGGACCTGGTCCAGGAGCGGGAAGAGGCCCAGTTCGGCCACCTCGGGCAGCGCCTCGCGGGCGCGTTCGCCCAGGGGGCGGACGCCGAAGGCCGCCGTGAAGGCGTCGTTGACGTAGGCGATGCGGTGGTCGGGGCCGTGGACGAGCGCGACGAGGGCCGGGACGCGGTCGAGGACGTCACGGACCGGGAGGTCGTCGACGGCCGGGACGGGCGGGGCCTCGTCGGTCAGTTGTTCCACACGGGCGGCGGGCACGGCGCTCTCTCCCCGCCGGTCCGGGGAGACCGTGGTGTCGGTCCGCGCCAGGGCGCGGCGCTGTGTTCCGGGGAGTCGGGCGCTCCAGCGCGTGAAGTTCACGAATCCTTGCCTCGTGTAGTCGTCGGCGGCCGGCACCGGAACCGGCCGAGGCCCGAAGGCCGCGCGGGGCGAGCGGTGGCCCGCCCGCGGTGGTGGACCAGTCTGGCAGGGCGCCGACCGGGCCGGCATCCGTCAGACGCCGGGCCGGGCGACGGAGTTCCTGGGTCCGGTCAGGACGACCCCTTCGGGTTCTCCGGGGGATCCTGAGAATGCTTTCCACCGGCCGCGAGTTCGAACTCCGCGCGGGGGTGTTCGAGTGAACCCAGGGACACGATCTCCCGCTTGAACAGGCCGGACAGGGTCCATTCGGCGAGCACGCGTGCCTTGCGGTTGAAGGTGGGGACGCGGCTGAGGTGGTACGCGCGGTGCATGAACCACGCCGGGTAGCCCTTGAGCCGGCGGCCGTAGACCTGTGCGACGCCCTGGTGGAAGCCGAGGGAGGCGACCGAGCCGGCGTACTTGTGCGCGTACGTCTCCAGGGGCTCGCCGCGCAGGCTGTGCACCAGGTTGTCGCCGAGGACCCGGGCCTGGCGGAGGGCGTGCTGGGCGTGCGGGGCGCAGAGGGTGCCGGGCGGGTCGGCGGTGACGTCCGGGACGGCGGCGGCGTCTCCCGCGGCCCACGCGTGGGGGACGCCCTCGACGCGGAGCTGGGGGGTGCAGCGCAGCCGGCCGCGCGCGGTCAGGGGCAGGTCGGTGGCGGCGAGGACCGGATGGGGTTTGACACCGGCCGTCCAGACGACCGTACGCGTGGGGAACCGGGCGCCGTCGCTGAGGACGGCGACGCGGTCGGCGCAGGAGTCCAGGCGGGTCTCCAGCCGGACGTCGATGTTGCGGCGGCGCAGTTCGGTGAGGGTGTAGCGGCCGAGTTCCACGCCGACCTCGGGGAGGATGCGGCCGGTGGCCTCGACCAGGACCCACTTCATGTCCTCGGGCCGGACGTTGTGGTAGTAGCGGGCGGCGTAGCGGGCCATGTCCTCCAGCTCGCCGAGGGCCTCCACGCCCGCGTAGCCGCCGCCGACGAAGACGAAGGTCAGGGCGGCGTCGCGGATCTCGGGGTCGCGGGTGGAGGAGGCGATGTCCATCTGCTCGATGACGTGGTTGCGCAGCCCGATGGCCTCCTCGACGGTCTTGAAGCCGATGCCGTGCTCGGCGAGACCGGGGACGGGCAGGGCGCGCGAGACGGAGCCGGGGGCGAGGACGAGTTCGTCGTAGCGCAGCGGGCGGGCGCCGGTGCGCGCCTCGCCGGTGGCGAGGGTGGTGACGGCGGCGGTGCGGCGGGCGTGGTCGATCGACTCGGCCTCGCCGACGATGACACGGCACCGGCCGAGGACACGCCGCAGGGGCACCACGACGTGGCGCGGGGAGATCGAGCCGGCGGCCGCTTCGGGCAGGAACGGCTGATACGTCATGTAGGGGTCGGGGGTGACGACCGTGATCTCCGCCTCGCCCCGGCGCAGTTCGGCGCTGAGCTTCCGCTGGAGACGCAGGGCCGTGTACATCCCGACGTAGCCACCGCCGACAACGAGAATGCGCACGCGTTCCTTCACCATCCCATGACGCACCCGCCGCTTGCGTTTGTCCACAGGCACAGCAATTCGTATGACCGGAGGGCAGACGCGCGGCGGGGCGGCGGCTCGTCCGGTGCGGGAGGAGGAAGCGCAGGTCAGCGCCGGTGATACCGGGTGCGGCGGGAGGTCCGCCGGGGGCGTACTCGATCCGTGCTCCGATCAGGGATCCCGTCGTGCGGAACCTGCCCCTTCTGAATTGACTCCCACTCAACTATGTTCGTGTCGACGGGGTGCAGGGGGACGTGTCCCCCGGGTCCGCGACGGGCGGCCCGGGAACGGGGCCCAGTCCGACACGCTCCGGCTTTCGATGACGGGGAGAGTCTCCGGGGGGAGACGTCATTACCGGGGGATTGTCTATGCATGTTCAGGACTCTCATTGGTCGTCCGCATCCGCTGTCGCCACCGGCGGCACGATGAGCGCGACGACGGGCGCACGCGGGGACGGCGCGCGGAACGCGCCGCTGCGGGTGGACGCACAGCGCAACCTGGAGCACGTGCTGCGGGCCGCCCGCGAGGTGTTCGGCGAGCTGGGGTACGGGGCGCCGATGGAGGACGTGGCGCGGCGCGCCCGGGTGGGGGTGGGCACGGTGTACCGGCGCTTCCCCAGCAAGGACGTCCTGGTGCGCCGGATAGCGGAGGAGGAGACGGCCCGGCTGACCGATCAGGCGCGCTCCGCGCTCGGTCAGGAGGACGAGCCGTGGTCGGCGCTCTCCCGGTTCCTGCGGACGTCGGTGGCGTCCGGCGCCGGACGGCTGCTGCCGCCGCAGGTGCTGCGGGTCGGGGTGGCGGACGAGTCCGCCGACGCCGGTGCGACCGGCGAGCCGCGGGTGCCGCAGCAGCGGATGCAGCCGGGCGGGGGTGAGCTGCGGCTGGTGCCGGAGCAGGGGCCGGGTGCCGCGGCCTCGGTCGGGTCGGCGCCGGTGTCCGCGCCCGCGCCCGTGTCCGCGCCGGCGCCGGTGTCCGTCTCCGTCTCGGTGGAGGACGACCCGGGGGCGGCGACGCTGCTGGAGGTCGTGGGCCGGCTCGTGGACCGTGCGCGGGCGGCGGGCCAGCTCCGGCCGGACGTGTCGGTCTCGGACGTACTGCTGGTGATAGCCACGGCGGCGCCGTCGCTGCCCGACGCGGCGCAGCAGGCGGCGGCGTCGTCCCGTTTACTGGACATCCTGCTGGAGGGGCTGCGGTCCCGCCCGGCGTGAGCTGAGCGAGGCGGCCGCGACGCACGCGGGGCTCCTCGAACGGGTGACGGTCAGTACTGTGTTGCAGGCGAAACCCCCCGGACGGGTGAGGGTGTGCCGCGTGCGGTTCCGGTGCGGCCTCCCTGTGCCACGCTGACCCGGTGTTCGGGTCGGGTGGGCAGGCGGCGGGGGCTTTCCGCGATGGGTGTTGACGGGCGGGACGAGTCACTCGGTGACGGCGGCGCGGAGGACGGTGTCCTGCCACCGCCGCGCGTCCTGCCACCGCCGCGTGAGCTGCCCCCGTCCGACGCCGAACTCCTCGGGTGGCTGCGTTCGGGCGACGACTCCGCGTACGAGGAGCTGTTCCGGCGCCACGCCGAGGCGGTACGCCGGTACGCGCGCACCTGCTGCCGCGACGCCCACACCGCGGACGACCTGACCGCCGAGGTCTTCGCCCGCGTGCTCCAGGCGGTGCGCGGCGGTGCCGGGCCGGAGCACGCCGTACGCGCGTACCTGCTCACCACCGTCCGGCACGTCGCCGCCGGCTGGACCCGGTCGGCCCGGCGCGAGCAGCTCGTGGAGGACTTCGCGGTGTTCGCCGCGCGGTCCGCGCGCGCGCCGTCCGTCGCGGACGAGGCCATCCTCGACCCGGGCGCCGATGTCCGGGCGCTGCACGAGGCCGAGCGGTCCATGGCCGTGCGGGCGTTCAGGTCGCTGCCCGAGCGGTGGCAGGCCGTGCTGTGGCACACCGAGGTCGAGGAGGAGTCGCCGAGCCAGGTGGCGACGCTCTTCGGTCTGGACGCCAACGGCACACGGGTGCTCGCCGGCCGGGCCCGGGAGGGGCTGAAGCAGGCGTACCTCCAGGCCCATGTCAGCGCCGCCCTCGCCGACGACGAGGAGTGCGCCCGGTACGCGGACCGGCTGGGCACCTACGCGCGCGGAAGGCTGCGCACCCGGGCCGAGCGGGGCCTGCGGCGGCATCTGGAGGAGTGCGCCAGGTGCCGGCTGGCGGCGATCCAGATCGAGGAGGTCGCGAGCGGCATCCCGGCGCTCGTGCCGGTCGCGGTCATCGGCTGGTTCGGGGTGGCGGGGTACGCCAAGGCGGCCGGGATCGTCGCCGCCTCGGCCGCCGGCGCGGGGGCGGGCGGGGCGGGCGCGGGCGGGGCGGCGTCGCAGGGGCTGGGTGTGCCCGCGAAGGCCGGTATCGCCGTCGGCGTGGCCGCGGCCGGGATCGCGACGGTGGTGCTGGCGCTGACCGGCGGTGACGCCCCGGACAGGGAACCGCGGGCGGCGTCGGCGCCGCCCCCGGCGGTGACCCGGCCCACGGAGAGCGCTCCGACACCCCGCGAGCCGTCCCCACGCCCACCGGCGGCCCCGCAGGCCCCGCAACCCCCGCGCCGTACGCCCTCGACGCCGGCCCCGGCCCCGGAGCCACCGCCACCCGGGCCCCCGACACCCCGGCCCTCGACCACGCGGCCCCCGACACCCACGCCGTCCGCGACTCCCCCACCGACACCCGCACCCACGCCGAAGCCCACCCCCACCCCGCCGCCGCCCGCGCCCGCACCCCCCGCCCACCAGCGGCACGAGTGGTCGTACGGCATCACCGTGGACGCGGACGGCGTACGGCTGTGGCGGTCCGGGACGGTCGCGGGCGGAAACGCGGCGGTGCCCGTCCGGGTGGACCTCGCGGGCCGGGAGACCGTACGGCTGAGCGTGCGGCTGGTCGCCGGACCACACAGCCCCTCCGGCACGGTGGCGCCGGTGGACCGGGCGGAGTAGCGCGCCGCAGCGCGCCGGACTCGCGGGTGCGGGCCGCCCCGGCCGGGTCCCCGCTCAGCCGCCGGAGGCCAGCGCCCCCCGCAGCGGCGCGATTCCCGCGGGTACCGCCCGCGCCCGCGCCGGTGTCCCCGTCCAGCAGGTGCCGCGGCGGGCCAGCAGCCGCCCGAGCCACAGTTCCAGGGAGATCAGGTCCGCCAGCCCGTCCAGCGGCAGCAGCTCACCCGCCGCCGCCCCCCGGACCGCCTTGCGCACCACGCGTGCCTCGACCAGCCCCGCCTCCGCGAGCAGCGGCCGGTCGAAGAGCCCCATCAGCGAGTCCGCCGCCAGCCGCAGCCCCGCCCGCGCGGTGGTCGCCGCCACCGCCTCCGTCGGCGTACCCCAGCCGCTGGGGACGTCCCGCACCCCGGCGCCCTCCAGTACCGACCGCAGGATCGCGGCCCGCGCGCCGGGCCGTACCCGCAGCGCCTCCGGCAGTGCCCGGCAGGCGCGGACGACCTGGTTGTCGAGGAACGGGGTGTGCAGTCGCTGGAACCGGATCTCCGCCACCTGCTCCAGCACCCGGACGTCCGCCGCCTGCCGCGCCAGCGCCGCCCGCGCGCGCAGGTCACCGGGCCGTTGCCCGGCTCCCGACCCGGACCGCTGCGTCGCCGCCTGCAGCCGGACCGCGACCTCGGCGAGCGCCTCCCCGGTCAGCCAGCGCGCCGCGGGTCCCGGTCTGCCCCAGCTCAGCGCCGCCAGCGACGCCTGGGCCGCCCCGTCGCCCGGCTCGTCGAAGTGCCGGCCCCGCAGTTGTTCCGCGAGGACGTCGAGGCCGTTCCGGTAGGGGGTGCGCGAGAGCCGCCTGGCCGCCGCGTACACCCGGGCGGGCACCATCACCGACCCGTCCGCCTTGGCCAGCGCGGCGACCGGGCGCACCAGCGGGCGCCGCCTGCGGTCCATCAGCAGGTCGGCCAGGCGGGCCGGATGGGCGTCCAGCACCTGCCGCGCCCCGTACCCGGTGAAGTGGTCCGCGCTGCCGGCCGCCAGCCGCGCCCGGTGCCGCGCCGCCGACACCAGGCTGGGCCCGGGTTCGTCGGTCAGCGGCCCGTCCAGGCCGGCGTAGGGCAGTACCTCCTCGTCACCCGCCACCACGACGTGGTGCAGCCGGGGGTTGGCGGCCAGCGCGCCGGCCCGTTGCAGCTCGGCCTCGCGCCCGCCGACCGCGAGGTCGTTGAAGGTGACGGCCAGCAGCCGCTCCCCGGCGCCCGTGCCGTGCCCGAGGACGGTCCCCGGCCTCCCCGGCAGGCCCGCCGCGAGCAGCGCCAGCGTCCCCGACGCCGGTCCGCCGGACAGGTCCGCCCCGATCCCCGGCACCGGCATCCCGCGCGCGGCACGCCGCTCCGCCGGACCCATGCCGGGCACCGGACCGGGGTCGATGCCGTCGCCGGGGACGTGCCGGGGCGCGGCGAGCCGGGTCCGTACCGCCTCCACCAGCGCGTCCCGGACACCGTCCACCGCGCTGTCGGGGTCGGTCGGGGCCGCCGCCACGGCGAGGGAGGCGACCGGCTCGTACCCGGCGATCTCCCGCGCCCCGGCGCGCAGGATCAGCGCGTGCCCCGGCGGAAGCCGCTTCACGCCGTCGTACGGGGTGGAGTCGTCGAGCGCGGCGGGTACGTCGGGGGCGGCCAGCAGCGCGGCGAGGTAGGGGAAGTCGAGGTTGGCCTCGACAAGGTCGGCGAGCGGCAGCGCGGCGGTCGCGTACGCGGTGCCGCCGGCCCACGGGGTGTGGAAGACCGGGCGGGCGCCCGCGAGGTCGCCGCAGACCGTGATCCGGCGCCCGACCTGGACGACGGCGGTGTAACTGCCCGGCCAGGCGGTCAGATGCCGCAGCGCGCCGCCGCGCGCGGCGAACAGCGCGACGCGCAACTGTTCGTCGCCGGCCCCGCAGATGCCGAGGATCGCGATCCGGGTGTGGGCGTCCGCGCTGACCACGCGCACCTCGTCGGGGCGCCAGTCGCCGACCGCCCAGAGCGGATCGGGGTCGCCCCACAGGAGTTGGGAGCCCACCGGGTGCACGGTCTCACCGTCGTACCCGGTGGCGCCCGCCGAGCCGGGCCCGCCGTACCCGAGGTCGTCCCGGGACCCCGTCGACCCCCCGGACCCCGCGGAACCCATGGACCCCGCTGCTCCCGCGACGTGCACGGCGGCGCTGCTCCATCCCACCAACCACCGCATCGACGCCTCCACAGGCTGGGGACAACCAGTGCACCGCACGAACTGGTTCCCCATGCTGCCATGAAGGGCGCGCGCCAGAGCGGCGGCGGAGCCGCCGGGGCCTCGGCCGGGGCGTCCTGGCCCGGCGAGGGGCGGCGGTCTCGGTACTTTCCCGCGGGCAGGCAGCCGCGACGCGAATGCGCCCCCACTACGCGCCCCAAGAACATCCAACGCGCCCTCAACTGCCATGGTGAGAGCGGTGGTGCCCAAAAAGAGACGGGGTAGATATTCAGCCAATTAGCAAAGCCGACGATGTGTTCGAACACGCTCCGTACAGGCTTTGCGTGTCGTTCCGTGACGCACGGTCCGGGAGACGGAGCACGTCTCCCGGACCGGTCCGCCACCCGCGGGGATGTAGGCGGCGGTGTCCCCCAGCCCACTGGATCCAGTACAGCGGGCCGACCCACGCACCGCCCATGGAACCGCTCCCCCGGTGGCCGGAGTAGAGCGCACACACAGGCGCACGGCCACACATCGGGAGCACACGGCAACACTCCGTACATGCCCCGCGGTTACGGGCGGACCACAATCCCGCCATCCGGAACAATGCCTCTTAACGCTTGGGATGCGGCGAACTACGCTGGGTTTACGAATGCCGCATGGTTATGCCAGCGCGACAGCCGTCTGTGTCGAGGGGTGGCGCATGTCCAGGGAGCAACGCGGGCCGAACGAGAAACTCGGCGCCGTTCTCGCCCTCGCGGGAATCAGCAACGCAGGACTCGCGCGGCGCGTCAACGACCTCGGCGGGCAACGCGGGCTGACGCTTCGCTACGACAAGACGTCGGTGGCGCGGTGGGTGTCGAAGGGCATGGTGCCGCAGGGCGCCGCCCCGCACCTCATCGCCGCCGCCATCGGCCAGAAACTCGGCCGCCCGGTGCCGCTGCACGAGATCGGCCTGGCGGACGCGGATCCCGCGCCGGAGGTGGGCCTCGCCTTCCCCCGGGACGTCGCACAGGCGGTGCGTTCGGCGACCGACCTGTACCGCCTCGACCTCGCCGGCCGCCGCGCGGGCGGCGGCGGCATCTGGCAGTCGCTGGCCGGCTCGTTCGCGGTGAGCGCGTACGCGACGCCCGCCTCGCGCTGGCTGATAACCCCGGCCGACAGCTCGGTGGCGCGCGAGGCGAGCCCGGCCGAGGGCTCCGGCGCACCGCTGAAAGTCGGCCACAGCGACGTGGGCAAGCTGCGGGAGGCCGCGGAGGACGCCCGCCGCTGGGACTCCAAGTACGGCGGCGGCGACTGGCGCTCCTCGATGGTCCCCGAGTGCTTACGGGTCGAGGCGGCACCCCTGCTGCTCGGCTCCTACTCCGACGAGGTCGGCCGCGCCCTGTTCGGCGCCTCGGCCGAACTGACCCGCCTGGCGGGCTGGATGGCCTTCGACACCGGCCAGCAGGAGGCCGCCCAGCGCTACTACATCCAGGCGCTGCGCCTGGCACGCGCGGCGGCCGACGTCCCGCTGGGGGGATACGTCCTGGCCTCCATGTCGCTCCAGGCCACCTACCGCGGCTTCGGCGACGAGGGCGTCGACCTCGCGCAGGCCGCCCTGGAACGCAACCGCGGTCTGGCGACGGCCCGCACCATGAGCTTCTTCCGCCTGGTGGAGGCCCGTGCGCACGCGCGGGCGGGCGACGCGCACGCCGCCGGCGGGGCGCTGAAATCGGCCGAGAGCTGGCTGGAGCGCGCCCGGTCCGGCGACAGCGACCCGAAGTGGCTGGGCTTCTACTCCTACGACCGCTTCGCCGCCGACGCCGCCGAGTGCTACCGCGACCTGAAGGCACCCCGCCAGGTGCGGCGCTTCACCGAGCAGGCACTCTCCCGGCCCACCGAGGAGTTCGTCCGCTCGCACGGACTGCGCCTGGTGGTGTCGGCCGTGGCCGAACTGGAGTCGGGGAACCTGGACGCCGCCTGCGAGCAGGGTGTGCGCGCCGTCGAGGTCGCCGGACGGATCTCCTCCGCCCGCACCACCGAGTACGTCAAGGACCTCCTCCAGCGGCTGGAGCCCTACGGCGACGAGCCGCGCGTGGTCGAGTTGCGCGAGCGCGCCCGCCCGCTGCTGATGGCCCCCGCCTGAACCGACGCGTCCGCTTTTCGCTTCCCGGGTTTGAGGGCGTTGTCAGTGGCGCAAGGCACTATCGGACCCGGGAGGTGAGGCAGGTGCGGCCACAGAGCGCATCCGCACCGGCGCAGGCGCGCGCATCCGCGTACGACTGCGACGTGCTGGTGATCGGCGGCGGGATCGTCGGTCTGTCGACGGCGTACGCGATCTCGCGCGCCGCCCCCGGCACCCGGGTCACGGTCCTGGAGAAGGAGCCCGGCCCGGCCCGCCACCAGACGGGCCGCAACAGCGGCGTCATCCACAGCGGCGTCTACTACCGCCCCGGCTCCCTGAAGGCCCGGTACGCGGTGCGCGGCGCCGCCGAGATGATCAAATTCTGCGCGGAGTACGGCATCGGCCACGCGGTCACCGGCAAGCTGATCGTCGCCACCGAGCGCGCGGAGCTGCCCCGCCTGCACGCCCTCGTGCAGCGCGGCCGGGAGAACGGCATCCCGGTGCGGGAACTGGGCGCCGCCCAGATCGCTCAGTACGAGCCGGAGGTCCGGGGCCTGGCCGCCATACACGTCGCCACCACCGGCACCTGCGACTACGTGGCCGTCGCCCGGCAGCTCGCCACCGCCTCCGGGGCCGAGATCCGCTACGGCGCCCAGGTGCTGCGCGTCGACCGCCGGCCGGACCTCGGCGTCGCCGTGCGCACCCGGTCCGGGGACGTGGTGCGCGGCCGGGTCCTGGTCAACTGCGCCGGCCTGCGCTGCGACGAGATCGCCCGGCTCACCGGCGACGACCCGAGGATGCGGATCGTCCCGTTCCGCGGGGAGTACTACGAGCTGGCCCGGCCGGAGCTGGTGCGCGGGCTGGTCTATCCGGTGCCCGACCCGGCGTT
This sequence comes from Streptomyces ziwulingensis, assembly GCF_039542605.1. NCBI lineage: Bacteria > Bacillati > Actinomycetota > Actinomycetes > Kitasatosporales > Streptomycetaceae > Streptomyces > Streptomyces ziwulingensis. The sequence continues at coordinate 13,583 of NZ_BAABIG010000027.1, forward strand.
CCCCTTCCTCGGCGTGCACCTCACCCGCTCCCTCGACGGCAGCGTCCACCTCGGCCCCAACGCGGTGCCCGCCCTCGCCCGGGAGGGCTACGGCTGGGGCGTGGTGCGCCCCCGCGAGCTGGCCGCCACCCTCACCTGGCCCGGCTCCTGGAGAATCGCCCGCCGGCACTGGCGGTACGGCACCGGCGAGCTGCGGCGGTCCCTGTCGAAGAAGGCGTTCACGGCGGCGGTGCGCCGGCTGCTGCCCGCGGTGACGGAGGACGACCTGGTGCCGGCCTCCGCCGGAGTGCGGGCCCAGGCCGTACTGGCGGACGGCACGCTGGTCGACGACTTCCTGGTCCGCGAGGCCCCCCGCGCGGTCCATGTGCTCAACGCGCCCTCCCCCGCGGCCACCGCCGCCCTCCCCATCGGCCGGGAGGTGGCCCGCCGCGCCCTGACCGCGCTCGGCCGCGCCGAGGGCGCCGCGGCGTGACCGGGCGCCGCGGCACGACCCCTCCGCCGGCCCCTCCGACGGCTCCCCGCCCGAGCCGCAGCCCCGCGCCCACCCCGGCGGCCCGTAAAATCGAAGCCACTGTGTCTGATTCCCACCCCACCCCCGAGTCCCCGGTCCTCACATCCGAGTCCCCGGTCTCCACCCCCGACTCCCCGGCCCCCACCCCCGAGTCCCCCGCCCCCGCCTCCCCGGTCCCGGTGTCCGCGCGGCACACCCGGCCCAAGGGTGAGCCGCGGTTCCCGGACGGCCCCCGGGCCGACCCGGCCGGCAGCCACTTCGAGCGGCGGATCCGCAGCTTCCAGCCCCGGCGCAGCCGGGTCACCGCGGGCCAGGCGGACGCCCTGCAGCGGCTGTGGCCGAAGTGGGGGCTGGACATCGACGGGCAGCGCGTCCTCGACCTCACCGAGCTGTTCGGCGACGACCGCCCGGTGGTCCTGGAGGTCGGTTTCGGCATGGGCGAGACCACGGCCCGGATGGCCGCCGCCGACCCCGGCACCAACGTGCTGGCCGCCGACGTCCACACCCCCGGCCAGGGCCACCTCCTCGGTCTCGCCGAGCGGGACGGCCTGACCAACGTCCGGGTCGGCAACGGCGACGCGATCATCCTGCTCCGCGAGATGCTCGCCCCCGACTCCCTGGCCGGCCTGCGCGTCTACTTCCCCGACCCCTGGCCGAAGAAGCGGCACCACAAGCGCCGGCTGATCCAGCCGGAGTTCCTCACGCTGGCCGCCGCCCGGCTGCGGCCGGGCGCGACCCTGCACTGCGCCACCGACTGGGAGCCGTACGCCGAGCAGATGCTGGAGGTCCTCACCGACCACCCCGACTTCGAGAACACCCGGCCCGACGGCGGTTTCGCGCCCCGCCCCGCCCACCGTCCGCAGACCCGTTTCGAGGGTCAGGGACTGGAAAAGGGTCATGTGGTGAACGATCTGCTCTTCCGCCGCGTACCGCACCGGGTACAGCGGCAGGACCAGCACCAGGACCTGCCCCCCACCGGCGCCTGAAGACCGGGCCCCTCGTCTCGTTAGGGTCGATGCCGTGGCCACCAGTTCCCCGCGTCCGACGCCCGCAAGCGGTCCCCCCGACGACGCCCACCGCCTCCCGCACCCGCACTGGTGGCAGCGCGCGTGGGTGCGCTACGGCGCGCTGGGCACCCTCTTCGCGCTCTCCGGTCTGGTCATCCTGTCCCTGGTGCGCGAGCAGACCGGCACCGAGGGGTTCCTGGTCGGCCTCGGGCTCGCCGTGCTGCCCGTGCCGCTGCTGCTGGCCGCCTTCCGGTGGCTGGACCGGGTGGCCCCGGGCCCCTGGCGGACCATGGTGTTCTGCTTCGCCTGGGGCGCCTGCGCGGCGGCGCTGATAGCCATCGTCGCCAACACCTTCGCGACCCGCTGGATAGCCACGGCCACCGCCGATCCGGCCGGCGCGGACACCCTGGGGGCCACCGTCATAGCCCCGGTGGTGGAGGAGTCCGCCAAGGCCGCCGCCGTCCTGCTGGTCTTCCTCTTCCGCAGACGCGACTTCACCGGAATCCTCGACGGCGTCGTGGTCGCCGGCGTCACCGCCACCGGCTTCGCCTTCACCGAGAACATCCTCTACCTCGGCACCGCCTTCGGCACCGACCGGCTCAGCGGCGAGAGCGGCATCGCCTCCGTCACCGCGGCGACGTTCTTCGTCCGCATCGTCATGTCGCCCTTCGCGCACCCGCTCTTCACGGTGCTCACCGGCATCGGCTTCGGCATCGCCGCGCTGCGCGGCGGCCGCCCCCGTGCCCGGCGCGTCCTGCTCCCGCTGGCCGGCCTGCTGCTCGCGATGGGCATGCACGCGCTGTGGAACGGCTCGTCGACGCTGGGGGAGTACGGCTTCTTCGGCGTCTACGCGGCGTTCATGGTGCCCGCGTTCGGACTGCTGACCTGGCTGGCCGTCTGGACCCGCCAGCGCGAGCTGAGCACGATACGACAGGAGCTGCCGGTCTACGCGATGGCCGGCTGGCTGACCCCGGCCGAGCCGTACGCGCTGGCCTCGCTGAAGGCGCGGCGCCTGGCCCGCGCGTACGCCCGCCACCGCGCCGGGAAGGCCGCGGCGCGGGCGGTGACCCAGTACGAGGCGTACGCGACCGAACTGGCGTTCCTCCGGCACCGGGCGCGCGACGGCCGGGCGGGCCCGGACTTCGCGGCCCGGGAGCGGGAACTGCTCCAGGAGCTGTGGCACCGGCGCGAGGCGGCCCACCCGGCTCTGGACCACGCGGCCCGCGCCACCGCGCCTGCGGTACCGCTCGCCGCCCCGCCATGGCCGCCGTACCCGTACATCACACACAACGCCCAGACCACGTACAACGCCTACAGCACGTACAACGCGCACACCGTGTACAACGCCTGCCACCCGCACAGCGCCTACACCACGCCCACCACGTACGCCTACAGCTACAACCCGTACCGTCCGTGAACCGGCAGCCCTGACGTCGGGGGGTGTTCGTCAGGACCGCCGGGGATCAGGGGGTGAGGCCCTTGCCCTGGAGCCAGGCCATCGGGTCGATGCCGGAGGCGGCCCCGCCGGGGTGGACCTCCAGGTGGAGGTGGGCGCCGGTGACGTTGCCGGTGGCGCCGACGCGGCCGATGACATCGCCCGTGCTGACCTTCTGGCCGACGCTGACGCTGATCGAGGACTGGTGGCAGAACCACAGCTCGGTGCCGTCGTCGAGGGTGAGGATGGTGCGGTAGCCGTAGGAGCCGGCCCAGCCCGCCTCGGTGATGGTCCCGGTGTGGACCGCCTTGATCAGCGTGCCGGTGGGCGCGGCGAAGTCGAGGCCGGTGTGGTAACCGGACGACCAGTAGGCGCCGGCCTGCCCGAAGGTGGAGGTGATCGTGTACGCGGAGGTCGGCAGCGCGTACTGCGCGGCGAGCTTGGCGAGGCGCTCGGCCTCGGCCTTCTTCGCCGCCTCGGCGGCCGCCTTCTTCTTCTCGGCGGCGGCCTTGGCCTCCGCCTCCTTCTCCGCCTTCTCGGCGGCCTCGGCCGCCTTCTTCTCGGCGGCGGCCTTCGCCTCGGCGGCGGCCTTGCTCTCGGCCTGGTCCTGCTGCTGCTCGGCCTGCGCCATGATGCGGCCGACCAGCGCCTCACCGGCGGTGGTGCGCTGCTCGGTGTCGGCCACGGCGACGGCGGCGACGCCGCTGAGCGGGGTGGCCGAACCCTGGGGCTCGGGCTCCTCGTCGTCCGAGATGAGCGAGCCCACGTTGGGCAGGTCCGGCATGGAGATCGAGACCGGCGGCTTGCCGGTCTGCGCGCTGGCCATGCCGCCGGCTCCGACGGCCGCTATGACGCCGACGCCGAGGACGGTGGAGCTGCGGGCGAGACCGCCGCGCTGCTTGGCGACCCGGTGCCGGCCGCGTACGGGAAGTACGGACTCCGCGGTGGGGTTCCACTCCTCGAAGGGGCCCTCGTCGGCGCGGACGGCGCCGTAACCGAACGTCTCGGTGTCGCGCGGGGTAGGCGCGAAGTGGGCCTCGGGGGCAGGCCGGTTGGACGCCACGTGGGCGTGCTCCTTTCCTTCCGTCTCCGCCTACCGGGTTAGCTGACGGGTTCGGAGCAGGAAGGTCTCCTACGCGCGTATACCGGCCGTGTCGCCACGGCGGCGGACTCGCGATTCACCCCAAGGTGGTGGTTCCCCGGTTCCCTCACGGGATTCGGCGCGTGCGCGCGGAGCCGCCTTCTGTGACGGCTGGGACGACCGCGCTGCGTTATCGAACGTTAATAGACGCGTGGCACGGATTCCAAGCCGTTCCTCTTGATCATTAGGAAATCCGGCGGGGAGCAAGGCCGCATGACCGCTGAAAACCGGGCGACTTGACCGCCCTTCCACCGTCTCCGGGGAACCCATTTTCCGACCGGCTAAACCTGACGGTATGTCAGCCGTTACCAAACGCCGGTCGCGCGCTCACCACCGGTGACAATGATCAAGGACGTTGTACGGCGAGCAGCGCCATGTCGTCCGCCATGCCGCCCCCGGAGTGCCGGCGCACGTCCTCGGCGAGGTGGTCCAGCAGCGCGCCGGGGTCGCCGAAGTCGCGGCCCGCCAGCCGCTTCTGGGGGTCGTAGAACTCGCCCTCGGCGTCCCGGGCCTCGGAGAGTCCGTCGGTGTAGAGCAGCAGGGTGGAGCCGCCGGGGAAGGCGCTCTCCTCGGCGCGATCGGGCCAGACGCCGAGTTCGCCCATGCCGAGCGGGAGCGCGGCGTCCCGGGCGGAGAGCGTCCGCAGGGTGCCGTCGGAGTACAGCAGCAGGGGCGGCGGATGGCCGCGGTTGACGAGGCGGACCACGGAGCCGCCGTGCGGGAGTTCGACGAGGATGGCGGTGGTGAACCCCTCGAAGGCGTCCAGTCCCTCGCGCCGGGTGCCCTCGCGGGCCAGCGCCCGCTCCAGCCGCTGCGCGACCGCCTCCAGGGTGGCCTCCTGCTCGGCGGCCTCCCGGAAGGCGCCGATCACGACGGCGACGGCCGCGACCGCCCCCATCCCCTTGCCGCGCACGTCCCCGACGATCATCCGGACGCCGCGCGGGCTGTCCTGCACCGCGTACAGGTCGCCGCCGATGAACGCGTCGGCCTGGGCCGCCTCGTAGCAGGCCGCGATCTCGAAGCCGCCGATCCGCCCGGCGGGCTCGGGCAGCACGGCGCGCTGGGCGGCCTCGGCGATCTCCCGGGCGGAGGCGAGGCGTTCGTCGGTGCGGCGGACGAAGGCGTTGACGAAGACGGCGAGGGCGGCGACGGTCGCGATGGTCACCAGTTCGGTGATCGAGTCGATGTAGTGGGCGACGTCCTTGGTGAACTGGAGCGCGGTCACGGCGACGACGACGGCGATCCCGGTGAACAGGGTGCCGCGCCGCGAATAGAGCGGGGCGGCGACCAGGGGCGCGGCGGTGTAGAGCGGGCCGGCGGTGAAGTAGCGGGGGGTGAGGCAGTCGTAGACGACGGCGACGGCGATCAGCAGCAGGGGGAGCAGCCGCACGAACCGCCGGACGCTGGTGAACCGCCGTTCCTCCCGCCCGAGGGACCGGACGCCGGGCCGTGCCGCGCCGTGCCCGTGTCCGTCGCCGCCGTGCCCGTGTGCGTGCTCGTGTGCGTGTCCGAGGCCGGGGTCGGGCACGGGGTCGCCGGGGAGCCGGCCGCCGGCCCTGGCGTACGGTCCCTCGTCCACGTCACCAGGCCGCACCACTCGTCTCCCGCCACCCATGTACGTCCACGTACGTCCACGCCGCCGTCCCGTCCGTCCAGGGTTCCCGGAACCGGGACGGGCGGCGACCGGTGTGAGCCGGACGGATGACGCGACATGGAGAGAGGACGGGAGAGGGAGAGGAGGGCGAACGCACCGATGGCCGGGATCCTTGTCGGATCCCGGCCATCGGCCTTCAGTAGCGGGGACAGGATTTGAACCTGCGACCTCTGGGTTATGAGCCCAGCGAGCTACCGAGCTGCTCCACCCCGCGTCGTTGTGGTTTTAGTGTACGCCATGTTCAGGGCGGTGCGCACACCGGTGATCCGCGGCGGTGATCCGCGGCCCGTCTCACCGGCCGGGGTTGTCCGCGTGGGTCAGCGTCTCCCAGGAGACGAAGAGGTCGTCGGTGCCGGCCGGGCGGGTGCGGGCGGCGAGCCGGTGGGCGGCCGGGACGGAGTCGCCGAGCCGGTTCTCCAGGTGGTTGAGGGCGACCTCCAGGTCGGGCCCGAGGTCCCGCTCGACCTTGCCGCCGCACAGCCACTTCGGCGCGGTCTTCGACGCCTGGTGGCGGGCGTGCAGGGCGAGCGCGGCCTTCAGCCGGTCCTTCACCTCGGCGTACAGGTCGACGCCCTGGTGCCAGGCGGTCTCCGCGATGTGGGCGGTGGCGGCGATGGAGTGGCCGACGTGCGCGAAGTTCCGGCAGGTCTCCTGGGTGACGCCGTCCTTGTACGTGGCCTGCTCGAACCAGTACGTCGTCAGCCGCTTCGGGGTGTCGATGGCGCTGCCCGCCGGGGTGTACGGCAGCTTGCCGTCCTTCTCCAGGTAGAAGTAGGCGGGCACCCGGTCCCGGACCCGCTTGAGGGCCTGGTCGAACGCCTTGTGGTCGTCGAGGAAGACGGCCGCGGAGATCGCCCCGTCGGTCATGACCAGATCCCAGTTGCCGTTGAAGTCGGGGACCTTCTTCGTCAGCCGGGGCAGGTGCGCGCCGCGCAGCATCTTCTCGAACCGCCGCACCCGGCTCTCCGGCCAGCCGGCGTCCGGTGTGTGGCGGACCAGTTCCGCGGCCCGCGCCCAGGTCGAGGCGGTCCACCCCGCCTGCAGCCCGGCGTTGGCGCCGGTGTGGTCCGTCAGCCTCGCCGACCAGGCGTCCATGATCTGCCGGGCCTGGCCGGCGTGCTGCGGTTTGCCGGTGACGCCGAAGAGCAGGGCCTGCGTGTAGGCGGCGATGGCGTCCGCCCGCTCCTCGGCACAGCCGCGGCCGGCCTCCTCCCCGCCCGGACAGTGCACCGTCGTGAAGGGCCGGGCCCGGTACTTGTACGAGCCGTACTCGCTGTCCCGCATCGCCAGGTACGCGGTGAGCCAGGGCTGCCGCCCGGCGGTGGTCTTCTCGCGCACGGTGTCGAGCTGGGCGTCGCTGACGAGCACCCCGGGGTGGGTGAACTCCGCGTCGGCGGGCAGCGCCCGCACCCTCGCCCGCCCCGACTCGTCACCGCACCCGGCGGCGAGCCCCGCGAGCAGCACCGCCACCGCCAGAGCCGTCGCCCGCCTGCCCACTGCCCTCATGGCCACCTCCGCGTCGGTCGGGGACGGAAACACTTGGCAGCGTGCCGGTGCGGCGGGCGCGGCGCAGTACGGGTTGGGCCGATCGGCCCCAGCCGTGCTCAGCCCGGCAGATGGAGATTGGGCCGCCTGGCCCGCTCCTCGTACTCCGGGAGTACGACGACGGCGGCGCCGGCCGCGGCGAGCAGCCCGCTGCCGTCGGCCGCCACCACGAAGGTGTCCGGCTCCCGCCAGGCGGTGACGACGCGGCGGATGCCCGCGTCGAGGATGAGCCGGGCGCAGGGCGCGGGCCGGGAGGCGCGGTGGGCGCAGGGCTCCAGGCTGCTGTAGACGGTGGCGGCGGGCAGCCTCGGGTCGGTGGCGTCGATCTTGGCGAGGGCGGCCTCCTCGGCGTGCGCGACGAGGTCCCCGCCCTCCCGGGAGTACCCCCGCGCGAGTTCCGTACCGTCGGCGCCGACCACGACCGCGCCCACGCTGAAGGCCGTCCGCGAGGGCGGGCAGAGCGCGGCCAGCTCGCAGGCGAGGGCGAGCCAGTGCCGGTCGGCGGCGGACGCGCGGCTTCCGGTGCCGGGGGCGGTCGGCTCGTAGCGCATCAGGACGACGTCCTCGATCCGCCGGGTCTCCACCAGGCGCAGCCTTCCGCGCTGGTAGCCGCCGGGCCCGAACAGGCGGGGCGCGTCCGGGTCGCCGACGAGCAGCGGGGCGAGAACGAGTTGCAGTTCGTCGGCGAGGCCCTCGCGCAGCAGTTGGGTGTGGACCGTCCCGCCCCCCTCGACCATCAGTCGCCGCACACCGTACCGCTCGTACAGGTGCGCCAACGCCGCCCACCAGTCCAGTTCGGCCCCGAGCGGGACGACCTCGGCGGCGATTCCGAGAGCGTGGGCGCGGGCGGCCCCCCGGTCGGTGGTCAGCAGCACCTTCGCACCCCCCGTGTGCCAGAAGGCGGCGCCCGGGTCCAGCTCGCCCGACCCGCTGACGGTGACCTTCAACGGAAACTCCGCCCGCCCCTCCCCGACCCTGAGAGCCCGCCGCTCGGCCGAGTTCACCAGCAACCGCGGATTGTCGGCCCGGATCGTGCCGGCCCCGACCAGAATCGCGTCGACGGACGCCCGCACGTCGTCGACCCGGTCGAAGTCGGCCGGGGAGGAGAGCAGAAGACGCTCGGGTCCGGTGTCGTCCAGATACCCGTCGAGGGAGACGGCTGCGGAGAGGAGGACGTACGGGAGAGGCATCGGCGGGCTCCGGTGAGGTGGGTGAACGGGCAGGCGGCCAGGCGGCCAGGCGGCCAGGCGGCCGTATGAGCAGCAGATGGCCGTATGGGCATGGGGCGGATGGGCAGGGCCACGCTACGAGAGCGTTCCTCCGTACGGCACGCCCATCGGCCCGGCCGCCACCGGACATGGGCAGCGTCGGCCGCGGAACCCGCCACCTCCACACGCCCGGGGGAGGGTGAGGGCCGCTCTCGTCATGTCCGGGGTCAGCGCAGTGCGGGCATTGCTCCGGAACGCCAGTCGTCGACCCGCTTGCGGATGCTTTCGACCATGGGCAGGTCGACGACTTCGGATGGCTCGAACCAGCGGACTGCCGTGGACTCGTCGGACACGGCGAGTTGTCCAGCCACCGGATGGCCCAGGAAGCAGATGGACGGCTGTACCGGAACCGGTTCCTGCTGTGGCGGCAGGACCCGAGCACGCACCCACGGAGGAACACCCGCTGACGGACCAGCCACCTTCTTCCAGTCCACTACAGTCGCCCCTGCCCTCCCCGGGCCGACAGGCCGGCCGAGTTGGAGGACACCCGGGACGGCAGCGAGCTACGGGGCAGCCCCTCGCCGCCCGGCACGAGGCGCCGGAGGAGACCCCCCTGGAGCTGATCCCCTACAACATCGACTGACGAAGCGGCTCCGGTACTCCTCCGGGAGGACAGGAGCCGCTTTCTCGCGTCCAGGAGTCAGTCGGGTGGCCGGTTGTACGAGTCGAGCTGCGCCTTCGCGGTCGACGTGTCGAGCAGGCGTAGCTCCCATGGCCCGGTGTTCACGTCGAACTCCTTGCCGAAGCCGACCCACTTGCCGGCCATTCGGCGTGCGGTCGGTTCGGCCAGCATCTGGATGGCGCCGAAGTAGCGGGCGCCCCGGTAGTAGCCCTCACTGGCCGTCTGCTCTGTCCACGTCCCCGTGATGGTGCTGCCCTCCACTTGGAGGTCGAGGGTGAGGGGACTGCCCGGATTCAGGGACGCGTTCGGCAGGCTGCGGCCGGTGAGCCTGTTGCCGTGCTGCAGCAGCACGACGTGGTGCTTGCCCGTGAATACGGCGTCGCCTCGTCCGCTGGACACGTACTCGTAGGTGGAGAGCCAGACGCCCGAGTAGCTGGCGCGCGGCGCGGCCTGCGCAGCGGGCGCACCGTTGCTCGTAGGGATACCGATGGGTGAGCCCAGGTCATGGCCACCGTGACCATCCTCGGAGATCCGGGCGAGCGTGGCGGGCGGGAAGCCGAGGGACTCTATCGGCAGGCCCGTCACGACTTCCAGCGCGCGGGCGTACACGGGCCGCGGGGCGACCGTTGTGCCCGACTCCCAGCGCTGGACAAGCCGCTTGGAGGCGTCATTCGGCTGACCGGCTTGGACCCCGGCGTCGCGGATGGCGCGCGCGAATTCGTCTTGCGACATGAGCAGGCCCATGCGGACCGCTCGGAGGTTTCCGTTCGGAGTGGCCATGCGAACGACGGTAGCCGGTCTACGTGCGGAATGACACCTGAATGACACCCCGCCGGACGCCCAAGCGACGCCCCCATCGTCGTCGCGCACCACCGGGAAAGGGACGAATGTGATCAGTGACAGGTGACCCCCGCGACCGCGCGAACGGCCCGGGGGCATGGCCACCGCTACGAGGAGCGACGACCCATGGATCGTAGAACACCCGCACCCACCCCGACAGCCCACGCCTGCACCACCTGTGCACGACTCACCGCAGCCAAGCAGCGCGCGCACGACGAGCGTGATCACTCCCGCGAGACCGACTGCCGCGTGCTGCTCGCCCGGCACCGCGCCGAAGCCCACGGCGGCACTCGATGAGCGCCGGCACCGACCGGGAACCCGTGCGCCTGATGACGATGCGGGTGACCCGCATGCGCGACGGCCGGGTGGTCGATCAGGGACCCGAGGTGCGCATCACGTCGAACACGCCACTCGACCCCTACGCCTTCAGTTCGGCGTGGCCGCCATGCCAGTGCCCGCGCCACCGCGAATAGCGGGACGGCCGTCGCCCGGGACCAGGTCGCGCGGCGGAACGGCGATCGCGTCGGCGATACGGATCAGGGTGTCGAGGCGAGGGCTCGGGTGCCCGTTCTCGATGCGGCTGTACGAGGCGACATCGACCCCGGAAGTGCTACAGACGTCGAGCCGGCTGAGGTTCGCGTACTCCCGCACGCAGCGGATGTGGTCCCCGACGGCACGACGTTGAGCGAGCACCCGACCATAGGGCGGGACGGAGCGAGAACACCCGTCCACGCTCCCGACCTCATCATCAAATGTGGTGAGGCCAAACGGCCTCGGCCGGGCGGGCAACCCGGCCGGGGCCGCCGCGCGTTCAGCATGATCGTCAAACCCTCGGGCCGGCCACGGGCCAGCACGCGATCATGAATGCGGGGCGAAACGGACAGGACCCCAGCTCGGTAATCCGCTGAGCTGGGGTCCTTCTGGTAGGCCCTGTGGGACTCGAACCCACAACCAATGGATTAAAAGTCCACTGCTCTGCCAATTGAGCTAAGGGCCCAGGCGATGTTGCCTACCCGAGCATAGCCCCACGTCGCGGTGGAGCCGATCGGGTATCGGGCGCGTGGCGGTGTCGGTGGGGGTGGCCCGGCTGGGAGCCGGAGGGGGAGCGGTGGAACGAAGGGTTACGGATCGGCCGGTTCCGGGGCACCGGCGAGGGCCGCCGCGCGGGCGCGGTTGCGCGGGTGGTCGGGGTTGAGGAACCAGTGCCGGGCCGAGGCCAGCCACCAGGCCGCCGCGAAGCCGAGGACGACCAGGACGGCGACCGGGGCGTAGTTGAAGGTCTCCCAGGTGACCGGGGAGACCTGGGGCAGCATGAACAGGACGGTGATGACGGCGACCCAGCCGACCGCCACCGCGCCGATCACCTGGGACCAGCGGCCCAGGTGCCAGGGGCCGCGGACGAAGGCGTCCCCCTTGCGCAGCCGCAGCAGGGTCGGCACGGCGTAGGCGAGGTACAGCCCGATGACCGCGATCGAGGTCACCGCCGCGTACGCGGTCACGTTGATCAGGTACGGCAGCCCCAGGGCGAGGGCGCCCAGCGCGGCGAGCCAGACCGCCGCGACCGGCGTGCGGGTGCGGGGGCTGACGGTGTGCCAGACCCGGGAGAAGGGGAGCGCGCCGTCGCGGGAGAAGGCGTAGATCATGCGGCTGTTGGCGGTGACCGAGGCCATCCCGCAGAAGAGCTGGGCGCCGATGACGACGAGCAGGAGCAGTTTGCCGGTGGTCGCGCCGAGGGCGTCGAGCAGGATCTGGGCGGGCGGCGCGCCGGTGGGCGAGTTCAGGGCGCCGTCGTAGGACTGGATGGCGAAGGTGAAGCCGAGGAGGAGGACGAGCCCGGCGATCCAGGAGGTCCAGATGGAGCGGACGATGCCCTTGGGGCCGGCCGTGGCGGCGTCCCGGGTCTCCTCCGTCATGTGGGCGGAGGCGTCGTAGCCGGTGAAGGTGTACTGGGCCATGAGGAGGCCGAGGAGGACGACGTACGGGCCGCTGCCCCAGCCCGTGTTGTTGACGAACTCGCCGAAGACGAAGGACGCCGACTGGTGGTGGTCGGGGGCGAAGGTGAGCGCGCCGACGATGACGGCGACGCCGAGCACGTGCCACCACACGCTGACGTTGTTGAGCAGGCCGACGATGCGCACGCCGAAGGTGTTGAGCAGGCCGTGCAGCACGAGGATCGCGGCGAAGAGCAGGATCGTGCGGCCGGGGGTGACCTCGAAGTCGAACTGGAGGTTCAGGTAGGCGCCGAGGAAGGACGCGGCGCCGAAGTCGATGCCGGCGGTCACGGCGACCTGGCCGAGGACGTTGAACCAGCCGGTGAACCAGGCCCACGCGGCGGCCGTCCGGGGCGGCGCGAGGCGGTGGGCCCAGAAGTACAGGCCTGCCGAGGTCGGGTACGCCGAGCAGATCTCGGCCATCGCGAGGCCGACGAAGAGGGTCATCAGGCCGACGGCGACCCAGCCCCAGGTGATGACGGCGGGGCCCCCGGTGTTCATGCCGAAGAGGTAGAGCGTCAGGCAGCCCGACAGGACCGAGATGATGGTGAAGGAGACCGCGTAGTTGGAGAACGCCGACATGCGGCGGGCCAAGACCTGGGTGTAGCCGAGCTGGGCCAGCCGCTCTTCGTCCGACAAACCGCTCGCTCTGGCGTCATCTGTCATGCCCCCAGCGATGCCCACCCCGCGGGGACATGACACACGTCAGAGCCTGGCGGGAACGGGTCCTCGAAGTGCGCCGGTGCCGACGTGCCGTGACCGGAGGTTCCGCACCAGACCGGACGGAAAAACGCCGTGGCCCCCGCCTCGGAAGACGGGGGCCACGGCGCTCAGTGTGTGCGGGGATCAGCCGTTGCGCTTCCAGCGCGGCTTGTCGTCGCGGCGGCCGAAGGAGGACGACGGCCCGCCACGGTGGTCGTCACGGCGGCCGTAGGGGCGGTCGCCGCCACCCGAGCGGAAGCCGGGACGGTCGCTGCCGGGGCGCTCGCCCTGACGGTCGCGGTTGAACGGACGGTCGCTGCCGCGGTGGCCGCCGCGGTCGTCGCGACGCTCGAAGGAGCGTCCGCCTCGGTCGCCACCGCGCTCGCCGCCGCGGTCGTTGCGGTCGCGGTTGAAGCCACCCCGCTCGCCGCCACGGTCGTCACGCCGCTCGAAGGGACGCCCGCCGCGGTCGCCACCGCGGTCACCGCGGTCGGCGCGGTCGTCACGGCGGAAGCCACCGCGCTCGCCGCCACGGTCGTTGCGGTCGCGGTTGAAGCCACCCCGCTCGCCGCCACGGTCGTCACGCCGCTCGAAGGGGCGCCCGCCACGGTCGTTGCGGTCGCGGTTGAAGCCGCCCCGCTCGCCGCCGCGGTCGTCACGCCGCTCGAAGGAACGCCCGCCGCGGTCGTCACGGCGCTCGAAGGAACGCCCGCCGCGGTCACCACCGCGGTCACCGCGGTCGTCGCGACGGAAGCCACCGCGGTCGCCGCCGCGGTCGTCCCGGCGCTCACGCCGCTCGTAGGACGCCGGGTCGGAGGACTCGACGCGCTCGGCGTCCCGCGCGCCCGGCTGCTCCGGGAGGGAGACCTCGGCCGTCACGGCCGCGGCCGCCGCCGCCTCGGCGATCGCCACCGCCGGGTCCTCGCCGCGCTCCCGCGCGACCCGCGCGACCAGCCGGTCCGCGTCCTCGCGCAGCTCGTTGGCCCGGCGCTGCGCCCGCTCCAGCTCCTTGGCGAGCTGGGCGACCTCGCGCTCGGCCTGCTGAGCGGCGTTGCCCGCCGACTCGGCCTGCACCTCGGTCATCGACCGGGCGCCGGTGATCTCGGCGACCTCGGGCTCGAAGGCCGTGCCGCCCTGGATGATGTGGCGCGTGGCGTCGACGCCCGCGTCCTCCATCAGCCGGAAGATCTGACGCCGCTGGTGCGGCAGGGACAGGGAGACGACGGTGCCGGTACGGCCCGCGCGGGCGGTACGGCCGGCCCGGTGCAGGTAGTCCTTGTGGTCACCGGCGGGGTCGACGTTCAGGACGAGGTCGATGCCGTCGACGTGGATGCCGCGCGCGGCGACGTCGGTGGCGACGAGCGCGTTGACGTAGCCCTTCTTGAAGTCCTCCAGCACCCGGGTGCGCGCGCCCTGCGTCATGCCGCCGTGCAGCGCGTCGGCCTTCACGCCGGAGTCGCAGAGCTGCTCGGCGATGCGGTCGGCGCCGAGCTGGGTGCGGACGAAGATGATCGTGCGGCCCTTGCGGGAGGCGATCGCGGCGGTGACCGGCGCCTTGTCCTTGGGCTTCACCACGAGGATGTGGTGCGACATGGTCGTCACGTTGCCCTGGGCGCTGTCGACCTCGTGCGTGACCGGGTTGTTCAGGTAGCGCTTGACCAGCGTGGAGATCTCGTTCTCCATCGTGGCCGAGAAGAGCATGCGCTGGCCGCCCGAGGGGACCTGGTCGAGCAGCTCGGTGACCTCGGGCAGGAAGCCCAGGTCCGACATCTGGTCGGCCTCGTCGAGGACGGTGATCTGCACGTTCTCCAGCGAGCAGGCGCCGCGGTTGATGATGTCGCGCAGTCGGCCCGGGGTGGCGACGAGGACGTCGACGCCGCGCTCCAGGGCGTAGATCTGGTTGCCCATGGAGGTGCCGCCGCAGACGACCTTCATCTTCAGGCCGAGGACGTCACCGTAGGGCTGGAGGGCGTCGGCCACCTGCATGGCCAGCTCGCGGGTCGGCGTCAGGATGACGGCGCGCGGCTTGTGCTTCTCGGTGCGGCCGCCGGCCAGCGTGGCCAGGGCCGGCAGACCGAAGGAGAGGGTCTTGCCGGAGCCGGTGCGGCCGCGGCCCAGGATGTCCTTGCCGGCCAGGGCGTCCGGGATGGTCGCGGCCTGGATCGGGAAGGGGGCGGTCACGCCGTTCTGGGCGAGCTTGCGCACGATGCCCTCGGGCAGACCGAGGTCCGTGAAGGTGATCCCGGGGGCCTCGGCGACCTCGGTGACCTCGGTGACCTCAGCGGTCTCGGCGAACTCGACGGCCTCGGTGTTCTCGGGGACCTCGGCGAGGGGGGTGTCCTCGGTGCTCTCGGGCACGACGACGTGATCAGTACTGGTGATGGACATGCGAATGCGAAACCTTCCGGAGTCTCCTCGGCACGCGCCCGTCAACTCCGTGATTCGCAAATCGCAATACGACCGCCTCAATGCGGTCCACCACGGCAAGGGAGAGTACGCGCCACACGGCGCGCTCTGCGTTGGCGCCGGGCAATTGGTATCAAACGATCTACCACCATACGCACCCTCCCCCCGCAAAGGCAAACCGGTTCCCGCACCGTGGCGGAGGCCACACGGAGCCCCGTGACGGGCGCCACACCGACGCCCGTGACGGCGACCACACCGAGCCCCCGTGACAGGACCACGCCGAGCCCCGCGCTCACACCGGTGCGCCCGCCGCGGGCGCCGGTTCCCGCTGCTCCAGTTGCGGCCCCGGCGGTTCGTGCGCCGACGACGACGGTTCCGCGGTCGGCGGCGGCGTCGGGGAGACCGGCGGCTCCTTGGTCGGCGTCGGCTCGGGCTCGGCCGAACGGGTCGGCTCGGGGTCGGGAGGCCGCGGCGGCGTCGGCCGGTCCGACTCGTCCGCCGAGGCGGACCCGCTCGTCGACTCCGACGGACCGGGCGAACCGGACTCGCCGTCCCCCTCGCCCTCCTTGCCGCCGCCCCGGCCCTTCCCCTTGCCGCCGCCCTTGCCCTTCTTCCCCTTGCCGTGTCCGGGCCGGTGGTCGTCCACCGCCCCGCCGAGACCGGCGGCCCCGCCGGAGGCCACCGTGCCGCCGTCGGGCGCCTCGGCACCCGACTCCCCGACGGAGTGCGACGGCCCGCCACCCCCGCCCGAGCCGTCCTCGCCCACGCTCATGCAACCGGCGGCGGCCGCCACGGCCACGACGGTGGCGGCCAGACGGACGGGTACGTACAAGGGGCGCACGGGCAGCCACCTCCGGGGCGTCAAAGAGTCGCTGTGCCCAACTCCCCTCGCACTCGCGAGGACACGCGCCACGCCGGGCCACGCCGCTCCACCCCGGCGGACGTCACCCGTAACCGAGCGCGTGCAACCGGGCGTCGTCGATCCCGAAGTGATGTGCGACCTCATGCACGACGGTCACCTCGGTCTCCGCCACGACCTCCTCCCGCGACCCGCACATCCGCAGCGTCGGCCCCCGGTAGACCGTGATCCGGTCGGGCAGCACACCGGCGTACCACTCGCCGCGTTCGGTCAGCGGGGTCCCCTCGTAGAGCCCGAGCAGCTCGGGATCGTCCGCCGGCGGTTCGTCCTCCACGAACACCGCGACGTTGTCCATCAGCCGCGTCAGCTCCGGCGGAATCCGGTCCAGCGCCTCGGCGACCAGTTCCTCGAACTCCTCGCGCGTCATCTCCAGCACAGGCCCATTGTCGGGTACGGCACAGCAGCGTGAGCGGCGCGGGCCGTCCGCACCTCCCCCGCCGGAATATCCCCCGCCGGACCTGGGCATACGCGACCAATGGCCCGCGTCCGCGCCGCTGTCCCGCGCCTCCTCGACCGCATCCGCACGGCCTCACGGCTGCTCGCGCGCCGCCGTCGCCGTTCGCACCGGGCGCGGGCGGCGGTCGTACCGGCGGCCCGTCCGCACCCGTGGACCCGCGCCCTCGGCCTCGTCGCCGTGGTGCTGCTCGGGGCCTGGCTGGGGCTGCTGATCGTGGGGGACGTACGGGTGCCCGTCGGCCCGATGAACACCACGATGACCCTGCGGCCCTCCCTCACCGGCGGCACGAAGATCAACGTCTCGCCGCTGGGCGCCCTCCAGCTCGACAGTCATGTCGCCCCGGTCCGCCTGGACGTCAACGTCGACCAGCTCGACCCGGACCGCGCCCAGGCCCTGGTCGACCACCCCGAGCGCCTCTCCGGCCTCCAGGACGAGGTGGCCCAGGACGTCGCGCGCGGCACCCGCGAGCTGGCGCTGCGCTCCTCGGTCGCGGTCGTCACCGGCGCCACCACCCTCGGCCTGCTGGTCCACCGCCGGCCCCGCCGGGCGCTGACCGCCGGCGGACTGGCCCTCGCGCTGCTGCTCGCCTCGGGCTCCACCGCGTACGCCACCTGGAAACCCGACTCGGTCCTGGAGCCGCGCTTCTCCGGCCTGCTCTCCTCGGCGCCCTCGCTCGTCGGCGACGCCCGCTCCATCGTCACCGAGTTCGACGTCTACCAGAAGGAACTGGCCCGTCTGGTCACCAACGTGACCAAGCTGTACGACGTCACCTCCACACTCCCCGCCTACCAGCCCGACCCGACCACGATCCGCGTCCTGCACGTGTCGGACATCCACCTCAACCCGGCGAGCTGGAAGATCATCGCCTCGCTGGTCACGCAGTACCGGGTGAACGTGATCGTCGACTCCGGCGACACCATGGACCACGGCACGGCCGCGGAGAACGGCTTCCTCGACCCCGTCGAGGAGCTGGGCGCCCCCTACGTCTGGGTCCGGGGCAACCACGACTCGATGGAGACCCAGCGCCATCTGCGGGGCATGCGGAACGTGCACGTCCTGGACGACGGCCGGGCCCGGACCGTGGCCGGCCTGCGCTTCGCGGGCATCGGCGACCCCCAGTTCACCCCGGACCGCGACCAGCGGCCGGGAGCCGAGGCGTCCCAGGAACTGGCGGGCGCCCGGCTCGCCTCGGCCCTGCGCGACCAGCGCGCGGCGGGCACCCCGGTGGACATCGCGATCGCCCACGAGCCGTCGGCCGCCCGAGAGGTGGACGGCGAGGTGCCGCTGGTGCTGGCCGGCCACGTCCACCACGAGGAGATGAAGGTGCTGAAGTACGGCACCCGGCTGCGTATCGAGGGCTCCACGGGCGGCAGCGGACTGCGCGCGGTCGAGGGCAGGTACCCGGACCCGATCCAGGCGTCGATCCTCTACTTCGACCGGGACTCCCGACGCCTCCAGGCCTGGGACGAGATCAAACTCGGCGGCCTGGGCCTGACCACGGCCGAGGTCAGCCGCCACCTCCCGAAGGAGAACCAGCCGGGGGCCACCCCCTCCCCGAGCTCCCCCTCCCCCAGCCCCGTAGCACCGGCCCGGTAAACCGTTTTGGCGATACCTCCCGCCATCCCATATGCTTCTCACGTCCCCGACGCGCTGAGAAGCGCCCAGGCGGGCCGATAGCCCTCATCGTCTAGCGGCCTAGGACGCCGCCCTTTCAAGGCGGTAGCACGGGTTCGAATCCCGTTGGGGGCACGCAAGATCGTGTGCGACACTGTCGTACACGCGCTTGGTCCTGTGGAGCAGCTTGGAGTGCTCGCCACCCTGTCAAGGTGGAGGCCGCGGGTTCAAATCCCGTCAGGACCGCTGAGGTTTCACGTGAAACCTCGCGGCTGGGTAGCTCAGTTGGTACGAGCGATCGCCTGAAAAGCGATAGGTCGCCGGTTCGACCCCGGCCCCAGCCACAGCAGCCCTCACCAGGGCATGAGCCCCTCCCCGGTATCCCGGGAGAGGGGCTCAGTCGTCTCCGGATCTCCGGGCTTCCGGGTCTCCCTGTCTCCGTGTCCGCGTGTCCCCGTGTCCCCGTGTCCGCGTGTCCGCGTGTCCCCGTGTCCCCGTGTCCCCGTGTCCCCGTGTCCCCGTGTCCNGGTAGGTGTCCCGCATGACGAGAGCACTGTGCGGCATCGACCCGGCGCTGCCGGGTGACCGGCGGCCGGAGCGGGTCTGGTACACGTCCTACGGGTCCAACACGCACCTCGGGCGGCTCGCCGCCTACCTCCGCGGCGGGCGTCCGCCGGGTGCCGGGCGGGACTACCCCGGGTGCCGGAACCCCGCGCCGCCCGCCCGGTCCCTCCCCGTCGAACTGACCGGCGCGCTGTACTTCGCCACCCGGTCACCGGTGTGGGACGGCGGCCGGGCGTTCTACGACCCGGAGGCGGACGGGCGGGTGCTGGCCAGGGCGCATCTGGTCACCGTCGAACAATTCACCGACATCGCCGTCCAGGAGATGTACCGCGAGCCCCGCGGGGACCGACTCGATCTCGCGGAGGTGCTGACGCGGGGGCGTGCCGTGCTCGGGGACGGGCGGTACGAGACGCTGGTGTGCGCCGGGCAGATCGACGGGCTGCCGGCGCTGACCTTCACCGCCCCGTGGCGGATGAACGACGTGCCGTGGATCGCGCCCTCGCTCCCCTATGTACGGTTCCTGGCGTCGGGGCTGCTCTCGGCCGGGGCGTGGGACGCCGCGGACGTCGCCTCCTACCTCGCGGCCTGCCCGGGCGCGGCCGGCCACTGGTCCGAGGAGGACCTCACCGCGCTGCTGGACGAGGAGGCGTGAGGCACCGCACACCGCCGCGGCAAAAGCGTTCGCCACTCATTTCGCCGGGATGAGATCCTGAAGTCCGTATGTCTACGCACCCCGCCCCCGCCCTGGGCGCCCTCGCCCCCCGCCTGACCGAGCTGTCGCTGCGTGACGCACACCGGCTCGGGCGCAGGCTCGAAGGCGCACGGAAGATCCGCAAGCCGGAGGCCCGCGCCACCGTCCTCGCCGAGATCGAGGCGGACGTCGACCGGGCCGAGCAACGCATCGCGACCCGCCGCGCCCGCATGCCCGCCGTCACCTACCCCGAGCAACTGCCCGTCAGCCAGAAACGGGACGAGATCGCGGACGCCATCCGCGACCACCAGGTCGTCATCGTCGCCGGTGAGACGGGTTCCGGTAAGACCACCCAGATCCCCAAGATCTGCCTCGACCTCGGCCGCGGCGTCAAGGGCATGATCGGGCACACCCAGCCCCGGCGGATCGCCGCCCGTACCGTCGCCGAGCGCGTCGCCGACGAGCTGGACAGCCCGCTCGGCGAGGCCGTCGGCTGGAAGGTGCGGTTCACCGACCAGGTGAACCCGGACGCCACCTTCGTGAAGCTGATGACGGACGGCATCCTGCTCGCCGAGATCCAGACCGACCGCGAGCTGCGCGCCTACGACACGATCATCATCGACGAGGCGCACGAGCGGTCCCTCAACATCGACTTCCTGCTGGGCTACCTCGCCCAGTTGCTGCCCAGGCGCCCCGACCTCAAGGTCGTCGTCACCTCGGCCACCATCGACCCCGAGCGCTTCTCCCGGCACTTCGGCGACGCCCCGATCATCGAGGTCAGCGGGCGGACGTACCCGGTGGAGGTGCGCTACCGGCCGCTCCTCGAAGAGGACTCCGACGACGCCGACCGGGACCAGGTCACGGCCATCACCGACGCCGTCGAGGAACTGATGGGCGAGGGCAAGGGCGACATCCTCGTCTTCCTCTCCGGCGAGCGGGAGATCCGGGACACCGCGGACGCGCTGGAGAAGAAGAAGTACCGGTTCACGGAGGTACTGCCGCTGTACGCGCGGCTCTCGCACGCCGAGCAGCACCGTGTCTTCCAGCGGCCCGGCGCGGGAACGACGCGCAGGATCGTGCTGGCGACCAACGTCGCCGAGACCTCGCTGACGGTTCCCGGCATCAAGTACGTCATCGACCCCGGCTTCGCCCGTATCTCCCGCTACAGCCACCGCACCAAGGTCCAGCGGCTGCCCATCGAGGCGATCTCGCAGGCCAGCGCCAATCAGCGCAAGGGCCGCTGCGGCCGTACCTCGGACGGCATCTGCGTCCGGCTGTACAGCGAGGACGACTTCGAGGCCCGCCCGGAGTTCACCGACGCGGAGGTCCTGCGGACCAACCTGGCCTCCGTCATCCTGCAGATGACCGCGGCCGACCTGGGCGACATCGAGAAGTTCCCCTTCATCGACCCGCCGGACCACCGCAACATCCGCGACGGGGTGCAGCTCCTCCAGGAACTGGGCGCCCTCGACCCGGCGCAGAAGGACCCGCGCAAGCGGCTCACCGACACCGGCCGCAAACTCGCCCAGCTCCCCGTCGACCCCCGCCTGGCCCGCATGGTCCTGGAGGCCGACAAGAACGGCTGTGTCCGCGAGGTCATGGTCATAGCCGCCGCGCTCTCCATCCAGGACCCGCGGGAGCGCCCGTCCGACAAGCAGGCCCAGGCCGACCAGCAGCACGCCCGCTTCAAGGACGAGACCAGCGACTTCCTCGCCTTCCTCAACCTGTGGCGGTACGTCCGCGAGCAGCAGAAGGAGCGCGGCTCCTCGTCCTTCCGCCGGATGTGCAAGCAGGAGTACCTCAACTTCCTGCGCATCCGCGAGTGGCAGGACATCTACACGCAGCTCCGCACGGTCGCCAAGCAGATGGGCCTCCACCTCAGCGAGGACGACGCCCCCGGCGACCACGTCCACGTCTCGCTGCTCGCCGGGCTCCTCTCCCACGTCGGCATGAAGGACGTGAAGGACGCCGGCGCGGAGAGCGGGCGCGGCGCGGGCAAGAACGAGTACGTCGGCGCCCGCAACGCCAAGTTCGCGATCTTCCCCGGCTCGGCCCTCTTCAAGAAGCCGCCGCGGTTCGTGATGTCCGCCGAACTGGTGGAGACCAGCCGCCTGTGGGCCCGCGTCAACGCCAAGATCGAGCCCGAGTGGGTCGAGCCGCTCGCCGGCCACCTCCTCAAACGCACCTACAGCGAGCCGCACTGGGAGAAGGACCAGGCGGCCGTCATGGCCTACGAGAAGGTCACGCTGTACGGCGTGCCGATCGTCGCCCAGCGCAAGGTGAACTACGGCCGGATCGACCCGGAGGCCAGCCGCGAGCTGTTCATCCGCAACGCCCTGGTCGAGGGCGACTGGCGCACGCACCACAAGTTCTTCGCCGACAACCGCAGGC
Source organism: Streptomyces ziwulingensis (assembly GCF_039542605.1). NCBI lineage: Bacteria > Bacillati > Actinomycetota > Actinomycetes > Kitasatosporales > Streptomycetaceae > Streptomyces > Streptomyces ziwulingensis. The sequence goes on from NZ_BAABIG010000027.1 coordinate 35,341, forward strand.
TCCTGACCGAGGTGGAGGAGCTGGAGCACCGCGCCCGGCGCCGGGACATCCTGGTCGACGACGAGACGCTGTTCGACTTCTACGACCAGCGCGTGCCCGAACACGTTGTCTCGGGAGCCCACTTCGACTCCTGGTGGAAGCACAAGCGCCACGAGGAACCGGACTTCCTCGACTTCGAGCGCGAGATGCTCATCAACGAGAAGGCCGGGGCGGTCACCAAGGACGACTATCCGGACTCCTGGCGGCAGGGGCCGCTCAAGTTCCGTGTGACCTACCAGTTCGAGCCGGGCGCGGACGCCGACGGCGTGACCGTGCACATCCCGCTCCAGGTCCTCAACCAGGTCACCGACGAGGGCTTCGACTGGCAGATCCCGGGCCTGCGCGAAGAGGTCGTCACCGAGCTGATCCGGTCGCTGCCCAAGCCGATCCGCCGCAACTACGTACCGGCCCCGAACTTCGCCCAGAAGTTCCTGGAGCGGGCGGTACCCCTCCAGGAACCGCTCACCACGACGATGGCGCGCGAGTTGAAGCGCATGGTCGGGGTCCCCTTCGACGCCGAGGACTTCGACTGGGGCCGGCTCCCCGACCACCTGAAGATCACCTTCCGGATCGTCGACGAACGGCGCCGGAAGCTGGCCGAGGACAAGGACCTCCAGGCGCTGAAGCTGAGGCTGCGCCCGAAGGCCCGCCAGGCCCTCTCGCAGGCCGCCGCGGCCACGGCGGAACGCGAGGGCGGCGAGTCCCTGGAGCGAAGCGGCCTGACCGACTGGACGATCGGCGTCCTCTCCCGCGTCTTCGAGACCCGCCGCGCCGGACAGCCGGTGAAGGCGTACCCGGCGCTCGTCGACGACGGACCCCCGTCGAACACCGTGTCCGTGCGCCTCTTCGACAGCGAGGCCGAACAGGCGCAGGCGATGTGGAAGGGCACCCGCCGGCTGATCCTGCGCAACATCCCGGTCAACCCGGCGAAGTTCGCGTCCGAGAAGCTCACCAACCAGCAGAAGCTGGGGCTGTCGTCCAACCCGCACGGATCGATCCAGGCCCTGTTCGACGACTGCGCCATGGCCGCCGCCGACAAGCTGATCGCCGACTTCGGCGGACCGGCGTGGGACGAGGAGTCGTACCGGAAGCTGTACGACAAGGTCCGCGCGGAGATCGTGGACACCACCGTCCGCACGGTCGAGCAGGTCCAGCAGGTGCTGGCCGCCTGGCAGGCCGCGGAACGCCGCCTGAAGGCCGTACGCAGCCCCGTGCTGCTGGCCAACCTCCAGGACGTGCGCGGGCAGCTCGACGCACTGGTGAAGCCCGGTTTCGTCACGGCGGTGGGCATCCGGCGGCTGCCGGACCTGATGCGCTACCTGATCGCCGCGGACCGGCGCGTGCAGCAGATGCCGGCCAACGCCCAGCGGGACACCGCCCGCATGGAGAAGGTCCACGAGATGCGGGACGAGTACGCCTGGCTGCTGGAGCAGATGCCGCAGGGCCGGCCGGTGCCGCGGGCGGTCCTGGACATCCGCTGGATGATCGAGGAGCTGCGGGTCAGCTACTTCGCCCACGCGCTGGGCACGGCGTACCCCGTCTCCGACAAGCGCATCGTGAAGGCGATCGACGCTCTCGCACCGTGACGCCCCCCGCACGGAGGGTGAGTTCGACCAGGCGGGCCACCCTCCTGTAGAGTCTCGTTTCGCAGCGCACCGCAAGGAAAGCGCCGCGAAACCTGGTCCTGTGGAGCAGCTTGGAGTGCTCGCCACCCTGTCAAGGTGGAGGCCGCGGGTTCAAATCCCGTCAGGACCGCAGTGAAGAAGGCCCGCGTCGACATGACGCGGGTCTTCTTCGTGCTCCCCGCCACCACCCACCCCCCGAGGCCGTCTTGACGTCGCTCCCCTCGGCCGGCACTCCGGAAGCGGGTCCACCCCACCTGGCGCGTCACCGCCCCGTCTGCCACCGTCCGCCGCGGCCGGCGACGGATTCCGCCCCACCGTCCCCGACGGGCCGTCAGGAGGCCGTGGGGACGCGAGCGCCCCCTGTGCGGGTGGAGGCGTCGGTGGCGCGTCAACACCCGTACGGGCGCGGGCTACTGGAAGCGGAGCCCCCTCTAGCGCACATATGCCGGAGCCAACAAGGCGTCCGGCATGTGACGGGTGTCACCGCATAAGTTTCCGAAATGACGGCTCTTACCCCTCCCCTACAACTGGTCGATTTAATATGTGCAATTGCACTGCTCGTCCACCTCGCCCCCAGTCGTTCCGACTTGCCTCCCCAGACTCCCCCAAGACTCCCCCAAGAGACCGACAAGGACGCCCACAGCGGCTGCTCACCGGCGTGCCGGACGGACCGCCGGACGGCCGGGCCGGGACATAAAAAGATCGCGCTGGACCCGGCGGAGTCCAGCGCGATCAACGACGCGCCCTGTCGATTGCCTGTGAAGTTCTGTGCGGCTTGGGCATGGGTCCTGTTGGGGCAGGTCCCACGTCGGGTGGAGCTATGGGCCCGGTCGTCACGGCAAGTTGGGGGACCAGCCGTTATGCCCGGTTATGCGGTTGTTCAGGCCTCGCTGCGCTGCTGCGGGATGCCCGCGAGCAGTGCGCGGACCTCTGCTTCGCGGTAGCGGCGGTGCCCGCCGAGCGTGCGGATCGACGTGAGCTTGCCGGCCTTCGCCCAGCGCGTGACCGTCTTGGGGTCGACGCGGAACATGGTGGCGACCTCAGCCGGGGTCAGCAGCGGCTCGGCATCAGGGGTGCGAGCGGTCATGAGCGGCCTCCTCGGGAGAACCGAACCATCTCGGTTCTTTCCTTTAAATTCTGCACCTTGACCCGCGTTGCCCGAAATGGCGGACACGGGTCGAGTCGGTTATAGGACGAACGGCTTGTCCTCGGCACTACAACTACACCATCCGTCCAGCCGCGTCGGCCAAACCGATGGAATTGCCCTCCCAGGTGTCCATCCGCGACGGAAGCCGATGGACCATGCCATAGCGGACAGTCACGCCGCTGTGACGATCAGTCACAGCGGCGATCAGGAGGCAACAGACCCCCCAAAGCGTGCAATACAGAAATTCCACCCATAGTGCATCACAGCGGGATGGATAGAGTCCTCCCCGGACTCCTTGTCCTATTTTGGCACGAGGAGGGGCAAGCTGCGCAAGGGTGGGGTAACGTGCGGTCCGTCACGCTTGAGGCATAAGCCCGGATCGAGACCTACGTCCCGGGTGACGAGGCGTCAGACGCACCGCCCGCCCCCCGGAGCGTGTGACGAAACCCCAAAACGGGCGCCACGTCAAACGTCAGTTCGCGGACCGCCGGTCGCGCACCGTCCGCCAGCGCTCCACCAGCCGCCCGTACGCGGCCCCCGCCGCCGTCCCGTCGCCGTCGCGCAGCGCCTCGATGCCCTCGGCCACGTCCGCCGCGGAGTGATCGTCCGCCAGCTCGCCGGCGGGCACCGCGTGCACCAGCCCCCCGTAGTCCAGCTCGACCAGGGAACGCGGGTGGAACTCCTCCAGCCACCGGCCCACGTCCCTCAGGCCGTCGATCAGCGGCCCCTCGTCCATGGCCTCCCGCAGGGCCCGCAGCCCCCGCGCCACCCGGCGCCGCGCCTGCACCATCGGCGTCCGGTAGCGCAGCACCGGGGCCGCCGCCCCGGGGTCGCCGCCCTTGTCGTACTCCCGCTCCGCGTCGGAGACGAGGACGAACCAGTTGATCGGCACCTGCCAGGTCGCGGTGCGGATCCACGGGCGGGCGTCGGGGTTCTTCTCCAGCCAGCGTTCGTGGTCCAGCGCCGTCTGCCGCCGTACGACCGGCGGCAGCAGGGCGTCCAGGACCGGCTCCGGATAGTCCTCGGAGAGTTCCGCGAGGGCCAGCCAGCCGCGCAGCCGGGTCCGCCAGGGGCAGACGCAGACCACGCCGTCGATCTCCAGCACGAAGGCGTCGGCGCTCTCGTGCACCGGCACCGCGACCGGCGGGGTGGGCAGCAGGTCGGCCAGGGAGCGGCGCAGCTCGTCCTGGTAGGTGGGCAGATCCGTGCGGCGGGCGTACCGCGTCCAGTGGCCGCGCTCCGGCTCCGGGAAGGCGGCCAGCGGCTCGTACACGCGCAGGTACGCCGCGTACGGGACGATCACGGAGGACACCTTGGGCACGCCCGCTCCCTTCCCCGCGCCCGGCGGGGAGAACCTGACCCGGCCCGGTCACGGACGGGCGGGAACCTTCCCTGATCGTCCCACGTCCGTACTCCGTGCGGAGGTGATCCTCGGCACTGGGCCGCGAGCGGACACCGGCAGGCTCTAACCTCGTCCCACGCCCCGCCGACCGCTCCCCCTGCCACGAGCGTGGGGGTCCCTCGCCGGGGACGCGCCTCCACCCGCCGCTACTTACTCTGGAGTCACCACCGTGACCGACGTAATCGGCGCACCTGCTGACGTACTGCACACCCTGTTCCACTCGGACCAGGGCGGTCATGAGCAGGTCGTGCTCTGCCAGGACCGCGCCAGCGGTCTCCGGGCCGTCATCGCGCTCCATTCCACCGCGCTCGGCCCCGCGCTGGGCGGCACCCGCTTCTACCCCTACGCGAGCGAGGCCGAGGCCGTCGCCGACGCCCTGAACCTCGCGCGCGGGATGTCGTACAAGAACGCGCTGGCCGGGCTGGACCACGGCGGCGGCAAGGCCGTGATCATCGGTGATCCCGACCGGATCAAGACCGAGGAGCTGCTGCTCGCCTACGGGCGGTTCGTCGCCTCGCTCGGCGGCCGGTACGTGACCGCGTGCGACGTCGGCACCTATGTGGCCGACATGGACGTGGTGGCCCGCGCGTGCCGCTGGACCACCGGCCGCTCGCCGGAGAACGGCGGCGCCGGGGACTCCTCCGTCCTCACCGCCTACGGCGTCTACCAGGGCATGCGGGCCTCGGCGCGGCACCTGTGGGGCGACCCCTCGCTGCGCGACCGCACGGTCGGCGTCGCGGGCGTCGGCAAGGTCGGCCGCCATCTGGTCGACCACCTGCTCACCGAGGGCGCGCACGTCGTCGTCACGGACGTGCGCGAGGACGTGGTCCGGGACCTCACCGACCGGCACCCCTCGGTGGTGGCGGTGGCCGACACCGAGGCGCTGATCAGGGTGGAGAACCTGGACATCTACGCCCCCTGCGCGCTCGGCGGGGCGCTGAACGACGAGAGCGTGCCGGTGCTCACCGCCCGGGTCGTCTGCGGCGCCGCCAACAACCAGCTCGCCCACCCGGGCGTGGAGAAGGACCTCGCCGACCGGGGCATCCTCTACGCGCCGGACTACGTGGTGAACGCCGGCGGGGTGATCCAGGTCGCCGACGAGCTGCACGGCTTCGACTTCGAGCGGTGTCGGGCGAAGGCGGCGGGCATCCACGACACGACGCTGGCCATATTCGCACGTGCGAAGGAAGACGGGATTCCGCCGGCCGCGGCGGCCGACCGGATCGCCGAGCAGCGGATGGCGGAGGCGCGGCCGCGGAGCTGATCCGCCGGGGCGCGGCGCCGCCCGCCGGACCCGCCGGGAGATGGGGGGAGAGAACTCTCACTTCTTCCGGCGGGTCGGACCCCGAGAAGTGGTTAAAATCGCCCTTGACCAGCGAGGACAGGGTGCCTCGGGGGTCTCGGAAGCGGGGCCGGGCTGCGGGCGACGTACCGTAGGGGCGTGGGCTCAGGTACCGTGGAAGCCCTACGGACCGGTCTCTTCACGGAGAGCCCGTTCCGGACCATGAACGCGTGTCAAGACTCTGGGGCCGTCGAGCCCCGTCGTTGAGGGGGTCGAGCCATGGGGCGCGGCCGGGCCAAGGCCAAGCAGACGAAGGTCGCCCGCCAGCTGAAGTACAACAGCGGTGGGACTGATCTCTCCCGCCTGGCCGAGGAGCTGGGCGCATCGCCGGCGAATCCGCAACCGCCTAACGGCGAGCGGTTCGAGGACGATGAGCAGGAAGACGACGATCTGTACTCCCGGTACGCCGACCTCTATGAGGACGGCGACGGGGAGGACGAGGACGGACAGTCCTCACCACAGCGTCGCGGCGCTTGACCTTGTACTGAACACTTGTCCGGTCGGTGACCTCGGTCACCGACCGGCCTTTGTGCTCTCCACGGGGGCCACGCGGTCACTCAGACCGCGTAGTCGCCGATCAGAGCCGCGCCGCTCCCGTGGTCGCCGCGGTCGGTGATCTCGCCCGCCACCCAGGCGTCCAGTCCGCGGTCGGCCAGGGTGGTCAGGGCGACGTCCGTCGACTCCTGGGGCACCACGGCGATCATGCCTACGCCCATGTTGAGCGTCTTCTCCAGCTCCAGCCGCTCGACCCGTCCGGTCCGTCCGACCAGGTCGAAGACGGGGCCCGGGGCCCAGGTGGAGCGGTCCACGACGGCGTGCAGCCCGTCCGGGATCACCCGGGCCAGGTTGGCGGCGAGACCGCCGCCGGTGATGTGGCTGAAGGCGTGCACATCGGTGGTGCGGGTGAGCGCCAGGCAGTCCAGCGAGTAGATCTTCGTCGGCTCCAGCAGCTCCTCGCCGAGGGTGCGGCCGAAGTCGTCCACGTGGGTGTCGAGGGCGAGACGGGCCTCGTTCAGCAGGACGTGGCGGACGAGTGAGTACCCGTTGGAGTGAAGCCCGGAGGCGGCCATGGCGATGACCGTGTCGCCCGTACGGATGCGATCCGCGCCGAGCAGGCGGTCGGCCTCCACCACGCCGGTGCCGGCGCCGGCGACGTCGAAGTCGTCCTCGCCGAGCAGGCCCGGGTGCTCGGCCGTCTCACCGCCGACCAGGGCGCAGCCGGCCAGCACACAGCCCTCGGCGATGCCCTTCACGAGGGCGGCGACCCGCTCGGGGTGAACCTTGCCGACGCAAATGTAGTCGGTCATGAAAAGCGGCTCGGCGCCGCAGACCACGATGTCGTCCATGACCATGGCGACCAGGTCGTGGCCGATGGTGTCGTAGACGCCCATGCGGCGGGCGACGTCCACCTTGGTGCCGACACCGTCCGTGGCGGAGGCGAGCAGGGGGCGCTCGTACTTCTTCAGGGCGGAGGCGTCGAAGAGGCCGGCGAACCCGCCGAGGCCGCCGAGGACCTCGGGGCGCTGCGTCTTCTTCACCCACTCCTTCATCAGCTCGACGGCGCGGTCGCCCGCCTCGATGTCGACACCCGCTGATTTGTAGGAGGCCGCTGCGTGACCGGCACCGGTTGTGTCAGGCATGACGATGAGAACCTTTGTGTCGTACGGCGGGTAGTGCTGCGGACGGACTGCGGACGGACGGCTACGGGCGACGCAGGGCGTCGGCGGCGGCCGTTCCGGCGGGCCCGGCGGCCAGCTCGGTCTCCAGGAGCTGCTTGCCGAGCAGCTCGGGGTCGGGAAGCTCCATCGGGTACTCGCCGTCGAAGCAGGCGCGGCAGAGGTTCGGCTTGGCGATGGTGGTCGCCTCGATCATGCCGTCGGTGGAGATGTAGGCCAGCGAGTCGGCGCCCAGCGAGGTGCCGATCTCCTCGATGCTCATGCCGTTGGCGATCAGCTCGGCGCGGGTGGCGAAGTCGATGCCGAAGAAGCAGGGCCACTTCACCGGCGGGGAGGAGATCCGGATGTGGATCTCGGCGGCGCCCGCCTCGCGGAGCATGCGGACCAGGGCCCGCTGGGTGTTGCCGCGGACGATGGAGTCGTCCACGACGACCAGCCGCTTGCCCCTGATGACTTCCTTCAGGGGGTTCAGCTTGAGCCGGATGCCGAGCTGGCGGATGGTCTGCGAGGGCTGGATGAAGGTACGGCCCACATAGGCGTTCTTCACCAGGCCGGCGCCGAAGGGGATGCCGGACGCCTCGGCGTAACCGATCGCGGCCGGGGTGCCGGACTCCGGGGTCGCTATCACCAGGTCGGCCTCGGCGGGGGCCTCGGCGGCCAGCTTGCGGCCCATCTCCACGCGGGAGAGGTACACGTTCCGGCCGGCGATGTCGGTGTCGGGGCGGGCCAGGTAGACGTACTCGAAGACACAGCCCTTGGGCTTCGCTTCCGCGAATCGGGAGCTGCGCAGGCCGTTCTCGTCGATGGCGATGAACTCGCCCGGCTCGATCTCGCGGACGTAGGAGGCGCCGCAGATGTCGAGGGCGGCGGACTCGGAGGCGACGACCCAGCCGCGCTCCAGCCGGCCGAGGACCAGCGGGCGGATGCCCTGCGGGTCACGGGCTGCGTAGAGGGTGTTCTCGTCCATGTAGACGAGGGAGAAGGCGCCCCGCACCTGGGGCAGCACCTTGCCGGCCGCCTCCTCGACGGTCAGCGGCTTGCCGTCCTCGTCGACCTGGGCCGCGAGCAGCGCGGTGAGCAGGTCGGTGTCGTTGGTCGCCGCGACCCGCGTCGAGCGGCCGTCCTGCTTGGGCAGGTCGGCGACCAGCTCGGCGAGCTGGGCGGTGTTGACGAGGTTGCCGTTGTGACCGAGCGCGATCGAGCCGTGCGCGGTGGCACGGAACGTCGGCTGGGCGTTCTCCCAGACGGAGGCGCCGGTGGTCGAGTAGCGGGCGTGACCGACCGCGATGTGACCCTGGAGCGAACCGAGAGAGGTCTCGTCGAAGACCTGGGAAACGAGGCCCATGTCCTTGAAGACGAGGATCTGGGAGCCATTGCTGACCGCGATTCCCGCGGATTCCTGGCCCCGATGCTGGAGGGCGTAGAGCCCGAAGTACGTGAGCTTTGCGACCTCTTCGCCCGGAGCCCAGACACCGAAGACGCCGCATGCGTCCTGGGGGCCCTTCTCACCGGGAAGCAGATCGTGATTGAGTCGACCGTCACCACGTGGCACGCCTCCGAGTGTAGGCGAGGTCGACCACTGGTCCGAATTGGGGAATGCCCGAAAAGTCACCGGCGCGGCCGGCTCACCGTACCGCCACGGCCCGGACGCTGGTGCCGTTTGCGCTGGTCAGCGTGAGGGTTTGCTGGTCGATTCGATAGTCGACCTGGTTGTCGAACAGCTCCAGGAGCCGCTTTTCGGTGTCCATGAGTGAGCCTTCGCACACCATTCGGGTGGTGACGGGCGCGCCCAGGGTGATATGGCCGTCGCGGACGGTGGCCTCGGCGTTGACGCGGTTGCAGCCGAGGCTGCCGGAGACGGTGCCCCGGTCCCGGTCGAAGGCGAGGTGCGCCCGGCCCTCGGCGTCGGGGGCGGTCACCTTCCAGCCGGTGGCGTACAGGGCGGTGTCCCGGCGTTCGCTGAGGCGGACGGTGTCGCCGGCCGAGGTGGTGAGGGTCAGGCGGCCGCCGTCGGCCTCGGTGGTCAGGGGGCCGGCGGCGAGGGCGCGGGAGAGGGCCCGCTCCACCGCCATGGGTGTGCCCTCGCAGGCCCGCCCGGTCGCGGTGGCGTCGGTCAGCCGGAGGCGGTCGCCGTCGACGGCGGCCTCGGCGGAGAAGTCGTTGCAGCCGTAGCTGCCCTTGGCCCGGCCGTCGGCGCCGATCGTCAGGTGGGCCGCGCCGTAGGCCCGGTGGGTTCTGCCGTCGACGGTGACGCTGTCCACGTTCCAGTGGACGCCGGTCACCGGTCGTCCGCCGCCGTCGGCGGAGCCGCTGCCGCCGTCGGCCTTCTCGTTGCCGCAGGCCGCCGCGAACGGGACGAGCGCGATGGCGGCCACCGTCATGGTCGTGCGCTTCCTCTGCCTGTACATGCCCATTCGACGGGCGGCCGGAGGAACCGGTTCCCCTCCCGCCCGGCGGCAAGGACCGGTTCAGGCCAGGAGCGGCAGCAGCTCTCCGAGGCCGGCCCGTTCCCCGCTCGCGCTCACCTTCGCCTCCGCGACCGCGTCGGTCCAGGCCAGCCGCCCGGTGGCGAGCCGGATCCAGGTGAGCGGGTCGGTCTCGACGACGTTGGGCGGGGTGCCGCGGGTGTGCCGGGGACCTTCGACGCACTGCACGACGGCGTACGGCGGGACGCGCACCTCCGTCGCACCGCCGGGCGCCTTCACGGCGAGCGCGTCGGCCAGCAGCCGGGTGGCGGCGGCCAGCGCCTGCCGGTCGAGGGGGACGTCCAGGCCGGGCACGGCGGCGTTGAGGTCGTCGGTGTGCACGACGAGTTCGACGGTACGGGTGACCAGGTAGTCGTCCAGCGGCAGGGCGCCCGCGGCGGTCTGCAGGAGCCGGCCGCCCGGGTGCGCGGCGAGCAGCGCGCGCAGCGTGGTGTCGATGTCGGCGAGGTAGGCGCCGAGGTCGGGACGGCCGGCGGCGAGCGCGCGGGTGGAGTCGTCGATCGCGGCGGCGCTCGCGGCGGTGGCGAAGGCCCATTCGACCACCTGGACGTCCGGTTTCGGCGGGGCCGGCCGCTCCAGGGCGCGGTGCACGGCCGTGAGCGCCATACCGAGGTGCGCGACCAGCTCCCGCACGCTCCAGCCGCCGAGCCGGGTGGGCCGGTCGAGCTGTTCGGCGCGGAGCCCGTCGACCGCCTCCCGTACGTGCCCGAACTGGGCGAGGACGGCGGCCCGGGTGCGGGCGGGGTCGTAGGCGCGGGGGCGCTTCCTGGACGGGGGCATGGAGGTGAGCCTATGCGGGGCGGTGGCCGGAGGGGACCGGCTCTCGTACGTCTGTGCCATGACGAGGAGGGGGTGGTGCCGGGGGGACGCCCGGTCCGCCGGTCCGGCCGCTACGGCTTCAGGCGCACCGCCAGCGAGTACAGGCGGGTGATCTGGTCGCCGCTGCCGTTGTCGTCGGTGATCAGGTACAGCGGGCGCCAGCCCTGGTACTCGCCGGTGGTCCACTCCTTGCCCAGGGCCATGCCCTCCACGTTGTCCACCAGGGGGTGCCGAGGGTTCGAGCCGGGCGTGGCGACCACTCCGGGGCCGCCGTCCGGACAGGCGGCCAGGTCGAGGACCGGGGTGTCGTCGGCGAACTGGTCCGCGGGAAGTTCGTAGAGGGTGTCGTCGTCGGCCATGTCACGGGCGCCGTCGAGGGACACCTGGACGACGCGGACGGCCGTGCCCAGGCCGGAGGTGTACTCCCGCTCCAGGGCGAGAAGTCCGCCCTTGTCGTCGAGGGCGACCAGCTCCACCAGGTGCATTCCGTCGCCGGCCAGATAGGTGTACTGCCCGTCCGGTGCGTAGTCGCCGCCGGGCCGCCCCGTGTAGCGCTGGATGCGGATCAGGGGCCGGCCGCGCAGGTCGCCGTCCTTGGCCAGGGGGGCCTCCCAGCCCGCGTACAGGTGCCGGCCGTCCGGGGAGAGGGCGAGGGACTCGATGCTGCGGCCGGTCTGTGCGCTGCCCTCGGGCCAGTACCGCATGTTCTGCGGGATCTGGAAACTCTCGCCGATCTGCTTGCCGGTGGCGATGTCGAAGCGGCGCAGGGCCGGGCCGGTCTCCGAGGCGATCAGCGCGGTCCGGCCGCCCTCCTCGATGACCAGGCCCTCGCCGTCGTAGCGCGGGGGGAACTTCACGCCGTTCGCGCGGCGCAGGGTGTGCGCGGTGTCGGCGACGGGGTTCAGGTCGAAGGGGGTGCCGAGGGAGAGCGGGAAGAGCAGCCCGGGGGAGTTGTCGGCGAGCGCGAGCGCCTGGACGCCGCCCTCACCCTCGGAGACGAGGGCGAGGGCGGAGAGACCTTCGACGGCTTCGTAGTCGACGTCCCTCTTGTTCAGCGCGTCGGAGTGGTCGAGGAGGACCGCGCGGGGCACCTCGGCGTCGACCGGGTGGCCGCCGCACTCGCCGGTCGCGGGCGCGGGGTGGGCGGTGTGCCACCAGTCGACGGCCCGGGGCGCGCCGAGGCCGAGGGCGAGGCCGGCCACCGCGGCGGCCGATGCCCACAGCAGGGTGCGGACCCGGCTGTGGGACGGCGGGCCGGCGGGGCCGGGCTGCGGGGTGAGGGCCGGCAGCACCGCCACGTTGCGGACGAAGTCCAGCCCGCCGACGCCGTTGCGGTCCTCGTCCTGTGGTTCCTGCGGCATCTCGGGCTTCATGGCCGTGATCCGCGCCCGCACCGCCCCGAAGAGCGCGTGCAGCCCCAGCATCTGGGGGCCGTCCGGCAGGCCCTGCCGCAGGACGTCCACGAGCGCCCCGGTGAAGACCGTGCAGCGTTTGGGGTCGGGGGCGTGCGAGGGCCGGTCCTTCGGGGCCGAGGTCATGACGTACGAGCCCTCGACGCCGCGCAGCGTCCCCAACGCGACCTTGCCGCCCTGCTCGCCGCGGTCGGTGCCGGCCATCTCGGTGAGCACCCGGCCGCTGAAGCAGCAGTCGAGGATCAGGACGCGGCGCCGCGCGGGACCGGTGTCGCGGATGGCCCGGCGTACGTCGCTGGAGCGCACGCAGGTGTCCGGCCGGTCCTCCATCGACCCGGGCAGTGTGAGCAGGAGCTGCTGCTCCTCGTGCCGGTCGAGCAGGCCGTGGCCCGCGTAGTACACGATCAGCGTGTCCTCGGCGAGGAGTCCGGCCTCGCGGATGGGACCGACCAGGTCGGACGGGGCGGCCGGGTTGGGGATCTGGAAGATCCGGTCCTCCGGGATTCCCCAGATCTCCTCGTCGGCGAGGGCGGCCCGCAGCTCGACCAGGTTGTGGCGGACACTGCGCAGCGAGTCGAGGAAGGTGTACTCGTCCACGCCGATCAGCACGCAGGCGGAGCGGCGGGGGTCGATCCGGACGGGCGGGTCGGTGGCCGGCGACGGGTCGGCGGTGCCGCGCGCCGTGGTCACGCCCCCGCCTGCCCGGAGCCGTCGTCCGGGGCGTCGCCGCGGAGCCTGCGCAGCAGGGCCTCGACCTCGGCGGGGTCGGAGCCGGTGACCTGGACGGTGACCGGTGCCGTCCGGTGCCGCCGGCTCTGCCGCCAGGCGAGATACGACAGCGGCAGTTGCGCCACCCCGGCGGCCGTGGAGATCACGGCGAGGATCGTCGCGAGGTCCGGACTCATCCGTCCCGGGGTGTCGGCGGTGATCCGCTCCAGTTCGACGTGGCCGCGCAGCGACCGGTCGTCCGCGAGCCAGCCGAGCAGTGACCGGAGTTCGTCCTGGTGGTCCGGGTCGTCCGCCTCGAACCTGATCCGCAGCCGCTCATCCATCGGTCCCCACCCGGGTGCTTTTGCCTCACGCACGTCCTCAGGTTGGCACAACCACGGTGCCCGTCAGGAGGTTTCGGGAAACTCGGGCGGCACGGACGGAAACGGGCCGCCGCTCCGGGCGCCCTGCGGGAACCTGGAGCGACGGCCCGGACGGCCGGGGCGCTTACGCCAGAATGGCCGGGATCGTGCCCTCGTGGGCCTCGCGGAGTTCGGTCAGGGGGAGGGTGAACTCGCCCTGGACCTCGACCGCGTCGCCGTCCACCACGCCGATGCGGGTGGCCGGCAGGCCGCGGGCGCCGCACATGTCGGTGAAGCGCAGTTCCTCCGAGCGCGGGACGGCGACGACCGCGCGGCCCGCCGACTCCGAGAAGAGGAAGGTGAAGGCGTCGAGGCCGTCGGGGACGACCAGCCGCGCGCCCCTCTCGCCGAGCAGCGCCGACTCCACGACCGCCTGGACCAGGCCGCCGTCGGAGAGGTCGTGCGCGGAGTCGATCATGCCGTCGCGGGAGGCGGAGATCAGGATCTCGGCCAGCAGCCGCTCGCGCTCCAGGTCGACCTTCGGGGGCAGGCCGCCGAGGTGGTCGTGGATCACCTGGGACCAGGCCGAGCCGCCGAACTCCTCGGCGGTGTCGCCGAGGAGGTAGAGCAGGTGGCCCTCCTCCTGGAAGGCGACCGGGGTGCGGCGGGCCACGTCGTCGATGACGCCGAGGACCGCGACGACCGGGGTCGGGTGGATGGCGGCCTCGCCGGTCTGGTTGTAGAGCGAGACGTTGCCACCGGTCACCGGGGTGCCGAGTTGCTGGCAGCCGTCGGCCAGACCGCGGATGGCCTCCGCGAACTGCCACATGACGGCCGGGTCCTCGGGCGAGCCGAAGTTCAGGCAGTCGGAGACGGCCAGCGGCTTGGCGCCGGTGGTGGCGACGTTGCGGTACGCCTCGGCGAGGGCGAGCTGGGCGCCGTGGTACGGGTCCAGCTTGGCGTACCGGCCGTTGCCGTCGGTGGCGATGGCGACGCCGAGGCCGGTCTCCTCGTCGATGCGGATCATGCCGGAGTCCTCGGGCTGGGCGAGGACGGTGTTGCCCTGCACGAAGTGGTCGTACTGCTGGGTGATCCACTTCTTGGACGCCTGGTTCGGGGACGAGACCAGCTTCAGGACCTGGTCCTTCAGCTCCTCGCCCGAGCCCGGCCGGGCCAGCTTGTTCGCGTCGTCGGCCTGGAGGGCGTCCTGCCAGTCGGGGCGGGCGTAGGGGCGCTCGTAGACCGGGCCGTCGTGGGCGACCGTGCGCGGGTCGACGTCGACGATCTTGCCGCCGTGCCAGAAGATCTCCAGGCGGTCGCCGTCGGTGACCTCACCGATGACGGTGGCGATGACGTCCCACTTCTCGCAGATCTCCAGGAAGCGGTCGACCTTGCCGGGCTCGACCACCGCGCACATGCGCTCCTGCGACTCGCTCATGAGGATCTCCTCGGGCGAGAGCGTCGAGTCGCGCAGCGGGACGTCGTCCAGGGTGACGGTCATGCCGCCGGAGCCGTTGGAGGCCAGCTCGGAGGTGGCGCAGGAGAGGCCGGCCGCGCCGAGGTCCTGGATGCCGACGACCAGCTTCTCCTGGAACGCCTCCAGGGTGCACTCGATGAGGAGCTTCTCCTGGAAGGGGTCGCCGACCTGGACGGCGGGGCGCTTGGAGGGCTTGGCGTCGTCGAAGGTCTCGGAGGCCAGGATGGAGGCGCCGCCGATGCCGTCGCCGCCGGTGCGGGCCCCGTAGAGGATGACCTTGTTGCCGGCGCCGGACGCCTTGGCGAGGTGGATGTCCTCGTGCCGCATCACGCCGATGGCACCGGCGTTGACCAGCGGGTTGCCCTGGTAGCAGGCGTCGAAGACGACCTCGCCGCCGATGTTGGGCAGGCCCAGGCAGTTGCCGTAGCCGCCGATGCCGGCGACGACGCCGGGCAGCACCCGCTTGGTGTCGGGGTGGTCGGCGGCGCCGAAGCGCAGCGGGTCCACGACGGCGACCGGGCGGGCGCCCATCGCGATGATGTCGCGGACGATGCCGCCGACGCCGGTCGCGGCGCCCTGGTAGGGCTCCACGTACGACGGGTGGTTGTGCGACTCGACCTTGAAGGTGACCGCGTAGCCCTGGCCGACGTCGACCACGCCCGCGTTCTCGCCGATGCCGACGAGCAGGGCGTCCGACTGGGGGGCCTTCTCGCCGAACTGGCGCAGGTGCACCTTGGAGGACTTGTACGAGCAGTGCTCGGACCACATCACCGAGTACATGGCCAGCTCGGCCCCGGTGGGACGGCGGCCGAGGATCTCCACGACCCGCTCGTACTCGTCCTTCTTCAGGCCCAGTTCGGCCCAGGGCAGCTCGACGTCGGGGGTCGCGGCCGCGTGCTCGACCGTGTCCAGAGGCGTCCGGCTCATACGTTGACCAGCTTCTTGAGGATCGAGGTGAAGAACGGGAGACCGTCGGTACGGCCGGTGCCGATCAGCGGCTCGACGGCGTGCTCGGGGTGCGGCATCAGGCCGACGACGTTGCCCGCCGCGTTGGTGATGCCGGCGATGTCGTGGAGCGAGCCGTTCGGGTTGCCGTACCCGTCGGCGGCGTCGCCGTCGGCCGCGTAACGGAACGCGACCCGGCCCTCGGCCTCCAGCTCGTCCAGCGTGCGCCGGTCGGCGACGTACCGGCCGTCCATGTTCTTCAGCGGGATGCTGATCTCCTGGCCGGCGGTGTAGTCGCTGGTCCAGAGGGTGGAGTCGTTCTCCACCCGCAGCTTCTGGTCGCGGCAGATGAAGTGCAGGTGGTCGTTGCCGAGCATCCCGCCGGGCAGCAGATGGGCCTCGGTGAGGATCTGGAACCCGTTGCAGATACCGAGGACCGGCAGACCGGCCTTCGCCTGCTCGATGAGGGTGTCCATCACCGGCGAGAAGCGGGCGATGGCACCGGCGCGCAGATAGTCGCCGTAACTGAATCCCCCGCACAGCACCACGGCGTCGACCTGCTGGAGGTCCTTGTCCTTGTGCCAGAGCGCCACCGGCTCGGCGCCCGCGACCCGGATCGCCCGCCGCGTGTCCCGGTCGTCGAGACTCCCGGGGAAAGTGACGACGCCAATACGAGCGGTCACTTCACGGCTCCCGTGACTTCCGCCGCTTCCTCGACGCGGACCGTGAAGTCCTCGATCACGGTGTTGGCGAGGAAGGATTCCGCAAGATCGTGGATGCGGGCCAGGGCGGCCTCGTCGACCGGCCCGTCAACTTCCAGTTCGAAACGCTTTCCCTGG
Source organism: Streptomyces ziwulingensis (assembly GCF_039542605.1). Lineage (NCBI taxonomy): Bacteria > Bacillati > Actinomycetota > Actinomycetes > Kitasatosporales > Streptomycetaceae > Streptomyces > Streptomyces ziwulingensis. Next base: position 51,620 of record NZ_BAABIG010000027.1, read on the forward strand.
CGGACGTCGGAGATCCCTTCGAAACCCAGACGCGGCAGTGCGCGCTGCACCGCCTGGCCCTGGGGGTCGAGGATCTCCGGCTTGAGCATGACGTCGACTACGACGCGTGCCACTGGCACTCCCGGTGTGTGGTGCTGAGCAGGTTCCTTCAGCGTACCTGGTCTAAGCCGCCAAAATTTCTACGCGCGTAGAGTTGTAGGAAAGTACGTGACCCCCATCACGATTCGGCATCGGAGGCACCTCCGCGCGAAAAACTTCGGGAAAGATCCCGAGTCGCCCCCGGACGCCTATTGCGCGACGGACACGCGGAGAGATTTAGTCGAACTTCCCATTTCAATGCCGGGCACTGTACAAATGAAATGTCATTAGCCGATACTTTGCCCAATAACAGCCGAACAGTCGGCAACTCCCAGACGTCTTGGCACGTCATCGCGGAGCTGCCGCACGAAGGGACCGATATTCGTGGCGCAGCGTGTCGTGGTCACTCTCTTTGACGACATCGACGGCTCGGAAGCGGCGGAGACGATCGCCTTCGGACTCGACGGCAGGACGTACGAGATCGACCTGAACGAAACGAATGCGAGGAAACTCCGCGAGGCGCTGGAGCCGTTCGTGGAGGCCGGCCGCAAGCGGTCCAGGTCCGGCAAGGCGTACCGGCAGACGGAGGTCGCCCCGGACCCGTCGGCGGTCCGGGCCTGGGCCCAGGCCAACCGGATGGACGTCCCCGCGCGGGGCCGCATCCCCAAGCGGGTCTACGAGGCGTTCGCCGCGGCGCGGTGAGCGGCGGTGGGGGCGGCGGGGTGCGGCCAGGTGGGTGAGTGGCGGGGTGGGTGAGCGGCGGGGTGGGTGAGCTGGGGCTGGCGATCGGGGGCCGGTGATCGGCCCGGGTCGGCGGGGTGCGGGCCGGCGGGGTGCGGACGGGCGGGGTGCGGGCCGACCGGGTCCGGACCGACGGCCGCTCAGGCGCCCCTCGCGGCAACCGACTTGCGCAGCACCCGGGGCGATCAGCTAAAGTTTGGAACACGCCGAGGGGCCGGGACGGAAAAGCCCAGCTCACGGACGTGCGGGTGTAGTTTAGTAGTAAAACATCCCCCTTCCAGGGGGAAGCCGCAGTGTGCGATTCCTGTCACCCGCTCTGTATCACCGTACCGACCACGGATGTGGATCAGGTAGGGTGATGCTCGCATCGACCGACGGCCGTGTTTCTCGGGATCTTTCTCGTGAGCGTGGCAGTCGCCGACAATGCGGACGTAGCTCAGTTGGTAGAGCGCAACCTTGCCAAGGTTGAGGTCGCGAGTTCGAACCTCGTCGTCCGCTCGGGAAGAAGACCCCGGTCCTCAGGGACCGGGGTCTTTTCGTATGCCGTGTCCGTGTCCTTGCCGGGAGCCCGGCGCCCGTGGCTTCGGCCTATGGCCCTTGGGCCCTGTTCTCGGTCCACTCTCCGGCCCAAAGCCTCTTCTCCCTCTGACATTTGTCATGCCGAGTGATGACAGCGCGCACTGCCGCCGGGAGCCGGGTGCCGGAAAGCTGACGGCATGGACACGAGGGAACACGAACACGTGATTGAGGTCACCGACCTGCGGCGGGTGTACGGGGGCGGGTTCGAGGCGGTGCGCGGAGTCGATTTCCACGTCCGGCGCGGGGAGGTCTTCGCACTGCTCGGCACCAACGGCGCCGGGAAGACCTCCACCGTCGAACTGCTGGAGGGCCTCGCCGCACCCGCCGGCGGACGGGTCCGGGTGCTCGGCCACGACCCGTACACCGAACGGGCCGTCGTCCGCCCCCGCACCGGCGTCATGCTCCAGGAGGGCGGCTTCCCCTCCGAACTGACCGTCGCGGAGACCACGCGGATGTGGGCCGGGTGTGTGAGCGGCGCCCGCCCGGAGGCGGAGGTGCTGGAACTGGTCGGCCTCGGCGCCAAGTCCCGTACCCGGGTCAAGCAGCTCTCCGGCGGACAGCGCCGCCGGCTCGACCTGGCGCTCGCGCTGCTCGGCTCACCCGAGGTGCTCTTCCTCGACGAACCCACCACCGGACTCGACGCCGAAGGCCGCCGGGACACCTGGGAGCTGGTGGGCGCCCTGCGCGACGAGGGGACCACGGTCCTGCTCACCACGCATTACCTGGAAGAGGCCGAGAACCTCGCCGACCGGCTCGCCATCATGCACGAGGGCCGCATCGCCACCACGGGGACACCGGCCGAGGTGACCGCCACCCAGCCGTCCCGGATCTCCTTCGAACTTCCCGAGGGCTACTTCGTCGGCGACCTGCCGCCCCTCGCTGAACTCGGCGTCAGCGGCCACGACACCGAGGGCCGGACCGTCCGGCTGCGCACCCGGGAGCTGCAGCGCGCCGCCACCGCACTCCTGACCTGGGCCGCGCGGACCGGGGTGGAACTGCGCCGCCTCGACGTGCGGTCGGCCTCCCTGGAGGAGGCGTTCCTGCGGATCGCCAAGGAGGCGTCCGCGACGGCGGGCGAGAACACGCCGGCCCGCCCGCGCGAGCGGACCGGGGCCGGGACCGGAGCCAAGACGGCAACCGGGACCAAGGCGACAACCGGGACCGAGATCCAGAAGGAGTGCGCGGAATGAGCGCCACCGAACCGACGCGGTACACGCCGCGCGCCGGCAGCGGGCCGGCCGCCACCGCGATCCGCCGGATGACGGCGCTCGCCCGCGCCGAACTGATCCTGCTCGGACGGAGCCGGGGCGCCCTCTTCGCCGCGGTCTTCGTCCCGCTGGTACTGCCGCTCAGCGTGCGCACCACGGCCGGCGAGCTGGACCTCGCCGAGGCCGGGCTGACCGTGGGGACCGTCGTGCTGCCCGCCGCGATCGGCTTCTCCCTGCTCTTCGCCGTCTACTCCGCGCTGGTCGGCGTCTTCGTCGTCCGGCGCGAGGAACTCGTCCTCAAGCGGCTGCGCACCGGCGAGCTGCGGGACGCCGAGATCCTCGGCGGGTCCGCGATGCCGGCCGTCGTCACCGGGCTCGTACAGTGCCTGCTGCTGACGGTGGGCTGTTCGGTCCTGCTGGACCTGTCCGCGCCGGCCGCGCCCCACCTCGCCGTCCTCGGCCTGCTGCTGGGGTTCGTCCTGTGCGCCTCGCTCGCCGCGGTCACCGCCGGTTTCACCCGGACCGGGGAGAGCGCGCAGGTCACACCGATGCCGTTGATGCTCGTCTCGATAGCCGGCTCGGGCATGTTCGTCCCGCTGGAACTGCTCCCCGACAAGGTGGCCGCCGGGTGCGAGCTGCTGCCGCTGACCCCCGTCATCACCCTGGTGCGCGGCGGCTGGACCGGCGACCTGACGGCCGCCGAGGCGCTCACCGCCACGGCCGTGGCGGTGGCCTGGAGCGTACTCGCGGTGTTTGCTGTACGGCGGTGGTTCCGCTGGGAACCGCGGCGGTGAACCCAGGGAGGCGGGAGATGCGCGAGCCGGGGGCGTGGTGGCGCGGCAAGAGCACACCCGCGAAGGTCGAGACGTACACGCGGTGGTCGCTGTACTCCTTCTCGCTGATCGAGGCGGGCTGGCTCGGTCCGCTCTCCTTCGGTGAGCTGCCGCTCCCGCTCGCCACGGGACTGCTGGTCGCGCTCTGCGCGCACGCCGTCCTCGGCGCGGTCTGCGCCTCCCGGTCGCTGGACTGGACCCGCGGCCACCGGGCCCGTCCCGTGCGCCTCCTCGTGGTCTACGGGGTGATCAGCCTCCTGCTGGCCGTCGGCGCGCTCGGGCTGCTGACGCGGGTGCCGGACGACGAGAGCGGGGACCGTACCGCCGTGGTCTTCTTCATCGGCGTGCTGATGGTCTCGGCCGGGTACCTCACGCTCGGGCTGCGCTCCCGGCGGCGGGTGATCGCCTCGGTCTTCGGGGTGTCCTTCGGCGCCGGGGTCGTGGCCCTGCCCGCCGGGATGCCGGCGCTGCCCGCGCTGGTCACCGCGGTCACCGTGCTCTTCGCCACCGGCGTCTTCGCCCTCACCGCCTCCTTCTCCGTCTGGATGCTGGACGCCGTCCACGCGCTGGACGAGGCCCATGAGACCCGGGCCCGGCTCGCCGTCGCCGAGGAACGGCTGCGGTTCGGGCGGGACCTGCACGACGTGATGGGCCGGAACCTGGCCGTGATCGCGCTCAAGAGCGAGCTGGCCGTACAACTGGCCCGGCGGGACCGGCCCGAGGCGGTGGATCAGATGATCGAGGTGCAGCGCATCGCGCACGAGACCCAGCGCGAGGTGCGCGAGGTGGTGCGCGGCTACCGGGAGGCCGACCTGGAGGCCGAACTCATCGGCGCGCGGGGTGTGCTGGCCGCGGCCGGCATCGACTGCGAGGTGACCGGCGAGACGGCCGGGCTGCCCGGCCGGGTGCGGTCGGCGCTCGGCTGGGTGGTCCGGGAGGCCACCACCAATGTGCTGCGGCACGGGAACGCGGAGAGGTGTGTCGTGCGGGTACGGACGTCCGAGGGGCGCGTGGTGCTGACGGTGGAGAACGACGGGGCCGACGGTACGGCCGTGACCGCCCGGAGCGGCTCGGGCCTCGCGGGGCTGCGGGAACGGCTCTCCGCGGTGGGCGGGACGCTGGAGGCGGGACGCGTCGACGACGGCCTGTTCCGGCTGGTCGCGGACGTGCCGCTGGCCGCCGGAGCGGTACTGGAGGTGGCGTCGTGACCGGCGCAGGTGGCGTCGTGACCGGCGGAGGCGGTGCCGGGGCCGGCGTGGGAGGCGGTGATGGGGCCGGCGTGGGAGGCGGTGATGGGGCCGGGGCCGTGCGGGTGCTGCTCGCCGATGACGAGCACCTGATCCGTGGGGCGCTCGCCGCCCTGCTCTCCCTGGAGGACGATCTCGTGGTCGTCGCCGAGGCCGCCACCGGCCCGGAGGCGCTGGCCATGGCGCGGGCGCACGCGCCCGACGTCGCCGTACTGGATCTCCAGATGCCCGGCGCGGACGGTGTGAAGGTCGCCACATCCCTGCGGGCGGAGCTGCCCGGCTGCCGGGTGCTGATCGTGACCGGACACGGGCGGCCCGGACATCTGAAGCGGGCGCTCGCGGCGGGGGTGCGCGGCTTCGTGCCGAAGACCGTCAGCGCGCGCCAGCTCGCCGAGATCATCCGCACGGTGCACGCCGGAAACCGTTACGTGGACCCCGATTTGGCCGCCGACGCGATCTCCGCCGGCGACTCCCCGCTGACCGCGCGGGAAGCCGAGGTGCTGGAACACGCGGCCGACGGAGCACCCGTGACGGAGATCGCCGAACGGGCCGCGCTCGCCGAGGGAACCGTACGGAACTACCTGTCGTCGGCCGTGACCAAGCTGGGTGCGGAGAACCGTCACGCGGCGGTACGTCTCGCCCGGGACCGGGGTTGGGTATAGTGGTTCTCGCGCCACGGCGCATGCGAACGTAGCTCAGTTGGTAGAGCGCAACCTTGCCAAGGTTGAGGTCGCGAGTTCGAACCTCGTCGTTCGCTCCACCTGAATCCAGCGGGATTCACAGAAGGAAGCCCCCGGCTCCGGCCGGGGGCTTCCTTCTGTCTTCCCGCGGGTGGGCTCAGGACCAGGGGAGGCCCGTCAGGCGCTCGTACGCCTCGATGTACTTGGCGCGGGTGGCGTCCACCACCTGCTGCGGCAGCGCGGGCGGCGACTGCTCGCCGCCGCGGTCCCAGCCGGACTCGGCCGAGGTCAGCCAGTCCCGGACGAACTGCTTGTCGTACGAGGGCTGCGCGCGGCCCGGCTCCCACTGGTCGGCCGGCCAGAACCGGGACGAGTCGGGGGTGAGGACCTCGTCGGCCAGGACGAGAGTTCCCGACCCCTGGCTCTGCCCCTGGCCCTCGCTCTCGTCCGTGCCCGCGCCCGCGCTTTCGAAGCCGAACTCGAACTTCGTGTCCGCCAGGATGACGCCGCGGTCGCGGGCGATGTCCCGGGCGCGGGCGTAGACGGCGAGGGTGGCCTGCCGGAGCTGGGCCGCGGTGTCCGCGCCGAGCTGGCGGGCGACCTCCTCGTAGGAGACGTTCTCGTCGTGCTCGCCGACCTCGGCCTTGGTGGCCGGGGTGAAGATCGGGGCGGGCAGTTCCGAACCGTCGACGAGACCCTCGGGGAGGGCGAGACCGCAGACGGTACGGGTCTCCCGGTACTCGGCCAGGCCCGAGCCGGTGAGGTAGCCGCGGGCCACGCACTCCACCGGGACCATCCGCAGCGACTTGCAGACCAGGGTCCGGCCCTGCCAGTCGGCGGGGGCGCCCGCGGGCAGCTCGGTGCTCAGGACATGGCTCGGCACCAGGTCGGCGAGCTGGTCGAACCACCACAGGGAGAGCTGGGTGAGGACCCGTCCCTTGTCGGGGATCTCGGTCGGCAGCACCCAGTCGTAGGCGGAGATGCGGTCGCTGGCGACCATCACGAGGTCGCCCGCCTCGTTCCGGTACAGGTCGCGCACCTTGCCGGTGTGCAGGTGCACCAGACCCGGAACCTGGAGCGGTTCGGGCTTTTCTACGAATCCGGACACGGTTCCTCCCGTGGTTCTGTCCAATGGGGTCGATTCTCCCGTATGTCGGAGCCCCTTCGGACAGGGGGTCAGTCACGTTTGCAGATGCGGTCCAGGAGGTTGGCGGTGGCACGCTGGACGCGCTCGTCGATGTGGTCGGGCCGGTCCAGCGCCGGCGTCCAGGCGAACGTCCCGGATGCGAAGACCCAGGAGCCGGAGGGCGCCCGGTACAGGGAGGTCTCCTGGTGCCGGACGACACCCTCGACATCGGTGTACGGGGAGTGCGCGAGCAGCACCCGCTCCTCGTGGCCGGGGAGGGCGGTGCGCGGGAAGTAGCGGTCGGCCTCGCCCGCGACCAGGTCCTCGATCTCGTCGCCCTCGTGGGCACCGGTGGCCTCCCAGAGCCAGTGACCGGCGTTGCGGACGATCATCGGGTGCGGCTCGGGAACGCGGCCGGCGTACTGGATGCCGATCAGTTCCTGCTCGGCGCGCTCGATCTCCCGCCACAGCACGGGTTTGCCCGGGCCCCTGCGCTTGCGGCAGGTGAGCAGGCGGTCGGGGGCGCCGGACGGCGAAGGCGCCAGCTCCACCTGCCAGTACAGGGTGTTCGCGGAGAGGAAGACCAGGGAGGTGCCGTGGTCGCGGGCGCGTTCCGTGGTCCGCCGCATGGCCGCGGACCAGTACTCGTCGTGGCCGGGGAAGACCAGACCCCGGTAGCGGGTCGGGTCCACGCGGCCGGCGTGCAGGTCGCGGGCGTCGGCGTAGGCGAGGTCGTAGCCGTAGCGCTCGGCGAAGCGGATGAAGTCGTAGGCGTGGCCGACGTGCATCGGCAGGCCCGCTCCCGCGTACGGCCGGTCGAAGCAGACGGTCGTGGCGGCCTCGGACTCGCCCAGCAGCCGGCCCTTCTCGTCCCAGGCGTGGTAGAGACTGGCGCCGGTGCGGCCGTCCTCCGGATACAGGTTGTACGCCTGCCAGGTGATGTCCGGCAGCAGCAGGAGCAGGTCGGCGGGGTGGTCGTCGCGGACCGTGAACGGGACGTGGGAGCGGCAGCCGTCGGCCGTGGTGAGGACGGCGACGTACGCGCCGATGTTCCAGAACGACGGGATCTGCAACCGCCAGGAGAGCCACCAGTGGTGGCAGGAGACCGTGCGGTCGGCGGTGAGCGGGGCGGGCTGGACGAGGCCGGAGAGCCGGGGGCTGGTGGTGATCTTGGCGGCGCCGTCACCGCCGTAGTGGCCGATGCGGTAGACGTCGACGCTGAATTCCTGGGGCGGGTCGACGGTGACGTGGAAGTCGATGGCCTCGCCGGGGGCGACCGCGCCGGTGGAGGCGAAACCTTTGATCTGGAGGCTGACGTCGTCGGCGGCGCGCGGGAAACCGCCGGTGGAGTGCCCGGTCCGGGGCCGGAGCCGGGTGTGCTGGGCGCGGGTGCCGCCGCGCCGTTCCGGGGTGGGGTCGGGCTCGGGTTCGGCGTACCAGGGGACGACCTGGCCGCTGTCGCCGAAGTAGGTCTCACCGCCGCGCAGCCAGGGGACCGGCCCCTGACCGAAGGGGTCGGTCACGGCGTGCGCGAGTGCTCCGGACTCCCAGCGGCGGATCTGCTCGGACCCCATGAATCGCTCCCCTCCCCTGAACCCCCGTGGCCGTGCCCATGACGTACGCGATTGCCATGTGCGCGAACGGTCCCAGCACATCACATATAACGCGCATGCCGTCACCGGTCGTTGCGAACCGGGTCAAAGTGGAGTATGAGCTTCCGGTGAGCGGTGCCGGGGTGCGGGTCAGACCAGGCGTACGGGCTTCTCGGACCGTATGCCGAGGTCCGAGAGCCAGGCGCGCAGCGGGATCGGGTCGCCGGTCTCCACGAGGGTGAGGATGCGGGGGGCCAGGTCGGACGTGCGTACGCCGCCGACGAGAAGGGACGGGCCGTCGAGCCAGTCGAGGCCGGGGGCCGCGCCGGCGGTGTCCATCGCGGCGCAGCAGACCATCGCCGTGAGGTGGTCGGTGAGGATCTCGCGGCCGGTGCGCGGGGGCCGCAGCGGGAAGAGGGGCAGCTCGCGGTCGTCCCACAGGGCCGTGTCGGGGCCGGTCGGAGCGGCCGGGACGGTCCCCGGACCCGGTGCTCCGGAGGTGCCCGCCGCCTCCTCGCGGGCCAACTCCGCGGTGAGCCCGGCGGCGAGCGCGGCGCCGCGGGCGGTGGTGCCGGCCAGGTCGTCGTCGTCCTCGTCAGGGGGGATGGGGACGTCAGGGACGAGGGGGGCGACGGG
>NZ_BAABIG010000028.1:0-1675 GCF_039542605.1 Streptomyces ziwulingensis
CGTAACCAGCACAGAACCCGCCGGACCAAACCCCTCACCAAGACCTGTACCGGCAGACCCACCCGCACGAGCAAGCCTCGGCACAAACAACCGACCACCACGAACCGCCACCTGCGGCTCACCACACGCCAACACCGGAGCAAGCAACGACTCCACGTCCACACCGAGCTGCGCGTCCGTGTCCAGCAGGACGATCCGGTCCGGGTTCTCCGCCTGAGCGACCCGGACCAGGCCCCATACGGCCGCGGCGGCCGGATCGGTCACGGCCGCGTCGCCCCCGGCGGGCACGGCACCCCGGGTGTGCACGATCAGGCGCGTGGCTTCGAGCCTGGGCTCGGCCAGCCATGCCTGGACGACCCCCAGCACCCTGCTGGTCAGCGCGAGCGCCGCCGTGTCGAACGCGCCGTCCACGGTGTCCACGCCGTCCCCGGCGCAGTCGAGCAGGGCGGCGTCCGGCAGTGCGGCGCCGTCCGCCAGCGCCGTCACCTCGCTGGGTTCGGAGAGCGCGATCCACTCCGGTATCGCCCGGGTCGGCCGGGGCGGGGGCAGTTCGGTCCACTCCACCCGGAACAGCGCGTCGTCCGTGCCCGGGTCGGTGTCCGCCGTAGTCAGCCGGTCCGCGGCGACCGGCAGCAGGGTCACGGCGTCCGCCGTCAGGACCGGGCCGCCGGTCTCGTCGGCGGCCTCCACCGACAGAGCGCCGGCCGTGGACCGTACGAGCCGGGCGCGCAGGACGGTGGCGCCCGTGGCGTGCAGCACGACCCGGTTCCACTCCAGCGGCTGCCAGACCTCAGCGGCGTCGCCGGCGGCGGCGTCCAGCAGCGCCGGGTGCAGGACGGCGTCCAGCAGCGCCGGGTGGACGCCGTACCGGTCGGCCTCGGTCTGGTCCTCCTCCGCCAGCGTGGCCTCGGCGAACAGTTCGTCCCCGCGCCGCCACAGGCCGCGCAGGTTCTGGAAGAGCGGGCCGTACGTGTGGCCGTGCGCGATCAACTCGGCGTACAGGTCGTCCGTCCCGGCCCGCTGCGCGCCCGGCGGCGGCCAGGCGGTGAAGTCGAAGGTGCCGGTCGCGGCCTCACCGGTGGCCGGCGCGAGGAGTCCGGTGGCGTGCCGGGTCCAGGTGACCGGTTCGCCCGCCATGGTGGTGTCGCCGGGGGCCGCGTACACCTCCACGCTGCGGACGCCGGTCTCGTCCGGCCCGCCGACGGTGATCTGCACGCGTACGGCACCCTGCTCCGGGACGACCAGGGGTGCTTCGATGACGAGTTCGTCCAGTACTCCGCAGCCGACCTCGTCACCGGCCCGTACGGCCAGCTCGACCAGTCCGGTGCCGGGCACCAGGACGACTCCGCCCACGGTGTGGTCGGCCAGCCAGGGGTGGGTGCGCAGGGACAGCCGGGAGGTGAACACCAGCCCGTCCGACTGCGGCAACGGCACCACCGCACCCAACAGCGGATGCCCGGCACCGACCAGCCCCAGGGCCGCCGCGTCCACCACCGAGTCCGACATCCGCAGCCAGTACTGCTGGTGGTCGAAGGCGTACGTCGGCAGGTCCACGTGGGCGTTGGTGGCGCCCTCGGGGAGCACGGCCGCCCAGTCCACCTTCGCGCCCCGCACGAACAACTCCGCGACGGAGAGCAGGAGCGTCTGTGCCTCGCCGCGCTCGTCGCGCATCGCG
>NZ_BAABIG010000029.1:0-28838 GCF_039542605.1 Streptomyces ziwulingensis
GTTTCCCTTTCCGGCGGTTCCGACTTTATCAGAAGTTCTCGGCCGGTTTTACCGGCGATCTGTTTCCGATTCATCGGGGCTTCTTCGGACTTGTGAAGTCGAGAAGCATGTAGATACTAACCGCTGTCCCGGGGGGGCTGAGCCCGGCTCCAGGCAACTGTTCGAATCTACCTCCCCGCGCCTGCCGTGTCAACGGTTTTTGTGGGGCGAAGAGGAGATTAGCAGCTCACGGGGGTCCGACGCACATCAGGCGGCGGTGGGCACCGTGGCGCTGCGTTCAGCGGCCTCCAGGTCACCTGTTTCGCCGGCGCGGGCCGCACGTCCGCCCAGGACGTAGACGTAGGCGAGGAAGGCCAGCTCCGCCAGTACTCCGATGGTGATGCGGGCCCAGGTGGGCAGGCCGGACGGGGTGACGAAGCCTTCTATGGCGCCGGAGACGAACAGGACCAGGGCGAGGCCGATCGCCATGCCGATGGCGGCCCGGCCCTCTTCGGCGAGTGCGGTGCGGCGGGTGCGCGGGCCGGGGTCGACGACGGTCCAGCCGAGACGCAGGCCGGTGCCCGCGGCGACGAAGACGGCGGTCAGCTCCAGCAGGCCGTGCGGGAGGACCAGGCCGAGGAAGGTGTCGAGGCGGCCGGCCTCGGACATCAGGCCGAAGCCCACGCCGAGGTTGAGCATGTTCTGGAACAGGATCCAGAGGACCGGAAGGCCCAGGAAGACGCCCAGGATCAGGCAGAGGGCCGCGGCCCAGGCGTTGTTCGTCCAGACCTGGGCGGCGAAGGAGGTCGCCGGGTGGGAGGAGTAGTACGCCTCGTACTGGCCGCCCGGGCGGGTCATCTCGCGCAGTTCGCTCGGGGCCGCGATGGTGGCCCGCACCTCCGGATGGGTGCCGATCCACCAGGCCAGGAGTACGGCGACGGCGGTGGACAGGAGCGCGGTGGGCACCCACCAGTGGCGCGTCTGGTAGACGGCGGCCGGGAAGCCGTGGGCGAGGAAGCGGGTGACGTCGCGCCAGGAGGCGGGCCGGGTGCCCGTGACCGCGCTGCGCGCGCGGGCGACCAGTTGGCTGAGCCTGCCGGTCAACTGGGGATCCGGCGCACTGGACTGGATCACGGAGAGGTGGGTGGCCGTGCGCTGGTAGAGGGTGACGAGTTCGTCGGTCTCGGCGCCGGTGAGGTGGCGCTGCCGCTTGAGCAGGGAGTCGAGGCGGTCCCACTCCGCCCGGTGGGCGGAGACGAAGACGTCGAGGTCCATCGGTGTGCCTGCTCCTCGGCTGTCGTCGGTGCCCGTCGTGGATCAGCTTGTCGTACTGCGGCGCGATGCGTCCTCAGCTTGGCAGACTGGTCCGTGTCGGGGGCAGGTCAGGGGAAGGGCGGCAGGCGTGAGTGAGCTGGTGACGGGCGAGGCGGTGGCGTTGGAGCTGCGCCCGGCGAGGCTGCCCAGCAGGGCGCTGGCCGTGCTGCTCGACCTGGTGGTGGCCGTCGCCGTCTACGTGGCGGTGACCATCGTGCTGGTCGCCTCGACCGCCGCCCTCGACGTGGCCGCGCAGACGGCGCTGTCCGTCGCGGCCTTCCTGCTGCTGCTGGTAGGCGGTCCGATCGCGGTCGAGACGCTGAGCCACGGGCGGTCGCTGGGCAAAATGGCGTGCGGACTGCGGGTGGTGCGGGACGACGGTGGGCCGATCCGGTTCCGGCACGCCCTGGTCCGCGGGCTCATCGCGGTGGTCGAGATTCTGATGACCTTCGGCGTCGCGGCCTGTGTCGCCTCGCTGGTGTCGGCGCGCGGGCGGCGGATCGGTGACGTGTTCGCGGGGACGCTGGTGGTGCGGGAGCGGGTGCCGGTGGCGCCCGGGGGGTTCGTGCCGCCGCCTCCGCCCTGGCTCGCGGGACGGTTCTCGGGGCTCGACCTGTCCGCCGTTCCGGATCAGTTGTGGCTGGCCGTGCGGCAGTACCTGACGCGGATGCGGCAGTTGGATCCGCGGGTCGGCCAGGGGATGGCGGAGCGGCTCGCCGCTGATCTCGCCGCCTGTACGGGGGCGCCGGTGCCGCAGGGGCTGCCCGCGGCGGCGTACCTGGCGGCGGTGGTGCAGGAGCGGCAGGCCCGGGAGGCGCGGCGTGCCTTCCCTGGCGGGGCGGGCGGGCCCGGCCCGGCGCAGCCCGGATATCCCGTGCAGCCCGGCCGGCCCCCGGCCGGTGCTGCCCCTCGGCCTCCGGTTCCTCCGGTGTCTCCGGTGTCCGCGGCTCCCGTGACGCGTGTCCCGGTGCCGGAGGGCGAGGCTTCTTCGGGGGGTCGTCCGGCCACCGGGTTCGTGCCGCCGGCGTAAGGCGCGGGCGGTACGGCGTTCGGGTGCGCGGGGCGGGCCGGTCAGCCGGTCAGCCGGTCAGGGGAAGACCGACGGCGGTGACTGCAGGTCCTCAAGTTCGATGCCGGGGGCCGCGAGCACCACGTCGCCGGCCAGGTGGACGGTGTGCCGCTCGCCGGTGTCCAGGGCTGTGACCTGGTATTCGTCCACGGTGAGGGGTCCGTTGTCAGTGGCGTGTGCTTCGCTGTTCAGCAAGGCCCAGGACTGGTCCACGGTACGGGGGGCGAGGACCGGGTCGGTGAGGGCGACGAGGCGGACGCGGGTCGCGGACCCGGAGGGGGTGAGGCGCAGGAGACGGGCGGTGGCGACGAGGAAGGCCGGGGAGAGGCCGGTGAAGGCGTGGGCGCGCACATTGCCTTCGGTGGCGTGAGTCCCGGTGGTGTCGGTGCGGACCCAGGTGACGCCGTCGACGGCCGCGCCGCGGACCTGCCAGTCGGCGCTGTGGACCTCCAGCCGGATGGGACGGCCGAGTTCGTCGAGGGCGAGGTCGACGGAGCCGCGGCGGTCGCCGGCGGGGGTGAGCGACTGGGAGACGTAGCGCCAGCCGGAGGGGCCGGGGGCGCACTGGAAGTGTTCTTCGGCGAGAGGGGTGTGATCGTGCGGATCGTGGAGCGAATAGCGGCCGCGGGGCATCGGGGTCCTGGATCGTGACGGTCTGTTGCGGACGCTGCTGCTGGTCCGCCGACGGGACAGGCCCCCGGCACGGGGGTGCGGGGGCCTGTCCGGGCGAGCCGGGGGTCCGGCTCAGTAGCGGTAGTGGTCCGACTTGAACGGGCCCTCGACCTTGACGCCGATGTACTCGGCCTGCTCCGGGCGGAGCGTGGTCAGCTTGACGCCGAGGGCGTCGAGGTGGAGGCGGGCCACCTTCTCGTCGAGGTGCTTGGGCAGCACGTAGACGTCGGTGGGGTACTCGTCGGGCTTGGTGAACAGCTCGATCTGGGCCAGGGTCTGGTCCGCGAAGGAGTTGGACATCACGAACGACGGGTGACCGGTGGCGTTGCCCAGGTTGAGCAGGCGGCCCTCGGACAGCACGATGAGGACCTTGCCGTCGGGGTAGGTCCAGGTGTGGACCTGCGGCTTGACCTCGTCCTTGACGATGCCCGGGGTCTTCGCGAGGCCGGCCATGTCGATCTCGTTGTCGAAGTGGCCGATGTTGCCGACGATGGCCTGGTGCTTCATCTTGGCCATGTCCGCGGCCATGATGATGTCCTTGTTGCCGGTCGTGGTGACGAAGATGTCGGCCTTGTCGACGACCTCGTCGAGGGTGGCGACCTGGTAGCCGTCCATCGCGGCCTGCAGCGCGCAGATCGGGTCGATCTCGGTGACGATGACGCGGGCGCCCTGGCCGCGCAGGGACTCCGCGCAGCCCTTGCCCACGTCGCCGTAGCCGCAGACGACCGCGGTCTTGCCGCCGATGAGGACGTCGGTGGCGCGGTTGATGCCGTCGATCAGGGAGTGGCGGCAGCCGTACTTGTTGTCGAACTTCGACTTGGTCACGGCGTCGTTCACGTTGATCGCCGGGAAGAGCAGGACGCCGTCGCGCTGCATCTCGTACAGGCGGTGGACGCCGGTCGTGGTCTCCTCGGTGACGCCGCGGATCTCCGACGCGAGGCTGGTCCACTTCTGGGAGCCGTCGGTGATGGTGCGGTTGAGGAGTTCGAGGATGACGCGGTGCTCGTCGTTCTCGGCGGAGTCGACGGGCGGGACCTTGCCGTCCTTCTCGTACTCGACGCCCTTGTGGACGAGGAGGGTGGCGTCACCGCCGTCGTCGAGGATCATGTTCGGGCCGCCGGTGGGGCTGTCCGGCCAGGTCAGCGCCTGCTCGGTGCACCACCAGTACTCCTCCAGCGTCTCGCCCTTCCAGGCGAAGACCGGGACGCCCTGGGGGTTGTCCGGCGTGCCGTTCGGGCCGACCGCGATGGCGGCGGCGGCGTGGTCCTGGGTGGAGAAGATGTTGCAGGAGGCCCAGCGGACCTGGGCGCCGAGGGCGACCAGGGTCTCGATGAGGACGGCGGTCTGCACGGTCATGTGCAGGGAGCCGGTGACCCGGGCGCCGGCGAGGGGCTGGGCCTCGGCGTACTCCTCGCGGATCGACATCAGGCCGGGCATCTCGTGCTCGGCGAGGGTGATCTCCTTGCGGCCGAAGACGGCCAGGGAGAGATCGGCGACCTTGAAGTCCTGCCGGTTGTCGACAGTCGTCATGTGAGCTGCTCCTCGGATTCGGGGCGAGGTGGATACGGCTGACCTGCGCGGCGGCGGACACAGGGGTGCCCCAGGGAGGACACAGGCATGCCCGCGTGCGCGCAGCGCAGTCCGTCGGAGGCCCTCTCTCCCTCGGCCGGCCCCCGGGGGGACCGCCCGACCGCCATCAGCAGCGACGTCTGGCTCCGTCCCAAGCTACACCGGTGCCCCCCGCGACCCCCAGCCCGCCTCCGCCCGGACGGGCGGACGGGGGCGGGCCGGGCGCGGACAGCCGTCGGGGCCCGCCGAGCGGATCGGCGGGCCCCGGGGGCGTACGGACCGGGTGGGTCAGTGGTCGTCGGCGGCGGGGACGGGGCCGCCCGGGGTGGCCTCGCGGTCGGCGCCCTTGGCGGCCTCGGTCTTGCTGTAGATGTCCGGCTCCAGGTAGATCACGCGGGCGATCGGCACGGCCTCGCGGATGCGGGTCTCGGCGGCGTCGATGGCGGCGGCGATCTCGGTGGCCGTGCCGTCGTGGCGGACGGAGATCTTGGCGGCGACGAGGAGTTCCTCGGGACCGAGGTGGAGCGTGCGCATGTGGATGATGCCGGTGACGGTGCCGCCGGCGGCGAGGGCGGTCTCGATCTTCCCGACCACCTCGGGGCCGGCCGACTCGCCGAGCAGCAGGGACTTGGTCTCGGCGGCGAGGATCAGCGCGATCACGATGAGCAGGATGCCGATGCACAGGGTGCCGATGCCGTCCCAGACGCCGTCGCCGGTGAGCAGGGCGAGGCCGACGCCGCCGAGGGCCAGGACCAGGCCGACCAGCGCGCCGAAGTCCTCCAGGAGCACGACCGGCAGCTCGGGGGCCTTGGCGTGGCGGACGAACTCCTTCCAGGACTTCGTCCCGCGGGTGGTGTTGGACTCCTTGATGGCGGTCCGGAAGGAGAAGCCCTCGGCGATGATCGCGAAGACCAGGACGCCCACCGGCCAGTACCAGTGCTCCAGCTCGTGCGGGTGCTTGATCTTCTCGTAGCCCTCGTAGAGGGCGAACATGCCGCCGACCGAGAAGAGGACGATGGAGACGAGGAAGGCGTAGATGTACCGCTCGCGGCCGTAGCCGAAGGGGTGTTGCGGGGTCGCCTCGCGCTGGGCGCGCTTGCCGCCGAGCAGGAGCAGGGCCTGGTTGCCGGAGTCCGCGAGCGAGTGCACCGACTCGGCGAGCATCGACGACGAACCGCTGAAGAGGAACGCCACGAACTTCGCTACCGCGATGGCTAGGTTCGCGGCGAGTGCCGCCACGATCGCCTTGGTGCCGCCTGACGCGCTCATGTGTCGCGTTGTCCCTTCGACTTCGTCTGCGTGGGTGCGCCCGGGCGGGGCGCGGCCGTCTTCCGGCTTTGCCCCGCCTTTGCGATGGGCCATTGTTGCAGCCCGGCCGGGGCCGGTGTGCCCGGACCGGCCGTCGTGTTCGCGTCAGACGCGAACGGTGGCCCGGAAGAAGGTGCCGGTACCCCGGACTTCGGCCTTCTCACCCGCCGGGACGAAGACGGCGCCGCCGGGGGTCAGTTCCTCGTCGCCCACACGGACGGTGCCCGCGGTGCACAGCAGGATCTGCGCGGTGGGGAGGGTGACGTCCTGGGCGGCGGTGCCGTCGGCGCGGACGTACCGGGAGAGGCGGAACTCGTCGATGGGGGTCGGGTAGACCTCCTCGCCGTCGGGGGCCGCCGCCGGGCGCAGGACGCCGGGGTCGGCGGCCTCGAAGCGGACGATCCGCAGGAGTTCGGGGACGTCGACGTGTTTGGGGGTCAGGCCGCAGCGCAGGACGTTGTCGGAGTTGGCCATGATCTCGACGCCGAGGCCGCTCAGGTAGGCGTGCGGGATGCCGGCGCCGAGGTAGAGGGCCTCGCCGGGCTGGAGCCGGACGTGGTTCAGGAGCAGCGCGGCGAGGACGCCGGGGTCGCCCGGGTAGTGGTGGGCGATGTCGGCGTAGGGGGTGTAGGCGCCGCCGAGGCGGGCGCAGGCGGCCGCGGTCTCGGTGACCGTGCGGGACATCTCCTCGGGGTCGGCGGTGAGGACCGCCGTGAGCACCTCGCGCAGGGCGGCGTGCTCGGGGTGGGCGCGCAGCAGGTCGGCGTAGGGCTTGAGGGAGGCGACGCCGAGGCCGTCGAGGAGGTCGGCGGTGTCGGCGGGGGCACGGAAGCCGCACAGGCCGTCGAACTCGGTGAGGGCGCAGATCAGTTCGGGCTTGTGATTGGAGTCCTTGTAGTTGCGGTGCGGGGCGTCCGCGGGGACGCCCCGCCGCTCCTCGTCCGCGTGGCCGCGCCTGGCCTGCTCCAGGTCCGGGTGGACCTGGAGGGAGAGCGGGGCGCCGGCGGCGAGGATCTTGAGGAGGAAGGGGAGCCGGGGGCCGAAGCGGGCGACGGAGGCGGGGCCCAGTTCCTTCTCGGGGTCCGTGTCGATGAGGTCGACGAGGGTGCCGCGACCGGTGCGGGAGGGGGCGCCCGGGTGGGCGCCCAGCCACATCTCGGCCTGGGGCGCGCCGGTCGGCTCGGTGCCGAGCAGGGCGGGGATCGCGGTGGTGGAACCCCAGGCGTAGGGGCGGACGGTGTTGTCTAGGCGGTCCATGGGTTCTCTCTGCCGGTTCTCGTACGTGTGCGTGCGTCTGCGGGTACCGGTGGGCACCCGCGTGCGCCTGTGCGCGCCTTCGCGCTCGGGCGGAAGGTTCCGCATACGAGATCAGGCGCCGGAGGCGAGCGCCAGGTAAACGGCGGCGAAATCCGTGAGGGCGATCAGTTCGGCGAGCGTTTCCAGCTCGTCGCCCGCCTCGGGTTCGAGTTCGCTGATCGGGGTGTCGTGGCCGAGGGTCAGTTCCCGGGCGGCGGGGGCGGCGGTCCGGCCGCCCGGGGGGTGGTCGCGCAGCAGCACGACGCGGGCGCGCAGCGCGGGTGCCTCGTCCACGCGGTCGCGGAAGAAGTCGTCGGGGTCGGCGGCGGCGGCGAGCCGGCCGGCCAGCAGCGTGCTGTGGGCGGCGAGCGCCTCGGGCAGTTCGGCGACGACGGCCGGGGTGCCGGCGAGTTCGGCGAGGGCGGCGGCGAAGCGGCGGCCGACCGGTCCGGCGCAGGCGCCCTCGGTCCAGAGGACCGGCAGGGCGTCGGCCAGTTCGCCGGCGAGGGTCTTGGCGGCGTTCCGGTCGGTCGCGACGGCGGGTCCGCAGCGCTCGGCGACCCGGTCCAGGCGGTCGGCGACCCGCGCCAGGGCCTCGGGCGGGGCGGTGAGCAGACCGGTGCGGTCGAGCAGCGCGAGGAGCGGGGTGAGCAGCGCCCACAGGACGCCGGGTGCGGCGCCGGTGAGGGGCTCGTCGTGGTCGTACTGGGCGGTCGCCATCGGCAGGAAGAGGCCGTGGGAGGCGCTCATGGCTTCGCTGAGCGGGGTGCGGGCGGGGGCGACGGAGACGACCGTGCAGCCGCGCCGGTAGGCCGCTTCGGCGAGCAGGGCGAGGCCCGGTTCGGAGCCGTCGGGGGTGGCGATCAGCAGCAGGTCGACGGAGCCGGCCCAGCCGGGCAGTTCCCAGCGCAGGGCACCCGCGTCGGGGGCGACGCCGTTCGGGGCGAGCCGGGTGACGGGGCTGCCGGGGCCGGCCAGGGCGCCGAGCAGGTCGGCGGTGTGGGTGGCGGCCGCTCCGGGGCCGGCGACGAGGATCGCGCGGGGGCGGCCGTCCGGCTTGAGGTCCCCGACGCCCGCCTCGGCGGCGTACCGCGCCGCGGTGCGCACCCGCGCGCCGGCCTCGGCGACGCCCCGGAGCAGGGCGCGGCGGTCGGCGGCGGCGAGCGCGTCGGGGTTGTCGAGCAGCGCTTCGTCGAGCATGGCGGGTGGTCTCCGATCGCCGGGGCGTCAGGTGCGCGAGTGACGGTTGTCCGGTGCCCCGGGCGGGGGCCGGCTACTCGGGGCGGCGGGCCTCGTCGACCAGGAGGACGGGGATGTCGTCGCGGACCGGGTAGGCGAGACCGCAGTCCTGGCCGGTGCAGACCAGCTCCGCGTCCCGCTCTTCGAGGGAGGCGTGGCACGCCGGGCAGGCGAGGATCTCCAGGAGGCCGGCTTCGAGCGGCATGAGGGTTCCCTTCGGGGCGGTGGGGGTGCGGGCGGGTGTGCGGATCTGCCGGTCAGGGTACCGCCGGTGCGGGGTGGGGGGTCGGGGTGCCGGTGGCCGGTCACCCCCGGATGATCCGCAGTACCGCGTCCCGTACCTCGGCCATCGTCGCCTCGTCGCGGGCCTCGGCGTTCAGGCGGAGCAGCGGCTCGGTGTTGGAGGGGCGGACGTTGAACCACCAGTCGGCGGCGGTGACGGTCAGTCCGTCCAGCTCGTCCAGGGTGACACCGTCGCGGCTTCCGTACTCCGCTCTGATCGCGGCGAGGCGGGCGGTCTGGTCGGCGACGGTGGAGTTGATCTCGCCGGAGCCGGCGTAGCGGTCGTACTGGGCCACCAGGGCGGACAGGGTGCCCTGCTGGCCGCCGAGGGCCGCCAGGACGTGCAGGGCGGCCAGCATGCCGGTGTCGGCGTTCCAGAAGTCGCGGAAGTAGTAGTGCGCGGAGTGCTCGCCGCCGAAGATCGCGCCGCTGGTGGCCATCTCGGCCTTGATGAAGGAGTGGCCCACGCGGGTGCGTACGGGGGTGCCGCCGTGTTCGCGGACGACCTCGGGGACGGACCAGGAGGTGATCAGGTTGTGGATGATCGTGCCCTGGCCGCCGTGCCGGGCCAGTTCGCGGGCGGCGACCAGGGCGGTGATCGCGGACGGGGGCACCGGTTCGCCGTTCTCGTCCACGACGAAGCAGCGGTCGGCGTCGCCGTCGAAGGCGAGACCGAGGTCGGCGTCCTCCTCGCGGACCCGCTTCTGGAGGTCGACCAGGTTGGCCGGGTCCAGGGGGTTGGCCTCGTGGTGGGGGAAGGTGCCGTCGAGTTCGAAGTACATCGGCACGAGGTCGAGGGGCAGGCCGTCGAACACGGTGGGGACGGTGTGGCCGCCCATGCCGTTGCCCGCGTCGACCACGACCTTCAGCGGGCGGATCGCCTTGAGGTCGACCAGGGAGCGCAGGTGGGCGGCGTAGTCGGTGAGGGTGTCGCGCCGGGTGACGGTGCCGGCGCGGGCGGCGGGTTCCGGGGCGCCGGTCCCGGTCCACCCCTCCACCAGCGCGCGGATCTCGGTGAGGCCGGTGTCCTGGCCGACGGGGGCGGCGCCGGCCCGGCACAGCTTGATGCCGTTGTACCGGGCCGGGTTGTGGGAGGCGGTGAACATGGCGCCCGGCAGGTCCAGCGCGCCGGAGGCGTAGTAGAGCTGGTCGGTGGAGCACAGGCCGATCTCGGTGACGTCGGCGCCCTGGGCCGCCGCCCCGCGGGCGAAGGCTCCCGAGAGTCCGGGCGACGAGGGCCGCATGTCGTGCCCGGTCACGACGGCGCTCGCGCCGGTCAGCCGGACGAAGGCCGCGCCGAACAGCTCGGCCAGCGACTCGTCCCACTGGTCGGGGACGACTCCGCGTACGTCGTACGCCTTCACGATCTGCGACAGATCAGCAGCCACGGCCGTCCTTCCTGAACGTCAACGCCCGTCGATGCCCACAAACTACCCGCACCCACCGACACCGCGGCGCGGGTCCCGGTTCACGGCAGCATCCAGCCCAGTACGGGGGTGGACTGGCCGACCACGATCAGGCACATCACCAGCAGCAGTCCGGCGCTCCAGGGCAGCACCTTGCGCAGCAGGTCGCCCTCGCGGCCGGCCAGGCCGACGGCGGCGCAGGCGATGGCCAGGTTCTGCGGGGAGATCATCTTGCCGAGGACGCCGCCGGAGCTGTTGGCGGCGGCGAGCAGTTCGGGCGAGAGGCCCGACTCCCGGGCGGCGGTGACCTGGAGGGCGCCGAAGAGGGCGTTGGCGGAGGTGTCCGAGCCGGAGACGGCGACGCCGAACCAGCCGAGGACGGGTGAGAGGAAGGCGAGTCCGGCGCCGGCCGCCGCCACGAAGTGGCCGATGGTGGCGGCCTGTCCGGAGAGGTTCATGACGTAGGCGAGGGCGAGAACCGCGGTCACCGTGAGGAGGGCGTACCGCAGTTCGCGTACGGTCGCGAGCCACTCCTGGGCCGCCACGCGCGCGTGGACGCCGAGGACGACGGCGGTGCCGATCCCGGCGAGGAGCACGAGCGTGCCGCCGGTGGCGACGACCGGCCAGGTGAAGATGTTGCCGGTCACTCGCCGGCCGTCGGCCGAGACCACGTCGAGGAGTGGCCAGTCGTACGTCTGTGTCGACCTGGCCAGCCAGTCCTTGACGGCGGGGAGCTGCGCGACGGAGAAGACGGCGACGATCAGCGCGTAGGGGGCGTAGGCGCGCGCGACCTCGCGCCCGGGGTCCTTCTCGTCCAGTTCCTCGCTTCGCGCGCCGGTCAGTACGGCGGCGCGTACGGGTTCGGCGGCGGGCCTGCGTGCCTGCGGTACGGCGATCAGGGCGCCCGCCCCGGCGAGGGCGGCGGCGATGTCGGCGAGCTGGGCGGAGAAATAGTTCGAGGCGGCGAACTGGGCGGCGGCGAAGGCGACTCCGCAGGCCAGCGCGGGCAGCCAGGTCTCGCGCAGCCCGCGTCTGCCGTCCACCAGACCGACCAGGACCAGCGGCACGACGAGGGCGAGCAGGGGGGTCTGCCGGCCCACCACGGAGGCGACGTCGTCCAGCGGCAGCCCGGTCACCTGCGCCAGTGTCACCACCGGGGTGCCCATGGCCCCGAAGGCGACGGGGGCGGTGTTGGCGACCAGCGAGACGACCGCCGCGCGGACGGGGTCGAAGCCGAGGGCGACGAGCATGACCGAGCAGATCGCGACGGGCGCCCCGAACCCGGCGAGCGCCTCCAGCAGGGCGCCGAAGCAGAAGGCGACCACGAGCGCCTGCACGCGCGGGTCGTCGGAGAGCCGCCCGAAGGAGCGGCGGAGGATGTCGAAGTGCCGGGTGCGGACGGTCATCCGGTACACCCACAGGGCGTTGACGACGATCCACATGATGGGGAAGAGCCCGAAGGCGGCGCCCTGGGCACCGCTGGAGAGCGTCTGCTCCAGGGGCATGCCGTATCCGAGCCAGGCCACCGCCACGGCCGCCAGCAGGCCGGTGAGGCCCGCCAGGTGCGCCTTCACGCGGACGCCGCCGAGCAGGACGAGGACGATCAGCAGGGGCAGCGTCGCCACGAGGGCGGACAGGCCGAGCGAGCCGGCGACGGGTTCGAGTTCCTGGACGTACACGGGCGCCTCCCCGGTTCCGCCATGCGAAAGTGCCCTCTCGCGCTGGGACCACTGGGACGGAATGGTCGTGTCCGCGACAACCAACCGTCAATGGGCGTGCGGCGACAATTCCGTTCGGGGGCGGGACTCGGGGAACGGGGTGCCGGGAACGGGGCTCAGGGAACGGGGCTCAGTTGTCGGGCGACCGCAGGACCCGCAGGTGGCCGCGGCGCGCGACCTCCATCGGGTCGGCCGCGCGCGCCCCGCCACCGGTTCCGGCCCGGCGTTCCTGGGGCCGGGCCGCCTCGCGCACCGCGTTGGCGAGCGCTTCGAGGTCGTCGCCGCTGGGGCGGGCCGGGGCGGAACCGTCGAGGAGCCGGACGACCTCCCAGCCGCGCGGGGCGGTGAGGCGCTCGGAGTGCTCGGCGCAGAGGTCGTAGCAGTGGGGTTCGGCGTAGGTGGCGAGCGGGCCGAGAACGGCGGTCGAGTCGGCGTAGACGTACGTCAGCGTCGCTACGGCGGGACGGCCGCAAGCGGTGCGCGAACAGCGACGTACAGGGCTCACGATGTTGGACGGTACCGCACTCTTGAGCGGGCCGCGACGACTGGGCCCCAGGTCACTCCCCCGTGTCGGGCTGTGAAACGCCCCACACACACCTCGGGTCACACCTCTGTGACCTGCTGCGAAGGGGAGATCCGCGGTGCACGGCGGCGCCCGGGCCGGTCACGAAACGGCGCGGATACCGCCAAATGCCTTGAGCGTTCCGGTCTCCAAGAGGTACGGAATCGAGCGCGACCTCGGCTGGAACGGTCATCCCGCGACACTCGGTACGGGCCGTCCCGGCGCGGGCGGCCGGGCGGCGTGGAGCGGCGCGCGGGGAGGGCGCGAGGACTACGCTTCACCGGTGATGGACAAGCCCGTGACACCTCGTGCCGCAGCCCCCGGCCCGCGCCGCCGTGACCGCCACGGCCGGGGCATGCGCGGTCCGATCGCGCCCCCGCAGGTGCCCCTCGCGGCGAGCCGCGCCGATGTCTTCGCGGACCTGGTGCAGGACTCCGTCGAGCGGCTGGAGCGGCGCTGGCCGCAACTCGCGGACATCGACTTCCTCGTCCTGGAGGTACCGCGGCTGGACGCGGCCGACGAGGTCTGGAACGACGAGGCGGTCCCGCTCGGCGCGACGGCTCCCACGCGGGACGGGCGGCGGGCGCGGGTGGTGGTGTACCGGCGGCCGGTGGAGATCCGTACCAAGGGCCGGGACGAGCGGGCGGCGCTGGTCCACGAGGTGGTGGTCGAGCAGGTCGCCGACCTGCTGGGGCTGACGCCGGAGACGGTGGACCCGCGGTACGGCGACGAGGACGGCGAGGACTGAGGGCGGCCGGGCCCGCGGGGGCGCGCGTGGCGCCCCCGCGGGCCCGGTGGGCACCGCTACTTCTGCAGGACCGACAGGTCCTCGTCCGCCCGCGGCACCGCCACCATGCCCCGGTCGTCCGGGAGGGTCTGCACGGTGAAGGCGAAGACGCCGTCCTTGGTCACCGCGAGGGTGCGGGCCGCGTACACCGGTCCGCCCGAGACCGGTTCGACCGTCAGCGCGTAGGTGCCCTTCAGCCCCTCGGTCACCGGCAGTTCGACGTCCTGTGTGGTGCCTCCCCGCACGGTGACCGTCTTCGAGGCGGCCGTACCGCCCTCGCTGCCCGCCGACGCCGTGACCTTGACCTTCGCGGTGCCCCGGGGCGCCGAGAGGGACAGCGTCGTGCCCTTGGCGCGGTTGTCCACCGCCGTCGCGCGGGTGCCGACCGGGTCGGCGGCCGGGATGAACGCCGTCTCCTGGCCGTCCCCCTCGCCCCGCACCACCCGTGCCGCCGCCACGACCGGCGCGGACGACCCGCCCGTGGGCGTCAGCACCAGCGAACCGGCCTCGCCGCGCGTGAGGTCACCGAGGTCGACGGCGGTCGTCATGCCCGCCTTCACATGCACCGTCTCGTGCCCGGCGGGGGTGATCAGCCCGGACGGCGAGGCCAGTTGCACCTTGAGGTCGGAGTCGACGTCACCGGGGGTGAACACCACGAGCCGTACCGCCGCCGCGTCCTTCGGGATGCCCGGCAGGACCAGGCCGCGGGCCGGGTCCGCGGCGGAGGCCAGCCAGTCGCCGCCCACCTTGTCGTCCAGGGCCTGCACGGCCGCCCCGACCCGTCCGCTGCGCACGCCGACGTGCACGGTGAGATCCTCCTGCGCGACCTCGCTGAGCGTGGAGAGCAGGATCGCCTCGCTGGCGTGCGGCTTCACCGTGACGCCCTCCCCCGCAGCCGACTTCACCTGGCCGTCCTTGCCGAACAGCTCGATGTCCACCACGGCGGCCGAGTCGTCGGGATTGGTCAGGTGCACGTAGTCGGTGCGGTCGGCCGCCGTGCCGGCGCCGGGGAACCAGAACTCCGTGCCGGCGGTGCCGCAGGTGACGCCCAGCAGCCCGCGTCCGGTACCGGCGGCGACCTCCGTGGTCTCCTGCACGGTCCAGCCGGGCGCGAACTTCCCCTCGGCGGTGCCGACGAGCGCGGGGGCGTCGGCGCCGGAGACCTCGCCGGCGACCGGGGTGCCGGGCGCCTCGGGTTCCAGTACGGGGTCGGCCTTGTGCTGCTCGGTCCGTCCGGCCGGGGCCAGGGCCGCCGTGCCGTCGTTCCCGGCGCCCTTCGTGACGGGCGTGAAGGACGTGTACGCCGTCTCGGCCAGCTCGGACGTGCTGGGCGCCGGGCACAGCAGTCCGGTGCGCTCGACGGGCCGCAGGGCGGCCGCGCCGGCGGTGTCCTGGCCGGCGGCGTCCGGCGGGGAGAGCGTCGCGAAGCCGGTGACGGCCGCGAGCGCGGCCACGCCGGCGAGGAGGGAGAGGGTGCTGCGGTTCACTGCTGGCTCCCGTCGGGACGCTCACTGTCCGTGCCGTGACGGCGCCGGCGCGGGGGCTGCTCCGCCTGCGCCGGGTCGTACGTCCCGTCGTAGACCCCTTGGTCGTACGTCCGGCCGTACTCCTGGCCGTACTCCTGGCCGTACTGCCCGCCGTACGCGCCCGGTGGCTGGGCGCCGGGCGTGCCGTAGGTGTACGGGTCGTACGGGCCGTCCTGGTACGGGGTCTGCTGGTAGGGGTCGGCGGGGGCGGGCTGCTGACCGTAGCCGTCCGCCGGGTACTGCTGCTGGTCGTCCGGGTAGTGGCGGACGTCCGCGTAGGGGTCGTACGTGGTCTGTCCGGTGTCCGGGGGGCCGGCCGCGTCCCAGTCGCCGTGGTCCGGCTGCCGGGGGACGGGCGCCGGGGTGTCGGGCCCGGCGGGACCGGGCTCCCCGGCGTCGGCGTCGGCGTCCGCCTCGGCCTGTGCGCGCAGGCGGCGGGCGCGGCGGCCCTCGCCGGCCACCGCCTCCGCCGGGACCTCCGGCTCCTCGGGCAGGTCGTCGTCGACGTCGCGGCGGCGTCCGGGCAGCGCGAGGACGACGAGGACCACGGCGAGCAGGCCCTGCGCCCACAGCCAGGCGGTGTGCGTGAACGGCGTCTCGTGGACGACGTCCAGCGCGCCGCCGGCGGCGGGGAGTTCGAAGCCCTGGGCCCAGCCGTCGACGGTGGTGGGGGTGAGCGCGGTGCCGTCGAGCGTGGCGGTCCAGCCCTCGTCGGCGGTGTCGGCGAGGCGCAGTACGCGCCCCTCGGCACCGGCCGCGAGCGTGGTGTGGATCTCCACCGGCCCGGCGGCGACGGGCTGGGGGGTGCCGGACTTGGTGACGACGGTCGCCCGCGCCACCTCCTGGTCGACGCGCCACAGCGCGCTGCCGTCCTGCTGGCTGAGCCGGTTCAGGCCGGGGGTGGCGTCCAGGACCCCGGTGATCTCCCGGGGCGCGCCCTTGTGCACGAGGACGTAGCGCACGGCGAAGCCGCCGAGCTGGTCGGCCTGGTCGGCGCCGGACCCGGCGACGAGGTGGGCGACGACCTTGCCGAGCCTGCTGTTCGCCCCGTCGGCGGCGGCCAGTTCGGCGTCGCCGAGGCGGGCGCCGGAGCCGCGGACCAGCGTGTAGCGCACCTGGGCGGCGGAGTCGCTGTCCAGGACGAGGGTGCGGGCCCGGTCGCGGCCCCGGCTGTCCTCGGCGACGAAGGCGGGCACCTGTACGGGATCGCGCCGCTCCAGCGGGCCGTCGGCGCCGCCGACCACCCAGCTCGCCGCGATGATCAGCGGTCCGGCGGCCGAGGCCAGCGCGATCAGCGCGGCGACCGGCTGGCGCCAGCCGAAGCTCTGCTCCGCCACCCGGAAGCGGGCCCCGTCGGCGCCGAGGGCGGCGGCCGACAGCAGGGCGATGCCGTAGACGAGCGTCGCGGGTCCGGCCCAGGCGGAGTCGTTGGACAGGACGGCGAGGACGAGGCCGACGAGGGCGACCGCCCAGGCCGTCCGGATGCCCAACTGGCGCTCGGAGCGCAGCAGGGCGGCCAGCGCGGCCAGGACGACGCCGAGGAGCAGCACCCCGCCGGCCGTGCCGGGGCCGCCGGGGCTCGCGCCGAGCAGGTCGAGGGCGGAGGCGGCGCCGGAGCCGTACTCCAGGCCGGCCTCCTGGAAGAAGCCGGTCGGCAGCAGCGTCAGCGACCAGGGGGCGAGGAGCAGCAGGGGCGTGCCGAGCTGGGCCAGGAAGCGCGGGCCGTAGGCGGTGAGGTCGCCCCGGCGCAGGACCAGGACGGCGAGGCCGAGGACCAGCGCGGCGGGCCACACGACGGGCGTGAAGGCGGTGGCGAGGGTCAGCAGCAGGGTGTACGCCCAGGTGGCGCGCCAGGTGGCGCGGGTGCCCGGCTGCCGGGTCAGGCCGGCCGCCGCGGCGCCCGCACGCGCGAGGAGCGGGAGCAGCACGGCGAGGACGGCGGTGCCGAGGCGGCCGCCGGCCAGGGCGCCGGTGACGGCGGGCAGGAAGGCGTAGGCGACGGCCGCCCAGGCGCGCAGCAGCCGGGAGGGGACGAGCGGGCGGGAGGCGAAGTAGGCGGTGAGGCCGGCCAGCGGGACCGAGCAGACCAGCAGGACGGTGACGGCGGCGCCGGCCGAGCCGAGCAGCACCAAGCCGAGCAGGGCGACGAGCGCCAGGTAGGGCGGGCCGGCGGCGGTGCCGCCGGCGCCCACCGCGTGCCAGGCGTCGGTGTAGCGGGACCAGAGTTCACCGGCGCCCGCGGGGGCGGGCAGCAGGGCGCCGCCGGCCAGCGCGCCGCCGGCCAGGAGGGCGCGGCAGGCGGCCAGGGAGACCAGCAGCAGCACCAGGAAGAGCACCGGGCCGGGTTTGCGGGCGATGCGCTTGAGCCGGGCGAACTGCTCGATCTCCAGGAAGTCCGCGTCGTCGCCGCCGGGTCCGGACTCCACGGCGCCGCCGTGGCGCCCGGCGCCCGGGGCCACCTCGGCGTCGGAGCGGTCGACGAGGCTGCCGGCCGCCTGTTCGACGGTGGCGCGGAGGGTGGCGCCGGGCGGCGGGAAGAGGGGGCGCAGCTCGCTCTTGTCGATCTGCGGGCGGCCTCTGACGCGCCGTCCGGCGAGGATCCGCTCGGGGCGCAGCAGCACGCTCAGCAGGCCGCGGATCTCGTCGATGGCCTGGCCGGGCACCTTGCCGACGAGGTAGGCGAGGGTGCGCAGCACCGTGCCGAGCAGGATGCGCAGGAACACCCAGGGCAGCGCGGCGGTACGGGTGTTGACGAGCAGGGTGTGGACGGCGCCGGCCTTGTCGACGCGGTGCGGGGAGGCGGTGGTGCGGCCCGCGCAGTCGACGGCGCGGCGCTCGCGGGAGGCGGCCTCGGCGTGCCGGACGACCGCCTCGGGGGCGACGAGGACGCGGTGGCCGGCCGCGTGGGCGCGCCAGCACAGGTCGACGTCGTCGCGCATCAGGGGCAGGCTCCGGTCGAAGCCGCCGAGCGCCTCGAAGACGTCGCGGCGTACGAGCATGCCGGCGGTGGACACCGACAGCACGGTCTTGACGTGGTCGTGCTGGCCCTGGTCCTGTTCGCGCCGGTCCAGGCCGGTCCAGCGGCGGCCGGAGTCGGCGATGGTGACGCCGACCTCCAGCAGTTGCCGGCGGTCGTACCAGCCGCGGAGCTTGGGGCCGACGACAGCGACGTCCTCGCGGCCGAGTTCGTACTCGGTCTCCACGACGCGCAGCAACTGGGCGAGGGCGTCGGGTTCGGGGGCGCAGTCGTCGTGCAGCAGCCACAGCCACTGCACCGGTTCTCCGTGGGGGAGGTCGGGCAGGTCGTAGGCGTCGTCGCGCCAGGTGCGGGTGACGGGATCCCAGCCGCTGGGCCGTTTCAGGTACGGCAGGTCGTCCGGGGTGAGGACGGGGGCGGTGCGGGCGGCCTCCGCGACGGCCTGGCCGAAGCCGGTGCGCCGGGCGAGGTGCAGGACGTGGTCGTCGCCGAGCGCCTCGGTGACCAACTGGGCGGAGGCGTCGGCGCTTCCGGTGTCGGCGGCGACCGCGTACTGGACGGGCCGGTCCTGGCCGAGCAGGCCGGCCAGCGCGTCGGGCAGCCAGCGGGCGCCGTCGTGCGAGACGAGGACCGAGGTCACCACATGACGGGGGAACTCGGGCGGGTGGGCCGGGTCGAACGCGGCTGCGGCAGCGGAGTCGTGACGGGCTGCCGGGTGGCTGTGCACGGACATCGAGGTACGGGCCCCGGTTCGGTGGACTGCGGTGGACGCCGGTGCCTTTGAGGGGGGCGGGGCGTCTCGGACGAGCGCCCACACTATCGGCTGGGCATGCCGACGGCCCGCCGCCTGTGGACAACCCACCCGCGACGGGCCGTTCGTACCGGATGGACCGGAAAGTTCCCGGCCGGGCCGTCCGCCCGGACGGCGGCCGGGGTCAGACCGCGGCCTTCTTCAGCCGGCGGCGTTCCCGCTCGGAGAGGCCGCCCCAGATGCCGAAGCGCTCGTCGTTGGCGAGGGCGTACTCAAGGCACTCGGAGCGGACCTCGCAGGCGAGGCAGACCTTCTTGGCCTCCCGGGTCGAGCCGCCCTTCTCGGGGAAGAAGGACTCGGGATCGGTCTGGGCGCACAGTGCGCGCTCCTGCCAGCCGAGTTCCTCGTCCGCGTCGTCGACCAGCAGTTGCTGCACCGTCTCGGTCATGTGCGCCCCTCGTCCGTCTTCGCGTCCCCGTGGTGTGGCCGTCACCGGTTGCGGCTGAACGACACGAGTGAAATTACAAGTGTGCTGATCCGGGCGAGTCAAGCCGAGATCTGCTATTGAGCCCCTTATTCACTCTGCGGAACCAAGGCAAAGCGGAAAGTGTTCAAATCACCATAAATCTCGACACACCGGCGGGACCCGCGGAGACGCCGGCGGGATATCCGCGGCGACCGTTCACAGGATCGCCAGGATCACCACGAGGCCCGGCGCCCGGCTTGTGCGCCTTGTGTCCCCGAAGCCCGGTGAGCAAACCTTTCATCTTCCGGAAGAACCGGAAGAGGTGAAGCATGTCCCACATAACGGACGCCGAGTTGACAGTGCTGGTGTGAGCCGCTGTTCTAGTGGGCATGCTCGCGAACTTGGCACTCACCTCGACCCGCCCCGCCGGGTCCCGCGGTGCTGCCCACGCTCGCTGTAGCTGTTGCTGTTGTCGTTCCGGCCGTTGAGCCCAGCCGCTCCGGCCGTCCGTCGGGTCCGACCGCCCGGCGGTCCCCCGCGCACCTCTTCGCCTTCTTCGCCTTCTTCGCCTTCTTCGCCTTCTCCGCCTTCTCCGCCGAGGAACCACCGCACCCATGAACAGCGACAGCGACCTCCAGATCGCCGGCGACATCCTCGAAGTACCGCACCTCCTCCAGGCGCCGCGTGAGCACCCGGCCACCGTCGCCGAGTTCGCCGGCCTGGCCCGCTCGCTGGCCGCCGACCGGTCCCAGTGGGCGTCCCTCGTCCGCTACGACGCCGTCTCGCGCTGGTACCACCGGCTGCGCACCGGCCCCGGTTACGAGGTGTGGCTGCTCTCCTGGGTGCCCGGCCAGGGCAGCGGACGCCACGACCACGGGCCCTCCTCCGGTGTGCTCACCGTCCTGGACGGCACCCTCACCGAGCACACCCCGCGCGCCACGCGTGCGCTGCGGCCGGGTGCCCAGCGGGTGTTCGCGCCCGGATACGCGCACGAGGTGATCAACGACACGCTGGAGCCCGCGGTCAGCCTGCACATCTACTACCCGGGCCTGACCGAGATGCCGATGCACGCCGCCCGGTGCGCGGCACCGGCGACTGCCTGACGCACTGTCGTACCCGCCTGCCAGACTGGGCCCATGCGCATTGTGGTTCTGGCAGGCGGCATCGGCGGTGCCCGGTTCCTGCGCGGTCTGAAGCAGGCCGCTCCGGACGCGGAGATCACGGTCATCGGCAACACCGGCGACGACATCCACCTCTTCGGGCTGAAGGTCTGCCCGGACCTCGACACGGTGATGTACACGCTCGGTGGTGGCATCAACGAGGAGCAGGGCTGGGGCCGGGCCGACGAGACCTTCCACCTCAAGGAGGAACTGGCGGCGTACGGGGCGGGGCCGTCCTGGTTCGGGCTCGGCGACCGCGACTTCGCCACACACATCGTGCGGACACAGATGATCGCCGCCGGATATCCGCTCAGCGCGGTGACCGAGGCGCTGTGCGAGCGCTGGCAGCCCGGGGTGCGGCTGATCCCGATGTCCGACGACCGGGTGGAGACCCATGTCGCCGTCGAGGTCGACGGCGAGCGCAAGGCGGTCCACTTCCAGGAGTACTGGGTACGGCTGCGCGCCTCGGTCCCCGCCGAGGCGGTCGTGCCGGTCGGCGCCGAGCAGGCCAAGCCCGCGCCCGGGGTGCTGGAGGCGATCGCCGACGCGGACGTGATCCTCTTCCCGCCGTCCAACCCGGTCGTCTCCGTCGGCACGATCCTCGCCGTGCCCGGCATCCGCGAGGCCATCGCGGAGGCGGGGGTGCCGGTGGTCGGGCTCTCCCCGATCGTCGGGGACGCGCCGGTGCGCGGCATGGCCGACAAGGTGCTCGCGGCGGTCGGCGTGGAGTCCACCGCCGCCGCGGTCGCCGAGCACTACGGCTCGGGCCTGCTCGACGGCTGGCTGGTCGACACGGTCGACGCCGACTCCGTCACGCGGGTGAAGGCGGCCGGCATCGTCTGCCGGGCGGTGCCGCTGATGATGACCGACCTGGACACCACCGCGCTGATGGCCCGGGAGGCGCTGGCGCTGGCCGAGGAGGTGCGGGGCGCTTGAGCGGGGACGGTTACCGGGTCTGGGCGGTGCCGGGCCTGCCGGAGGTGCGCTCCGGCGACGACCTGGCCGAGCTGATCGCCGCCGCCGAGCCGGGGCTGGCCGACGGGGACGTGCTGCTGGTCACCTCCAAGATCGTGTCCAAGGCCGAGGGCCGGGTCCTCCGGGCGGCCGACCGGGAGGCCGCGATCGACGCGGAGACGGTACGCGTGGTGGCCCGGCGCGGCACCCTGCGCATCGTGGAGAACCGCCAGGGCCTGGTCATGGCGGCGGCCGGGGTCGACGCCTCCAACACCCCCGCCGGTACGGTCCTGCTCCTCCCCGAGGACCCGGACGCCTCCGCGCGTGCCGTCCGCGACGGGCTGCGCGACGCGCTCGGCGTGCGGGTCGGCGTCGTCGTCACCGACACCTTCGGCCGCCCCTGGCGCGCGGGGCTCACGGACGTGGCGATCGGCGCGGCCGGGGTCCGGGTCCTGGACGACCTGCGCGGCGGCACGGACGCGCACGGCAATCCGCTCGGCGCGACCGTCGTCGCCACCGCCGACGAACTCGCCGCCGCCGGCGACCTGGTGAAGGGCAAGGCCGCCGGGCTGCCGGTCGCCGTGGTGCGCGGGCTGCCGCACGTGGTCACCGAGAAGGGCGCCGACGACGGGGAGGGCGCGCGGGCCATGGTGCGCGGCGCGCGGGACGACATGTTCCGCCTCGGCACCTCGGAGGCGGTACGGCTGGCGGTGACCCAGCGCCGGACCGTACGGGCGTTCACCGACGACCCCGTCGACCCCGGCGCGGTCCGGCGCGCGGTGGCCGCCGCGGTCACGGCACCGGCGCCGCACCACACCACTCCCTGGCGTTTCGTCCTCCTGGAGTCACCGGAGTCCCGCACCCGGCTGCTCGACGCCATGCGGGACGCCTGGACCGAGGACCTGCGGCGCGACGGCAGGACGGCGGAGTCGATCGCCAAGCGGCTCAGGCGCGGTGACGTCCTGCGCGACGCGCCGTACCTGGTGGTCCCCTGCCTGGTCATGGACGGCTCCCACCACTACGGGGACGCCCGGCGCGACGGGGCGGAGCGGGAGATGTTCGTCGTCGCGGCCGGCGCCGGGGTGCAGAACCTGCTGGTCGCGCTGGCCGGTGAACGGCTGGGATCGGCGTGGGTGTCCTCGACGATGTTCTGCCGGGACGTCGTACGGGAGGCGCTCGGGCTGCCCGGGGAGTGGGACCCGATGGGCGCGGTCGCGGTCGGTCACCCCGCCGGGGAACCGCGGCCCCGGCCGGACCGGGACGCGGAGGCGTTCATCGAGGTGCGCTGAGCGCCGGTCGCGTGCGCCTACCCTCGTAGGGACCACACCCCTCTCCCTTCCCGAGGACCTCACCCGTGGCAGGACGTTTCACGCCCCGGCCCACCCGCACGACGGTGCGCGGCGGGCATGTCGTCGTACCCACACGGGTGCCGCGGCCGGCGGGGGCGCCGGGAAAGGTCCGTACGTGGGTTCCCGACGGGCCGCTCGACCTGGGCCTGGTGCTCGGGCCGCTGCGCCGCGGTCCCGGCGATCCGACGTTCCGGGCGCTGCCGGACGGCTCGGTGTGGCGCGCGAGCCGGACGCCCGCCGGGCCCGGCACGCTACGGGTCACCGTGCGGGGGGCCGAGGTGCGGGGCGAGGCGTGGGGGCCCGGGGCGGAGTGGCTGCTGACGGAACTGCCCCGGATGCTCGGCGCGCGGGACGACCCGGCCGCGTTCACGCCCAGGCACCGGCTGCTGGCGCTGACGGCGCATCGGCGGCCGGGGCTGCGGCTCGGGCGGAGCGGGCTGGTGCTGGAGTCGTTGATCCCGACGGTTCTGGAGCAGAAGGTCACGACGGTCGAGGCGTACCAGGCGTGGCGGCTGCTCGTCGGGCGGTTCGGGGAGCCGGCGCCGGGACCCGTGCCCCCGGGGATGTACGTGCTGCCGGCGGCGCGGACCTGGGCGCTGATCCCGTCCTGGGAGTGGCGCCGGGCGAACGTCGACGACAAGCGGGCGTCCACGATCCTGCGGGCCGTGCGGGTCGCCGCGCGGCTGGAGGAGGCGGTGCGGATGGAGCCGGCGGCGGCGCGGGAACGGCTGGAGGTCGTGCCGGGGATCGGGCCGTGGACCTCGGCGGAGGTCGTACAGCGCAGTCATGGGGCGCCGGACGCGGTGACGGTCGGGGATCTGCACCTGCCGGGGATCGTGGGGTTCGCGCTGGGCGGGAACCGGGAGGCGGACGACGCGGAGATGCTGCGGCTGCTGGAGCCGTATGCCGGGCAGCGGCACCGGGCGGCCCGGCTGATCCTGCTGAGCGGACGGGTGCCACCACGGAGAGCTCCACGGATGGCTCCGCGGGACATCGGGAGTCTTTGAGGG
Source organism: Streptomyces ziwulingensis (assembly GCF_039542605.1). Lineage (NCBI taxonomy): Bacteria > Bacillati > Actinomycetota > Actinomycetes > Kitasatosporales > Streptomycetaceae > Streptomyces > Streptomyces ziwulingensis. The sequence goes on from NZ_BAABIG010000029.1 coordinate 23,395, forward strand.
CCGGGGGGGGCCGCCGCACCCGCCCCCGTCAGCGATCGGACGAGAAGCGGAGCGCCCCCGCCGGAATCCGGGCGTCGCACCACACCCGCACCCCGTCGCGGAGTTCGTTGTCCGCGCCGACCACCGCACCGTCGCCGATCACCGTGCCGGTGAGCACCGAGCGGGTGCCCACCCGGGCGCGTCGCCCTATGAGGGAGTCGGTGACGACGGCCCCCGGTTCGATCACCGCGCCGGGCAGGATCGTGGAGCCGCAGACCCGCGCGCCCTCCGCGACGAACGCCCCCTCGCCCACCACCGTCCCGCCGGTCAGCTTGGCGTCGGCCGCGACGATCGCCGTGGGCAGCACCAGCCGGTCGCCGCAGCCCCCCGGCACCGCCGGGGACGGGGCCCGCCCGAGGACCAGGTCCGCCGAGCCGCGCACGAACGCCGCCGGCGTGCCCAGGTCCAGCCAGTACGTCGAGTCGACCATGCCCTGGAGGTGCGCCCCGGTCGCCAGCAGCTCCGGGAACGTCTCCCGTTCCACCGAGACCGGCCGGCCCGCCGGGATCGTGTCGATGACCGAGCGGCGGAAGACGTACGCCCCCGCGTTGATCTGGTCGGTGACGATCTCCTGCGGTGTCTGCGGCTTCTCCAGGAACGCCAGGACGCGTCCCGTGGCGTCCGTCGGCACCAGCCCGTACGCCCGCGGGTCCGGCACCTTCGTCAGGTGCAGGGAGACGTCCGCGCCCGACCCCTCGTGCGTGCGGACCAGCGCCCCGATGTCCAGGCCGGTCAGGATGTCGCCGTTGAAGACGAGCACCGGCTCGTCCGGCCCGGAGCGCAAGTGCGACGCCACGTTCCGGATGGCCCCGCCCGTGCCGAGCGGCTCCGCCTCCGTGACGTACTCGATGTGCAGCCCGAGCGACGATCCGTCGCCGAAGTACGGCTCGAAGACCTCGGCCAGATAGCTGGTGGCGAGCACGACGTGCTCGACCCCCGCCGCTCTGGCCCGCGCGAGCTGATGCGTGAGGAACGGCACCCCCGCCGCCTGGACCATCGGTTTCGGCGTGTGCACCGTGAGCGGGCGCAGCCGCGTGCCCTTGCCGCCGACCAGGAGGATCGCTTCTGTCACCTGTCGTCTCTGCTTCCTGCCGGGACCGGCCGAACCCTCTTTCGACCGGCCAGTGTATGCAGACCGTTCGCGGCGTCCTCACCGGGCGCGGGTGTGTTCCGTCCTGGGCCTGTCTGACAGATCCCCGCCTGCCGCTCAGCGCCCCTGGTACCGGGCCGCGGTCGAGCGGGCCGTGCCGAGCTTGCCGTAGAGCTGTTTGCCCGGGCAGTCGGTGGCGAATCCGTCCCGGTGCCCGGAGATCACGTTCAGGCGTACGTTCCTGCCTTTGCGGTAGCGGTTGCCGCCCCCGGACTTCAGGTACGTCTTGCCACGCGGGTTCATCCCGTACAGGCCGAGCTTCCAGGCCGTCAGCCGGGAGAGGGCCTTCACCGCCGCGGCGGACGGCTTCTTGGAGCCGTAGGTGCCGAGGACGACGACGCCCATGCTGTCGCTGTTGAAGCCGCGGGTGTGCGCGCCCAGTACCGGCTTGGCCACGCCACCGGCCCGGCCCTCGTAGATCTTCCCGCACCTGTCGATGAGGAAGTTGTAGCCGACGTCCCGCCAGCCCATGCTCCGGACGTGGTAGCGGTAGATGCCCCGGATGATCGACGGGACCTGCGCGCAGCGGTAGTTGTTGCCGGTGGCCGAGTGGTGCACGAAGGCCGCCTTGACCTTCTTCGTGTACTTGAACCCCCGCTCCCGCAGCCCCTCGTCCGCGCCCCAGCCGCGCCGGGTGACGATCCCCGGGCGCGGACCGATGTGCGGCTTGGCGCGCAGCGCCTGGTCCGGCCGCTGCCCGGTGAGCGCGCCCACACCCAGGGCGAGCAGTTCGTTCTCGGTCTCGGCCCGGCTCAGCTCCGGGATCTCGTCGGCGTCGAGCGGCGCAGCGCCCCGGCCCGGCTCGACGAGTTCGAGCCGCAGCCCGCCGGGGAGAGCGGCGGGCGGGACGGCCCGCTCAGCACCCCCGGCCCGCGCCACACCCGCCGCACCGCCCTCGTCGCCCGGCGCGCCCTCGTCGCTCGGCGCGCCCTCGTCGCCCGCCGCGCTCCCCGCACCCTCGTCGCCCGCCGCGCCCTCCTCGCGCTCCGCCTCCCGGACCCGCACCTCCACGCCGTCGCTGTCACCGACCCACAGCGGTGCGGTGGCGCCGCGTACCCGGCCCGAGGTGCGCTCCGGGGTGTCCGGGTCGGGGCCGTGCTCGGAGTCGTGGGTCCGCAGGTGCCGCCAGTCGGACCAGGTCCCGGTGCCGGTGGCACGGGTGCGGACCTGGACGCTGCCGTGCAGTTCGGTGTCGGGGTCGTCCCAGACGACCCCGACCAGGGAGAAGTGCCGTACGTCCCGGGGTGCCAGGCCCGGTTCGGGGGCGCCGGTGGCGCGGTCGCCGGCCGACGGGCCGAACGGCAGTGACTGGGTGCTGCCGGGGACGTAGCCCTCGGCGGGGAGGGCCGCCCTGGGGGCGGCCGCCGCCGGTGCCGACGCCGCGGCCAGGGCGGGCGGCGCCGACGGCAGGGCGAGGGCGGTCGCACAGGTGACGCCGATCGAGGAAACAAGGAATCCACGCATGCCCCTGATCCTGGACATGATCGTACATATCTGTCCATCGCGGACTTGACGGACCACCAGGAGACGTTGGTCCGATCCGGTGGCGGCGAGGGGGCCCGAGGGTCCGTCGCGCCCGGCGGGTCCCGCGTACGCTTGCGTGGGTGAACGCGACCGACCGCACCCCTGCCGACCTGCTGAGTTCCGCGCTCGCCGCGGACCCGGGACGCCCCCTGACGACCTTCTACGACGATGCCACGGGCGAACGTGTCGAACTGTCCGTGGCCACCTTCGCCAATTGGGTGGCCAAGACCGCCAATCTCCTCCAGGACGAACTGTCCGTGGCACCCGGCGACCGGGTCGCCCTGCTGCTGCCCGCGCACTGGCAGACGGCGGTGTGGCTGCTGGCCTGCGCCTCGGTCGGCGCCGTCGCCGACCTCGCCGGGGACCCCGCGGCGGCGGACGTGGCGGTGAGCGGGCCGGAGCCGGAGTCGCTCCGCGCGGCACGCGCCTGCTCCGGTCCCCGTCTCGCGCTGGCACTGCGCCCGCTGGGGGGCCGCTTCCCGCAGGTGCCCGAGGGCTTCGCCGACTACGCGGTGGAGGTGCCGGGCCAGGGCGACCGCTTCGTGCCGTACGCGCCGGTAAACCCCGACGAGCCCGCGCTGATCGTGGCCGGGCGGGAGTTCAGCGGCGCCGAGGTGGTCGAGCGGGCCCGCGCGGAGGCGACCGGACTCGGGCTGACGGGACCGGGGGCCCGCATCCTGTCCGGGCTGCCGTACGACACCTGGGAGGGGCTGAACGCCGGGCTGTACGGGCCGCTCGCGACCGGCGGCTCGGTGGTGCTGTGCCGGCACCTGGACCGGCTCGCCCCGGACGCGCTGGACCAGCGGATCGAGTCGGAGCGGATCACGGCGACGGCCCGGTGAGCCCGGCGCCTCCGTAGGGAGCCCCGGCGCACCCGCAGCGAGCGCCGTCCCCCGTTCGGCGCACCCCCACCCGCCCCCCGCCCCGCATCGGGGCCATGGTCGTAGGAGCAGCAGGCACGCGGGACGCTCGTACGGCGGGAGGGGTCCACAGGTGACGGACACCGCAGGGGGCCCCGGGGGCGGCAAGGGCACCCTCGGGCCGGGAGCGGGGTCGTCCGCGACCGGCGGCGGGCTGCGGCGCGTCCGCAGACGGCGGTGGCTGCGCCGGGCGTCCCTGGTGACGGTGGCCGTACTGGTCGGCGCCGCCGCCATCGGGTGGACGCTGTACACCAAGCTGGACGGCAACATCACGCCCGACGAGGCGGCGGCGGCCGAACTCGCCCGGTACGAGAGGGAGCGCCCGACCGCGCTGGTGCGCGGGGCGCAGAACGTCCTGGTGATCGGCTCGGACTCGCGGTCGGGGAAGGACAACGCCCGCTACGGCCGCGATCCGGGGACCGAGCGGTCGGACACCGCGATACTGCTGCACCTGGCCGCGGGCCGGCGCAGCGCCACCGCCGTCTCCCTGCCCCGGGACCTGATGGTGGCCGTGCCCGGCTGCCGCCGCCCGGACGGCTCGCGCACCGAGCCGGTCTTCACGATGTTCAACTACGCCTTCGAGGTGGGCGGTTCGGCCTGCTCGATCCGGACGGTGGAGAAGCTGACCGGCATCCGGGTCGACCACCACGTGGTCGTCGACTTCCACGGCTTCAAGGAGATGGTCGACGCGGTCGACGGCGTCGAGATCTGCCTGCCCGAACCGGTCGACGACAAGGCCGCCAGGCTCCGGTTGCCCGCGGGCCGCAGCACGCTGGACGGCGAGCGGGCGCTCGGTTACGTCCGGGTCCGCAAGTCGCTCGGCGACGGCAGCGACACCGACCGGATGGAGCGGCAGCAGCGGTTTCTCGGCGCGTTCGTCAGCAAGGTGCGGAGCAATGACGTCCTGCTGAATCCGGTGAAGCTCTATCCCGTGCTGAACGCGGCGACTTCCGCTCTCACCACCGACCCGGCGCTGGCTAATCTGCGCGGTTTGTACGATCTCGTGCGGGGCCTGCGCAACATCCCCACCGAAGCCGTGCAATTCCTCACCGTTCCCCGGGAGTCATGGCCGCGGGACGCCAATCGCGACCAGCTCGCCCAACCGGCGGCGCAGCGGCTGTTCACCCGTTTGCGGACGGATGAGCCGGTCGCGGTGGCGCGGGAATCCGGCACCGGCAACTCCCACGGTCACGGCACGTACGGGCACGGCGACACACCGTCCGCGGAAAAGCCTTCCGGCCCGCCCGGCCAGAACGCGTCGTCGGCGCCGACTTTCCGGGGGAACACGGCCGCCGAGGACGCCTGCGGGTAAAGCGGGCTCCAAGGCTTTCCACAGAAACGAGTCCTTGTTCGGGTTAATGAGTGGATTGCCCGGTTGTAAGCTTCGTGGAATGTGTCACCGGAGTCCCCGCGCGTTGAACTGGGCCGTTAGTGTGAGCGATCCGGTGTGCCCGGCAACGAGATTCCCTCGCGAGGCCGCGCACTGATCGACCGAGACCCGAGCGCCTTCGGAGGGGGAGGCGCCGCGTGGCCCCGACGGAGGATTCGGACAACCGTGGACGCGCAAGGCCGTGGGCGGGCGGAGAACATCGACCCCGCAGACCAGTGGGTGCTGAACCCGCGCACCGGCGAATACGAATTGCGACTGACCCCCTCCGCACCGCAGTCACCGGTCCCCGGACCCCGCAGATCCGCGCGCGGCCGGGGCGACCGCGACGGCGACGACAGCAGCGGCAGTAACGGCGGCGACAGCGACAGCGGCGGCACCGCCGGGAGCGCCAGGAGCGCCGGGGCCAGGAGCGGCCGGGCCG